>JAODMG010000169.1 GCA_025464895.1 Microbacteriaceae bacterium | reverse complement strand
CCGGCAGCCGTGATGAGTGGGACACCGACCCGTTCGAGATGACGGTCGACGGCGAGGTCGTCCGCGGTCGTGGAGTCACCGACGACAAGGGCCCGGTGTTCATCGTGGTCAAGCTCGCCCAGGCGTTCATGGCCCAGCGCGGCGGCCTGCCGCTGAACGTCAAGTTCCTGATCGAGGGCGAGGAGGAGATCGGCAGTCCGAGCCTCCCGAGCTACACCCGCTCGCACGCCGAGGAGCTCGCTGCCGACCTGGTCATCTCCGCCGACGGTGCGCAGTGGCGTCCGAGCGAGCCGTCCCTGTCCATCGCGTCGAAGGGCCTGCTGTCGCTCGACATCGTGGTCGACGGCGCGAACAGCGACCTGCACTCCGGTCGCTTCGGCGGAACCGTCGCCAACCCGATCCACGCCCTGAGCAAGATCCTTGCCAGCCTGCACGATGAGGACGGCCGGATCGCCGTCGACGGCTTCTATGAGGGGGTCGACCCGCTCAGCGACGCCCGGCGCGCAGAGATCGGGACCGTCCCGTTCGACGACGCGGCCTATCGCGAGCAGCTCGGTGTTGCAGAGCTCGTCGGCGAGGGCGGCTTCACCACCCTCGAGCGCCTCTGGGAGCGTCCGACGCTCGAAATCACCGGCGTGAGCGGTGGCGGCAAGTATTCGGTCATTCCGCACGTCGCCACCGGCCACATCGCCTCACGACTGGTTGGGCGGCAGGATCCAGAACTGGTCGCGGCGGCCATCGCCAGCCACGTCGAGTCCCTCGCCATTCCGGGGGTCGTCGTGACTGTCACCATCGACAAGGCGAAGGTTCCGGCCTACCGGATCCCGGCAGACCACCCGGCGATCAGGGCGGCGTCCGCAGCCTTGAACCACGTCTATCCCGGCGAGGATGTCCTGCTCGCGGTCATCGCCGGGACTCTCCCGGCGACAACGCTGTTCGAGGATGTCCTCGGGGCGAAGACCCTGTTCTTCTCCTTCTCGACGGCCGACGAGAACCTGCACGCGCCAAACGAGTTCCTTCGAACCCGCCGCATCCACGAGGGAATGCGTGCCTGGGAGCAGCTCTGGCAGCTGCTCGCCGCAGGCCCGCACGCCCTCGCACCCAATGACATGCTCGGAGCCACCCGATGACCGATTACCACTCCTACGACTATCTCGGCGGGGACCTCGGCCTCCCGCTGGATCCGCTCGCCCCGGAGTTCGACCGGGTCGGCCCGTACAGCGGAGGGTTCACCGCCGCGGAGGTCGACCGTGCGGAACGCCTGCTCGCGGACAACGTGACGATCAGCTTGCACGATCATCCGGTGCGGTTCCCCGCCGACATGGCGAACACCCCTGCATACAACCGCACTGGGCGCCAGCACACGGCCTTCGACGGCCTCGCGGCATCCGGTCTCACCATCGTGTTCGACAACATGATGGATGGAACGGCGACGGTCACCGGCAATACCCCGTGGCAGTTCGACGACGTCGTCACCGACCTAGGGATGCGCCAGGCGGATGTCGCCCACCAGTCGGATGTCGTGGTGATCCGCACCGTTGACGACATCCGTGCCGCCCACGCGGCTGGCAAGGTCGGGCTGGTCTTCGGACTGGAGGCCGCGACGCCGATCGGCAACGACCTCGACAAGCTCGACGTGCTCTACGGCCTCGGAATCCGTCAGATCGGGATCGCATACTCCGAGTCGAACGGCCTCGGTGCCGGGCTCAGCGAGCCGGTCGACTTCGGGCTGACAAAGTTCGGACGCGCGGCCGTTCGCAGGATGAACCAGCTCGGGCTCGCGATCGACGTCTCCCACTCGTCCGACCTCACCGGGATCCAGGCGGCGGACGCCTCGGACCGGCCGGTCTTCATGACCCACGCCGGGGCCAAGGCCATCTGGGACATTCCCCGGCTCAAGTCCGATGACGCGCTAAAGGCGATCGCCGCGACCGGCGGCGTGATCGGGATGTCGGCCGCCCCGCACACCACCGTGTCGCACGCGCATCCGAAGCACAGCATCCTCTCGGTGATGGATCACTTCCTCTACTGCCTCGATCTCGTCGGCATCGACCACGTCGGTTTCGGTCCGGACACGCTCTACGGCGATCACGTCGGCCTGCACAATGCTTTCGCCGGACTGATCAGTTCTGCCGGGGCGAACGCGGCGCCGCACGAGCGCGTCCCGTACGTGGACGGGCTCGAGAATCCGACCGAGAACTTCCATAACATCGCCGCCTGGCTGGTTCACAACGGCTTCTCCGACGAGGACATGGTCAAGGTGCTGGGCGGCAACATCGTGCGCGCACTCGAGGGAATCTGGGTGTGACTTAGCGGGCGGATGACCTCGCTCCCGGCACTCCGACCGGCCGCACTCGTCCCGGAACTACGCCTGGTCCCGGGCAGCCGCGTCCCTCGCGTCGACAATGTCCGCCATCGTCTTGGCGGCTTTCAGCCCCGATCCGCTGAGCACCATCACCGTGGTGTCGCCCGCTTCCAGCAGGCCCTGTCGCTCAAAGCCTGGAACGGCCGCCGCCGCGATGGAGCTCGTCGGTTCCGCGTACAGTCCCTGGGCCGCAAGCGCCAGTACGGCGGGCGGGATCTCGTCCTCCCTGACCGTCTGGAAGCCTCCCCCCGAGCTGACTACCGCGGCCAGGACCTCGCGATCGCGAACCGGACGGGCGATCGCCGTCCCTTCCGCGATGGTCGGCCTCCATTCGCCATCAACGGTCGCATCCATGCCCGCGGAGAACGAGCTGGCCAGCGGGCTGCAGTTCTCGGGCTGGGCCACCAGCAGGCGTGGAACTCGCTCGATGGCGCCGGCCGCGACGAGTTCGCTGAAGCCCATGAAGCATCCGAGTACCAGGCTGCCTGCCCCGGCCGGCACGATCAGGTTGTCCGGAGCGGAGAAGCCCAGGTCTTCCCAGATCTCGTAGGCCAGGAGTTTGATGCCGTGCAGAAAGAACGGATGCCAGTTGTGGCTGGCGTAGAACCGGGTCTCGGCCTGGCGGATCGCTTCATCCGACGTAGCGGTGCGGTTGCCGGGAACGAGTTCGATCGTCGCGCCGTGCATGCGGCTCTGAACGATCTTCGCCGCGGACGTGCTCTCCGGCGCCAGGATCTTCGCGCCGATGCCTGCCGCCGCCGCATACGCCGCGACCGAGGATCCACCGTTGCCCGAGCTGTCTTCGAGCATCTCGATGATGCCCTGCTTCGCGAGCACCGACATCATCACCGACGTTCCGCGGTCCTTGAAGCTGCCGGTCGGGTTGAACCACTCCGGTTTCACCCGAACCCGAACGCCGCCGACCAACGCTGGCAGGAGTGGAGTGCATCCCTCCCCCAACGACACCCAGCTCTCCATCGGAACCGGCAACGCGGCGCGGTAACGCCACTGGGACCGTTCGGCGGGGTCAATGTCGCCCCGCCCGATCCCCGGCAGCGCTGACACCATGAGCGGCGAACCGTCGTCACCGCGCCAGCGCGGCTCGTCGATCGGATACCGCGATCCGCTTCGGTCGTAGAGGTATGGCTGTGCGAGATTCACCGGCTGATCCTTGCTCGTGATGAGAGCCGACGGCACGTACTCGTCCATGGCCGATCCCAGAATATCGCCTGGAGAAGCGGTCGCCCGACGGCCAGCGCGTGTCGCCGCGAGCGATCAGGACGGCAGTGCGTCGCCCGGGAAACCGCGCGCGGCGTGCACCTCGCAGACGAAGATGCCGGCCTTGACCGCCGGGTCATCCTTCATGAGCTCGATGGTCTCGTCCACGCCGAGGGTGAAGATGCCGAACCCGGAAACGTCGCTTCCGTCGCGAACCGGGCAGACGATCGCCAGCAGACCGTCCGCGCGGAGTTGAAAGTTACGGCGCCCGTGCTCCCAGATGATCTGGTCGGCGCCGTCCATCTGCCGATTGGGGCCGGCCTTCAGGGTCAGAACCGTGTACTGCTTCGTCGCCGCCATGCGCGTGCGCATCTGCTCGTCAGTGATCGTATCCATCCGATTGCTTCTCCGCTTCCGTAGTGAATTGAATCAGGATGCGCGTCCAGCCCGTCTCAGGCCACACGTGGCCTGGCGGACGCGATGATGCTCCCGGCCAACAGAACCATCACGCCGAGCACGGCGATGAGGATGCCGATCCAGAGGCCCGTGTAGTCGGCGGTCACGAGCGCGTGGCCGAGGGTCTTGGGGAAGCACAACGCGATCGGATCTGAGCCACAAGGCACCAACGACTTCGCGGAGTTAGCCACGCGTGAAACGTGGTCGGCGAACGCCTTCGCGACTAGCCCTCCGATGAGACCTCCTACCGCCATCAACACACCGACCACCAGTAGCAGCGCAAGGTGGGAATTCCGACGAGGGACGGCTGCGTCGGTCGGCGCTTCGCGCTGTTGAGCTTCGGTCATGCATACAAAGTAGACCCGTCGGACATCACGCGGAAACCCAAATGCAGGGAAATGCCACCACCAGCGCGCGGTTTGAATGAAAACGGGATGTCAAAGCGTGATTTCAGCCCACTAACAAATAGAAATGCCCCCGCAATCTCAATGATTACGGGGGCTAACTGTGGATCCAAGGGGATTCGAACCCCTGACCCCCTGCATGCCATGCAGGTGCGCTACCAGGCTGCGCCATGGACCCATATCGTCTCGCCCGCCGATCAAATCGACGAGCCAGACAACTTGTCAAGATTACTACATCTGGCCGGCCCGCCAAACCGGCATCCGGATGGCGCTTCAGAGCCG
>JAODMG010000161.1 GCA_025464895.1 Microbacteriaceae bacterium | reverse complement strand
ATGTTCTGCGACATCACCACGCCGGACGGCCAGCCGGCCGTTGCCGATCCCCGCAATGTGCTGAAGCGCACCCTCGCCAAGGCGGCAGACCGCGGCTTCACCTTCTACACCCACCCAGAGGTCGAGTTCTACCTGTTGAAGAGCTCCCAGTACGGGGCCGATGGCCCGCAGCCGGTTGACTCTGCAGGCTACTTCGACAACGTCCCGGGTGGAACAGCCCACGACTTCCGTCGTCGTTCGGTGCGGATGCTCGAGGACCTCGGTATTTCGGTCGAATTCAGTCACCACGAAGCTGGCCCCGGCCAGAACGAGATCGACCTGCGGTACGCCGATGCGTTGACCACAGCGGACAACATCATGACCTTCCGCACGGTGATTAAAGAAGTGGCGATCGAGCAGGGTGTCTACGCGACCTTCATGCCGAAGCCGCTGTCGGCACATCCCGGATCGGGCATGCACACCCACATGTCGCTGTTCGAGGGGGACTCGAACGCGTTCTTCGAGGCAGGTGCGCAGTACCAGCTGTCCAAGATCGGCCGCCAGTTCATTGCCGGCCTCCTTCGCCACGCGCCGGAGATCACCGCGGTGACTAACCAGTTCGTCAATTCGTACAAGCGCCTCTGGGGCGGTGACGAGGCTCCGAGCTTCATCACCTGGGGCCACAACAATCGTTCCGCGCTCATCAGGGTGCCGCTGTACAAGCCGACGAAGGGCCAGAGCGCACGCGTCGAATACCGGGCGATCGACTCCGCGGCGAATCCGTACCTGGCCTTCTCACTGATGCTTGCTGCGGGGCTGAAGGGCATCGAAGAGGGCTACGAGCTACCAGCCGAGGCCGAGGACAACGTGTGGAGCCTGAGCGATGCCGAGAGGCGTGCGCTCGGCTACAGCGCATTGCCGTCGAGCCTCGATCACGCCGTGTCGCTCATGGAGGAATCCGAGTTGGTGGCCGAGACGCTCGGCGAGCAGGTCTTCAACTACGTGTTGCTGAACAAGCGGCAGGAGTGGAAGGAGTACCGGGCCCAGGTGACTCCGTACGAGCTCAAGAGCAACCTGGAGATGCTGTAGTCACGTCCAGGAATACCGCCGTGCCCGGCAACCAGACGACCCTCACAGAGATTGCGAGGCTTGGTTTCGCGCAACTCAGCGCCACCAGGGATACCCTCGGCGAGCTGGGGGCGAGTGCCGATGTCGGTCGGCTGCTGCCGTTGTTCGCCAAGAGCGCGGACCCGGACCAGGCGCTCGGGTCGCTCATGGAGCTGCTGCGCCAGTGTCCGCAGGAGGTCGGCAGACTGCTCGCTGATGATGGCGGCGCGGATCGGCTGATCCGGGTACTCGGGGCATCGTCCGCGTTCGGTGAATTCTTCCGCCGCAACCCAGCTGAACTCGAGTCCCTCGCGACGCCGCTGGTGCGCCCGCTGACGGTCGAGCAGTACCGGGTCGAGCTCCTGGATGCCGTCACCACTGTTCCCGGCACCCGAAACAGTCGCGGTGCCAGCGTCGACCACGATGCCGCCTGGAATGCCCTCCGGGTGCGCTATCGCCGACACCTCGCCCGCCTCACCGCATTCGACCTCGAGCAGCGCGATCCGCTTGCCGCGGTCGATGCCGTGGCCGGGGCTCTCGCGGACCTCGCCGCCGCGGCGCTCGACGCATCGCTCGCGGTCGCTCGAACCTCATCATCGTTCCCCGCCGACGAGGTAGCCCACACTCGCCTCGCCATCATCGGGATGGGCAAGGCGGGCGCGGCAGAGCTCAACTACGTGAGCGACGTCGACGTGATCTTCGTTGCGGATGGTGGGGGTAACGTCGCGAACGACCGGGCGGTTGAGATCGCGACCAGGCTCGCCATGGCGACAATGCGAGGCATCCACGACTTCGCCAGGGAGCCAGCCCTCTGGGAGGTCGATGCGAACCTTCGACCGGAGGGCAAGGATGGCGCATTGGTGCGCACCCTGGAGTCGCATCTGGCCTATTACGACCGGTGGGCGAAGAGCTGGGAGTTCCAGGCACTCCTGAAGGCCAGGCCGCTCGCCGGGGACCTGGAACTTGGCGCCGCCTTCTGCGCCGCGATCGCGCCGAAGGTCTGGAGCAGCGCGTCGCGAGAGAACTTCGTGGACGGCGTGCAGCGCATGAGGGAGCGGGTGACCGCGCATATTCCACCAGAGGAGCTCGACTTCCAGCTCAAGCTCGGGCCGGGCGGGCTGAGGGACGTGGAGTTCACCATCCAGCTCCTGCAATTGGTCCACGGCCAGACAGACGACACGATCCACCAGGCCGGCACGCTCCCGGCGCTCGCAGCACTCGCAGACGGCGGATACATCGGCCGAGTCGAGTCGGCCGAATTCGCGCGCGACTATCGCTTTCTGCGACTTCTCGAACATCGACTCCAACTGACGCGCCTCCAGCGCACCCACCTGATGCCGAGCAACCAGGACGAGGTTCGAATCCTCGCGCGCGCGACCGGTATCGCGTCGAGCGCCGCGGATCTCACCGAGCAGTGGTCGCAGACCAAGAATGCGGTCAGGAGGCTGCACGAACGGCTCTTCTACCGGCCGCTGCTGTCGGCGGTTGCGGCGCTTCCCGACGACGGGTTCGCGCTCAGCAGCGAGCAGGCGTCGGCTCGTCTGGCCGCCATCGGCTTCCACGATGCGAAGGGCGCGCTCGCGCACATCGCGGCGCTCACCTCCGGTGTCTCGCGTCGCGCACAGATCCAGCGGCACCTGTTGCCGGTGATGCTGCAATGGTTCGCCGACGGACCGGATCCGGATCACGGGCTCCTCGCATTTCGCCGCCTCAGCGACGACCTGGGGGAGTCCTACTGGTTCCTTCGAATGTTGAGGGACTCGTCCGGCGCGGCAAAACGCCTGACCAGCGTGCTCTCCGGTTCGCGCTTCGCGGTGATGCTGTTCGAGCGCATTCCGGAGGCGGCGGCCTGGTTCGAGAACGAGGAGGAGCTCCGACCGCGCTCGCTCGAGGCGTTGTTGGATGAAGCCATGGCGACCGTCGCCCGCCACTCACTCCTCGAGACTGCGACCCTCGCCCTTCGCACCGCTCGCCGCCGCGAGGTGCTTCGACTGGCGGTCGCGGCGATCCTCGGTCTTATCGACGTCGAGGAGCTCGGACGGTCCCTGTCCAACGTTACGACGGCGTTGCTCACCGGGGTCCTGACCGCCCTGCGCGAGCCGGACGACGGTCTCGAGTTCGCGATCATCGCCATGGGTCGCTTCGGTGGCAGGGAACTCGGTTTCGGATCGGATGCAGACGTGATGTACGTCTATCGTGCGACCACGCTGACCGGTGAGCAGGCGCAGGCCAAGGCGGAGAGGCTTGTATCCGAGGTTCTCCGACACACGGAAGACCTGCGGCTCCCGCTCGACCTCGACATCAATCTTCGCCCGGAAGGCAAGAACGGGGCCGTCGTGCGCTCCCTGGATTCCTACCGGGCCTACTACCAGCGCTGGTCCCTCACCTGGGAAGCGCAGGCTCTGCTCCGCTCGCGTGCCGTCGTAGGGGACGCCGCGCTGATGTCCGATTTCGAGTCGCTGGCCGACGAGGTGCGCTACCCGAAGGCGATCTCGGACAACGACGTTCGCGAGGTCAAACGCATCAAGGCGAGAGTCGAATCCGAGCGTCTTCCACAGGGGGCAGACCCATCGCGGCACCTGAAGCTCGGGCGTGGTTCACTCAGCGACGTCGAGTGGTTCGTGCAGCTGATCCAGTTGCAGCACGGCGCCAGAATCCCCGCGTTGCGCACGACATCGACTCTCGAAGCCCTGTCGGTCGCGACCGCCGAGGGATTCATCGAACCGGATGAGGCGGCTCGCCTGCGCGACGCCTGGGTACTCGCTTCACGCGCTCGTTCGGCGATGACCCTGTGGACCGCCAGGACCCTCGATGTGCTCCCGACCGACCGTCAGCAGCTGGATGGGGTTGCGCGACTCCTCGAGTACGCACCGGGTTCGGCAACCGAGCTGGATGACGACTACCTGCGGATCACGCGGCTCGCTCGCCAGGTTTTCGAGAAGCGCTTCTACGGGTCCGTCTAGTCGTACCCGGCCATCACGTTGGTGACACCGACGTCATGGCCGAATACGACTCGCCCCGTTGGATCCGGAATCACGCGAACACAAAAGGGCCGCACCTCGATAAGTGCGGCCCTTCGTGTACACGGTCAGTGCATGAATAGGATCAAACGCTGAAGTAGAGCTCGTACTCGAACGGGTGCGGGCGCTGCGCCGCCGGGATGATCTCCTTCTCGCGCTTGTAAGCGATCCAGGTCTCGATCAGGTCTGGCGTGAACACGTTGCCAGCGGTCAGGAACTCGTGGTCGGCCTCGAGCGCCTTGAGTGCCTCTTCGAGGGATGCCGGAACCTGCGGGATGTTCTTGGCTTCCTCTGGCGGCAGCTCGTACAGGTCCTTGTCGACCGGCTCGTGCGGCTCGATGCGGTTCTTGATTCCGTCGAGGCCGGCCATGAGCTGCGCGGCGAATGCGAGATACGGGTTGCCGGAGGCATCCGGTGCGCGGAACTCGATGCGCTTGGCCTTCGGGTTGGTACCGGTGATCGGGATCCGGATCGATGCTGAGCGGTTGCCTGCCGAGTAGACCAGGTTGACCGGTGCTTCGAATCCGGGGATGAGGCGGCGGTAGGAGTTGAGCGTCGGGTTGGTGAACGCGAGCACTGCCGGAGCGTGCTTCAGCAGGCCGCCGATGTACCAGCGAGCGATATCGCTCAGCCCGCCATAACCGGACTCGTCGTAGAACAACGGCTTGCCGTCGCTCCAGAGCGACTGGTGGGTGTGCATACCTGAGCCGTTGTCGCCGAACAGCGGCTTCGGCATGAAGGTAGCTGCCTTGCCCCACTCGAGGGCGGTGTTCTTGACGATGTACTTGAACTTCAGCAGGTCATCGGCTGCGTGCACCATGGTGTCGAAGCGGTAGTTGATCTCCGCCTGGCCGCCGGTGCCGACCTCGTGGTGGGCGCGCTCCAGAATGAGGCCGGCGTCGATCAGCTTGAGGCTCATGTCGTCACGGAGGTCGGCCTGCTTGTCAACCGGGCTGACCGGGAAGTAGCCGCCCGTGTACGGGGTCTTGTTCGCGAGGTTTCCGCCCTCTTCGATCCGGCCGGAGTTCCAGGCTCCCTCTTCTGAGTCGACGGAGTAGAAGCTGGTGTTCTGCTTCACGTCGTAACGAACGTCGTCGAAGATGTAGAACTCGGCCTCGGGGGCGAAGAATGCGGTGTCGGCGATGCCGGTGGATGCGAGGTACTTCTCGGCCTTCTTGGCAACCTGGCGCGGGTCACGGGCGTAGATCTCGCCGTTGCGCGGGTTGTAGATGTCGAAGATCATGATCAGTGTGCGCTCGACGCGGAACGGGTCGACGTAGGCAGTCGAGACATCCGGAATCAACTGCATGTCGGACTCGTGAATCGACGCGAAACCGCGGATCGAAGAACCATCGAAGAGCTGGCCAACCGAGAAGAACTCCTCGTCGACGGTCGAAGCCGGGATGTTGAAGTGCTGCTGCACGCCGGGAAGGTCCGTGAAGCGGATATCAAGGAATTTGACGTCGGTGTCCTTGATGAACTTGAGCACCTCGGAAGAATCACTGAACATGGGAAAAGACTCCAATGAGCTTGGAACTGAAACGGCTACAGGGTGTAGCCACTGCTGAGGGTATGCGTCCGGGGTTTCGCCACGGTGTCGCTATTGTTTCCGGGATGTTACGGATACCCCTGCTCCTAGAATTGACGCATGACCAACCCCCGTACGGATGCAGGATCGGCCACACCGGAATGGCCAGGTCGCCGTCTCGGACTGCCTGAATCCGGACCGCGATCGATCGCCAGGTTCGGTCGTCGACTCGCGGCACTCGCGATCGATTGGACGCTCAGCATCCTCGTCTCGATCGCGTTCTTCTCCTATGACGCAGTGGCGACCCTCGCGATCTTCGCCGTCGCCCAGATCGTGTTCATCAGCTCATTGAACGGGAGTGTCGGTCACCTGGTGGTCGGCCTGCGCGTCGTTCCTGTAGCCGGTGGCTGGGTCGGCGTACTGCGCCCGATCGGAAGAACCCTGCTGCTGTGCATCGTGATTCCCGCGGTGATCTGGGATCGCGACCAGCGGGGGATGCACGACCGCCTGGTCGGGACCGTGCTGGTGCGGCGCTGAATTCGATGGACTAGCGGGGGCGCGCTGCCCTCGCCTTGGTGGGGTCGATGCCCTTCGGGATCGGCAGCTTGCCGGTGGGGAGCGAGCCGAGACGATTGCTCACCGCGTAGACCTCCGCCTTCGTGAGGGT
>JAODMG010000152.1 GCA_025464895.1 Microbacteriaceae bacterium | reverse complement strand
GCATGATGTGGCTGAACCGCTCGACCTGCATGAACTCCGACACCTCGACGGTGCCCGGTGTGCACACCTTGAGAAGGTCGTTGCGAGCGAGGTCGACGAGCATCAGGTGCTCCGCGCGTTCCTTGGGATCGCCGAGGAGTTCCTCGGCCAGCGCGAGGTCTTCCTCCGGACCGCTGCCACGGGGACGGGATCCGGCGATCGGGTGCATGTAGACCCGGCTGTTCTCGACCTTGACCAGTGCCTCCGGGGACGAACCGACGATCCAATACGGCTCACCGTCCGGGTCGACGAGCGACAGCAGGTACATGTACGGGCTTGGGTTCAGCGTGCGCAGGACCCGGTATACATCGAGTGGATGCGCGTTGATTTCGTGGTCGAAACGCTGCGACAGCACCACCTGGAACACGTCGCCGTCCCTGATGTGCTCCTTGGCACGCTCGACGACGCCGTGGAAATCGCTCGAGGCGATGCGCGGGACCGGGTTCGCCGGTGTTGCCAGGTCGACCTCGGCCAGCCAGGCCTCTGCCGGCTCCCCGAGACGCGCCTGCATGCGGTCGAGCCTCGCCTGCGCGCCAGACCAGAGTTCGTCACCGGTCTCTGTGCCGTCGTCCACTACGCCGTCGTTCAACTCTCCGTCATTCAGCGCCGTCGCGATGAGCAGGACACTGCCGCTGCGATGGTCGACTACGACCAGTTCTGACACGAAACTCAGCGCCTGGCCGGGGATGTCGTAGTCGGCCGGTGGGATGTTCGGAAGCCGTTCGATCTGGCGGATCGCCTCCCAGCCGATGAAGCCGACCAGCCCACCGGTGAGCGGCGGATGGCCGGCGACCGGAGGCGTTCCCCAGCGCTCGTACAGGTGCGCGAGAGCCTGCAACGGAGCCATGGGCCTGCCTGCTCCTGGCATCGCGCCGAGCGCCCTTTCCTTGGACAGTCCGTAGTCGAGCCAGACCGCTTCATCCGCCTGCTGGGTGAGGACACCGAATGAGGACACGCCGATGAACGAGTACCTGGACCAGATGCCGCCCTGCTCCGCGGACTCCAGCAGAAAGGTGCCGGGGCCTCCGTCGGCAAGCTTGCGGTAGATGCCGACCGGGGTCTCGCCGTCGGCGAAGAGTTCGCGGATGACCGGGATGACCCGATGGCCGGCGAGGAGCGAGTCGAACTGTTCCCTCGTGGTGGTCTCACGCATCGGATCCGCCGATGTGGGGTTCGAGCGGGTCGACGTCGAAGCAGCGACGCGAACCGGTGTGGCAGGCCGCCCCGACCTGCTCGACGGTGACCAGGATGGTGTCGGCGTCGCAATCCAGTGCCGCGCCGCGAACGTACTGAACGTTTCCGGACGTGTCGCCCTTGCGCCAGTATTCCTGCCGCGAACGGCTCCAGAAGGTCACCCGGCCCTCGGTGAGGGTGCGTCGGAGGGCCTCGGCGTCCATCCAACCGAGCATGAGCACCTCGAGGGTGTCGTGCTGCTGGATGATCGCCGGCAGCAGGCCGTCGCCGTTGAAGGAGGCGCGAGCGAGCACGGCGTCCAGGGTGTCAGCATCCATGTTTTCCTACCTCACGATCAGGCCGGCGTTCGCCAGCTCGCGCTTGACGTCGCCTACGGTCAGATCGCCGTCGTGGAAGACGGATGCCGCGAGCACCGCATCCGCTCCAGCCTCGATCGCCGGGGCGAAGTCGTCGACCGCGCCGGCACCGCCGCTGGCGATCACCGGTACGGAGCTGATCTCGCGCATCGCGGCGATGAGTTCGAGATCGAATCCGTCGCGGGTGCCGTCGGCATCGATCGAGTTCACCAGCAACTCCCCCGCGCCTCGTTCGATGGCTTCACTGGCCCAGTCGATGGCATCGAGCTCTGTCATGGTCCTGCCGCCGTGGGTGGTGACCATGAAACCGCCAGCCGAGCGCTTGACGTCGAGGGACAGCACCAACACCTGCGCACCGAAGCGGTCGGCGATCTCGGAGATCAGGGCCGGTCGTGCGATGGCCGCGCTGTTGACCCCGACCTTGTCCGCACCGTGGGCGAGCAGCTTCGCGACGTCCTCGGTGGAGCGGACTCCCCCGCCGACGGTCAACGGGATGAACACCTGCTCCGCGGTCGCTCGAACGACGTCGTAGGTGGTGGACCTGTCATCCACCGTCGCCGTCACATCGAGAAAGGTGAGTTCGTCCGCGCCCTGCTCGTAGTACCTGCGCGCGAGCTCGACCGGGTCGCCTGCGTCCCGGAGGTTCTGGAACTTGACCCCTTTGACGACGCGTCCGGCCGCGACATCCAGGCACGGAATCACGCGCACCGCGACGGCCATGGTTAGATCCGTGCCGCGTGGATCGGGCTCACCAGGATCGCCCTGGCGCCGAGTTCGTACAGCTCGTCCATGATGTGGTTGGTGTCTTGGCGTGGAACCATCACGCGCACTGCCACCCAGTCGCGGTCGCGCAGCGGCGACACCGTCGGCGATTCGAGGCCGGGGGTGATGGCGGATGCCTGCTCGATCAGTGCGGCGGGGAGGTCGTAGTCCATCAGCACGTACTGCCGTGCGACGAGAACCCCCTGCAGTCTTCTGTGGAAGGTGATGAGGCCAGGGACCGAGTCGTTCGCACCGATCATCACCGCGGTGGATTGCAGGATGACCGGGCCGAAGATCTCGAGGCCCTGCTGCCGCAGCGTCGTGCCGGTCGAGACGACATCGGCCACCGCATCCGCAACCCCGAGGCGCACGGCGGACTCGACCGCACCGTCGAGGCGCACCAGCTCTGCGGTGACGCCGTTGGCCTTGAGGAAGGCTCCTACCAGCCCCGGATAACTGGTGGCTACTCGCACCCCGGCCAGGTCTGCCAGGTCGGTGAACGCTCCGGTCGGAGCGGCGAACCTGAAGGTCGACCCGCCGAAGTCGAGCTCGGCGATTTCGACGGCGGTGCTGCCCGAGTCGAGGAGCAGGTCGCGTCCGGTGATCCCGACGTCGAGTGCCCCAGAGCCGACATAGGTGGCTATGTCGCGCGGGCGGAGATAGAAGAACTCGACGTTGTTGCGAGGGTCTGCGACGATCAGCTCCTTCGGGTCGCGCCGGATGACGTAGCCCGCCTCGAAGAGCATCTGGATCGCGGTGTCGGACAGCGATCCTTTGTTCGGAACTGCTATGCGCAGCATGTGTCTTCTCTTTACCTGGTCGATGGGTCGGATGGCGTGGCGTTGTGCGACATCGTCACACGGTTTGTCGACTCACAGATGTCGATAGACATCCTCGGTTGACAGGCCCTTCGCCACCATGAGCACCTGCAGGTGGTAGAGAAGCTGGGAAATCTCCATCGCTGTGTCGTCGTCGCTCTGGTACTCGGCGGCCATCCACACCTCTGCGGCCTCCTCGACGATCTTCTTGCCGATCGCGTGCACTCCGGCATCGAGCTCGGCGACGGTGCCGGAGCCGGCCGGCCGGGTCACGGCGCGGTCACTCAATTCAACAAAGAGGTCGTCGAAGGTCTTCACGAGGTCAAGGTTACCGGTCCGGCAGGATCTGCCTGCGCGATCGATCCCTGCGATCAGCTGACGCCGAGCAGGTCGATGACGAAGATGAGGGTACGTCCGGAAAGCTGGTGCCCCGAGCCGGCCGGGCCGTAAGCGAGGTGCGGCGGAACGACCAGCTGGCGACGGCCACCGACCCGCATTCCCGGGATGCCCTCCTGCCAGCCCGCGATGAGGCTGGTGAGGGGGAAGTTGACCGACTGGCCGCGGCTCCAGGACGAGTCGAACTCTTCGCCCGTCTCGAGGTCGACCCCGAGGTAGTGAACGTCGACTTTGGCGCCGGACGTGGCCTCGTCGCCGTCTCCCAGCTCGATGTCGATGCTGACCAGCTCGTCCGGGGCTCCACCCTCGTAGAACTCGATCTCGGGCTTGGTCTTGTTGAACTCAGTCATGTGTCTATCCAACCAGACTCTGCGGGCCAACCAGACCCGGCCGGCCAATCGGATGCGGGCGACGTTCACTCCCGCCTCAGTGCGAGTGAGCCTCCGCCGCCGCGCGGAGCAACTCGATCTGCGCGGCCGGATCTGTGGCGTTGAACACGCTGGAGCCGGCCACGAAGGTGTTCGCGCCGGCTTCGGCCGCCGTGACGATGGTCTGCTCGTTGATTCCGCCGTCCACCTGCAGCCAGATGTCGAGGCCCGCTGCACGAGTGGCAGTTCTCAACGCCCGCAGCTTCGGCATCGTCGATTCCATGAACGACTGCCCGCCGAAGCCCGGTTCGACCGTCATCACCAGCACCTGGTCGAATTCGGCCAGCAGGTCCAGGTACGGATCGACCGGGGTTCCGGGTTTCAACGCGATACCGGCCCGGGATCCAATGTCGCGAATGCGCCTCGCCAGTGTCACGGCATCCTTTGTCGCCTCGGCGTGGAACGTGACGGAATAGGCTCCGAGCTCTGCGTAGTCCGGCGCCCAACGATCGACGTCGTCGATCATCAGGTGCACGTCGAGCGGCTTCGGGCTGACAGCCTGCAGGCTCTCGACCATTCGCGGCCCGAAGGTCAGGTTCGGCACGAAGTGGTTGTCCATCACATCGACGTGGATCAGGTCCGAATTCGCGATTCGATGGACCTCGCTTGCCAGATTCGCGAAATCGGCTGTGAGGATGCTCGGATTGATTCGAACTGGCATGCGAATACCCTAACCGCGCTCGGTGTCTCCGCAGTCAACCGCTCGTCTGCAGAAGGCAGATGAACATGGCGTCTGTGCCGTGCCTCTGCGGCCACAACTGCACGTGACCGGTGCTCTCGCCGAGGTCAAGCGGTGCCAGGGTGACCGACGCCAGCACAGCGACGGTGTCCATGCGTCTGACCGACTCCCCCGCCTTCTCCAATGCCGCCGCGACGATGCTCCTGGTCTCGCCGAGGTGCGGTGAGCAGGTCACATAGGCGAGGATGCCGCCTGGCTTCAGCGCGCCGAGTGCCGAGGCGAGCAGGTCGCTTTGGAGGGCGGTGAGTTCCGCGACATCCGCCGGCCGCTTGCGCCAACGGGCCTCGGGCCTCCGCCGAAGCGCGCCGAGTCCTGTGCATGGAGCATCCAGCAGGATGCGGTCGAATTGGGCGGGGAGGGTGCTGCCGATGCGGGTGCCATCCTGCACGAGCACTTGCGGCGGATCGGCGAACACCGACAGGGCGTTGCTGACCAAGCCGGCGCGAGCGGGGACCACCTCGTTCGCCACCAGGGTCGCACCCCCTGCCAGCGCCTCGGCGGCAAGCAGCGCGGCCTTACCACCTGGACCGGCGCACAGGTCGAGCCAGCGTTCCCCAGGCACGATCGGGCGGGCGCGGCTCAGCGCGAGCGCCGCCAGTTGCGATCCCTCGTCCTGCACCCTGGCGCGTCCGGCGACGACGGCGGGGAATTGGCCAGGGTCTCCTCCGTCGCTCTGCACGCCGACCGGCGAGAATTCGGCCAGGTGCGTTCCGGCGAGTTCGTCGACGCTGGCGAGCCCTGGGAGGGCGACGATGCTCACCCTCGGCGCGACGTTGTCGGCGAGGAGCAGGTCCTCCAGCTCGTTCTCGCGCCCCTCAGCGGCCAGGGACTGGCGGAAGGCGCGAATGATCCAGACGGGATGCGAGTACTCGAGCGACAAACGCTCGTCGTCGTTCCGAGCGCCGGCGAGTACCCGATCGTGCCACTCGCCGACCGCGCTCCTGGTGATCGTCCGCAGGATCGCGTTGGCGAATCCGGACGCCGAGCGGGAGCCGACCTCCCTGGCCAGCGACACAGACTCGTCGACGGCGGCATGCTGGGCCACTCGCATCGAGAGCAGTTGGTGCGCGCCGAGCCTCAGCACGTCCAGGATCGGCGAGTCGATGTCGTCGACCGACCGTCCGGCGGCCAGCTGGATGACAGCGTCGTAGTAACCCTGCAGCCGGAGCGTTCCGTAGGTCAGCTCGGTCGCGAACGCGGCGTCCTGGCTGCTCAGTTTGGCTCGCTGCAGCTTCACCGGCAGCAGCAGGTTCGCGTAGGCGTCCGACTCCCGGACGGCGGTGATGACCTCGAACGCTATGCGGCGAGCGGGCTGGATGCGGCTGGCAGCGACAGGGCGCGTGGACGAGCGTTCGGCGCGATCGCTCATCCGGCCACCACCCCCGCGCCCGCAGGCCTGCCCCGCCACCAGTCGACGGCGCTCATAGCCTTTTTGCCAGCCGGATGCACGGTGACGAGCTCCACCGGAGTGCTTCCCGTTCCCGCGACCACCCGGCCGTCGACGAGTTCCAGCCGGCCGGGTTCGATCGGAGGGATGCCACTGGCGATCGTCGCCCGCAGGATCTTGAGCCGCGCGTCGTCGATCGTGGTGAACGCACCGGGTTCCGGCGTGACGCCGCGGATGAGGTCGGTTACGGTCGACGCGTGCTCTGACCAGCGGATTCGTCCGTCCTCGATGCCGAGCTTCGGAGCGAGCGTCAGGTCACCGTCCTGCTCGACGGCGCGCGCCGTTCCGTCGGCAATGGAGTCGACCACCCGCAGCAGGAGTTCCGCGCCAGCGATCGAGAGCGAGTCGAGGAGTTCGCCGGCGGTTTCATCCTTGCCGATGGACTGGGTGAGCTGTCCGAAGACCGGGCCGGCATCGAGCGCTTCGACCAGTTGGAAGACGGATGCCCCGGTGATCTCGTCCCCGGCCATGAGAGCCCGTTGCACTGGCGCAGCACCACGCCAGCGCGGCAACAGCGAGAAGTGCAGGTTGATCCAGCCGAGCCGCGGAGCACTGAGCAGCGGCTCCCTGATCAGCCCGCCGTAGGCCACGATGACCCCGAGGTCGGGTTTGACCGCAAGAATCCGGTCTGTTGCCGCTCCGGCCAGCCGATTGGCCTTGATCGTCGGCAGGGCGAGCTCGTCCGCCGCGCCGGCGACCGCGGTCGGGGTGAGAACCTTGCGCCTGCCCTGCTCCGAGTCCTCTCGGGTGACCACGGCGGCGATCCTGTGCCGACTCGACTGGAGTGCCGTGAGGCTCGGTACCGCTGCCGCCGGGCTTCCGGCAAAGACAATGGTTAGATCACTCACTGGACTCATTCTGTCGATGGGCTGGCTGTCGATGGGCTGGGTTGCGAAGCTGATGCGGCGGGTCGGCGTTCTCAAGCACCGGTCAGTCCGCGAATGGCTCTGTGTCGTCGAAACGCACTTTCAGTGTAGGCAGTGGCGGAGAAGCACCGGCACCAGCCGCCCGCTTGCGTCTGCTCGTCGCGTTCCGCACCACCTCCGCGCGAAGGGCGGATGCCACGGCCGCCCCCACCGCGTAGTCGAAGCGCACGATGGCCCGGACGCCGCCGCCCTCTACGTCCACAGGACCGAGGACATCCGTGCCTGCGCCGATGCCGGTGCCGAGACCGGCACCTCCGCCCGCACCCGCACCTCCGCCAGCAACGAGGGCGCTGCCCGCCAGCGTGTCGGCGACGTCGCCGCCCGCCACGATTGCGACGGCCTTGTCCACCGCGGAAGCAGATCCGGTGATCGTGGCGACCCGCACCGCCGGCGGAAAGCGCAGTCGACGTCGATCGTCGAGTTCTGTGTGGGCGTAGGACGACAGCCGCCAGGTGGCCATCGCGGTCGCGAGCGCTCCCCCCACGCCGACCAGGACCGTCGGTGCCCCGCGGGAGGCGAGCGCCACGGCGTTCGACCACCAGCGAAGGCAGTCCTCACCGACCCGCAGGCTCTCCCTGGCGACCATCCGTTCGCCGTCCAAGAGGAGCACAGCCCGGTAGCCACCGGCCGCAACCGGTTCCGCCCCCCTGGTGGCGATGACGAGTGCCGGTTCGCTTCCGACGGTCAGGATCGGGCGTTCGCCGTCGGCGATGATCACCCGGACACCGGGAAAGGCCCTGCCGAGGTCTTCCGCGGTTCGGGTCGCCCCCTGCCCGACCAGCCGCAACTTGGTTCCCTCGCAGTTCGCGCACTTCCAGTCGGCCGCGAGTGCTCCGCACCATCCGCAGGCCGGAATCGATCGTGCGGTCTTCTGGGTGAGCGGACCTTCGCAGCGCAGGCAGCGGGCGGACTGGGTGCAGCTCTCGCAAGCGAGTCTCGGAGCGTAGCCAGGGCGCGCAACCTGCACGAGCACCGGACCGGTTTCGAGGGCCGTTCGTGCCTCACGCCAGGCCGCGGACGGGATTCTGGCCTGCGCGGCCAGCCGGTCCTGCGACGCCTGCTGCGCGGTCGGGATGACCTTCGGCAGATACGGCCGCTCCGGCGAGAGCGAACCGAGCCAGCCGAGTTCGACCAGCCGCTCTACCTCGGTGCTGCGTGAGTGCCCGAGGAAGAACAGCGCTCCGCCCTGCTGTTCCTGTCGCACGAGCGCGGCATCCCTGGTGTGCACGTACGGGCTGAGCGGTTCAGAGTGCAGCGGATCTCCGTCGTCCCAGACGGCGATCAGCGCAAGGCGTCTGGCCGGGGCATAAATGACCGAACGGTTGCCCACGATGACGAGCGGGGTGTCGCCGAGGCAGGCGAGCACGGCCCGGTATCGATCCGGATTCGACTGTTTAGCGTCGAGGTGGACGATCCGCTCGGCCGGGAGCACCGCCTCGAGGGCCGCCAGCAGCTGCTCCTGGTCCCGATAGTCCGGCACGGCGAGGATGGCGGACCCGCCGCGCGCGATGGCCAGGGTCGCCGCGGCTGCCAACGTGGTGGCCCAGTGCCCGACCCAACGCCCTCCCGGCACCTCGGTGACCAACGGGATGGCATCGATCGCCAGGCGCCCGGCTGAGGCGAGGGCGGTCTCGATCGCCTCGGTGCTGTAGCCCTGCACCGCGACGGTGTGTACGACGGCCGGCGCGGTCCCGGCCGCATCCGTGCCGATGTCGACAACGTCGGTGTCCGTCGTGGATTGACCGGCCAGCCAGCTCTTCTCCACCCGCACCTGGCGCTTCGGAACGGCGAGCCGCACCACATCGCTCGCGCTCCCGGCCGCACGATCGGCGACTCGCCTGGCCAGGGCCCAGACCTCGGGCGCGAGAATCGGAATCGGCGAGACCACCGAGTCGATCTCGCTCAGCACGCCGGAGTATTCGACCGACGACACCAGCTCGACGACGAAGCCGTCGGCGACCCGGCCGGCCGAGCGCAGCGGCACCCGCACGCGCACCCCGACCCGCACCTGATCCACCAGTGCGGCTGGAACCAGATAGTCGAACAGTCGATCGAGTTGGGGAAGCGACGAGTCGAGGAGCACCCGGGCAATGGATGCTGGCGCCATCGCTACAGGCGCGCTGCGGTGCGAAGGGACTCCACCCGGTCCAGGCGCTCCCAGGTGAAATCGGGCAGCTCCCGACCGAAGTGGCCGTAGGTCGCGGTCTGCGCGTAGATCGGTCGCAGCAGGTCCAGTTCGCGGATGATCGCGCCTGGACGCAGGTCGAAGACGTCCTGGATCGCGGTGATGATCGTGTCGTCGTCGGTGTGTCCTGTGCCGAAGCTCTCGACGTACAGGCCAACCGGCGACGCCTTTCCGATGGCGTAGGCGACCTGCACCTCGAGGCGGTCGGCCAGGCCCGCGGCCACGGCGTTCTTGGCAACCCAGCGCATCGCGTACGCGGCAGAGCGGTCGACCTTCGACGGATCCTTCCCGCTGAATGCCCCGCCTCCGTGACGAGCCGCCCCGCCGTAGGTGTCGACGATGATCTTGCGGCCGGTCAGCCCTGCATCACCCTGCGGTCCGCCGATGTGGAAGACGCCGGTCGGATTGATCAGGATGCGTGCCCCGGACGACTCGAGGTCGACGGTGTCGAGCACCGGCCTGATCACCAACTCGGTGATGGCGCTGCGAAGATCATCCGTGCTGATCGACGGAGAATGCTGGGCGGAGACGACCACTGTCTCAACCGTGCGGGGCACTGCCCCCTCGTAGCCGATGGTGACCTGGGTCTTGCCATCCGGACGGAGAAAGTCCACCAGTCCCTCTTTGCGCACCGCGGCGAGGCGCTCCGACAGGCGATGCGCCAGCCAGATCGGCAGCGGCATGAGCTCCCGGGTCTCCGTCGTCGCGTATCCGAACATGATCCCCTGGTCGCCCGCTCCCTGCAGGTCCTCGACGTCGATACTGGAGTCCTCCCGCGACTCGATCGCGTGATCGACGCCCTGGGCGATATCGGGAGACTGGCCGCCGATCGAGATGGAGACACCGCAGGAGCGGCCATCGAACCAGACGTCGGACGAGTTGTAGCCGATGTCGGAGATCCTGGCCCGGACGATCGACGGGATGTCCACGTAACCGGTGGTCGTGACCTCTCCGGCGACGTGCACCAACCCGGTCGTGACGAGCGTTTCGACCGCGACCCGGGAGTGCGGGTCGACGGTGAGGAGCGCGTCCAGGATGCTATCGGAGACCTGGTCGCAGATCTTGTCCGGATGCCCCTCTGTGACACTCTCAGACGTAAATAGTCGCAACGCGCTGGTCATGGAATAAGCCTCGCCGGGTGGTCTCTCGTGAATATGAAAAAGTTGGTCAGGACAACAGGTCGAGAATACGTGCGGCCACCGACGACTTGCTGCCGGTAGCCTCGCTCACTATATCGCCGGCCGTGTTGATGACGATGATGGAATTGGTCTCCGTTGCGAAGCCTTCGGTCCAGCCCACCGTGTTGAGGACGAGAAAGTCCGCGCCCTTCCGGACCACCTTCGCCCGACCGGTTTCGAGCAGCTTCTCGCGGTTGGTCTCGGTCTCCGCGGCGAAGCCGATAATGATCTGGCCGTCTCGACGCGCCTCGGAGAGTTGCCGGAGGATATCCGGGTTCCGCACCAGCTCGAGCGTGAGCCGATCCCCCTGGGTCTCCTTCTTGATCTTGTTCTCGGCGACCGACTGCGGGCGGTAGTCCGCGACCGCTGCCGCCATGATGACCACATCCGCATCGACCGCGGCGGCCATGGTTGCCGCCTCGAGCTCACTCGTCGTGCTGACGTGCGACACGGTCAGGTGCTGGATGGTCGTTGACGCCGGTGCCGCGATCTCGAGATTCGCGCCGATCAGAACGACCTCTGCTCCGCGGGCCGCCGCGTCCAGTGCGATCGCGATTCCCTGCTTGCCGCTCGAACGGTTGCCGATGAAGCGGACCGGATCGAGTGGTTCGCGGGTGCCGCCGGCCGTGATGACGATTCGCTTGCCGACGAGGTCTTTCGGGGCGACGACGGCCAGCGCGGCCGCCACGATCTCGTCTGGCTCGACCATCCGTCCTAGCCCGGAATCCGTTCCGGTCAGCTGTCCGCTGCCAGGACCGACGATCGTGACGCCGCGCTCCCGCAGCTCAGCGATGTTGGCGACAGTCGCCGGGTTCTGCCACATCTCGGTGTGCATCGCGGGCGCGAGGACGAGTGGCGCCCTGCTGGCAAGAATCGTGTTGCCAAGAAGATCGTCCGCGAGCCCGGCAGCCAGCTTCGCGATGGTGTTGGCCGTCGCCGGAGCGACCACGATCAGGTCTGCCGCCTGCCCGATAGCGACATGCCTCACCTCCGAAACACCCTCATAGAGGTCGGAGTGGACGGGGTTGCGGCTGATCGCCTCGAGTGTCGGCTTACCGACGAAGCGAAGCGCGGCATCCGTGGCGACGACCTGGACGTCATGCCCCGCGAGAACCAGAAGGCGGATGACGCCAACCGCTTTGTACGCCGCGATGCCGCCGGTAATCCCGACGACGACGTTCAGGCGATCACTCACGTGGGGTTGGCGGTGCGGCGAAAGTCGTTATGCGGCTGGCTCGGCGAGCGGCTTGACGACGAGCTTGTCCTCGTTGATCTCGTGCATCGCGACGGAGAGCGGCTTGTCTTCGATGGTCGAGTCGACCAGGGGTCCGACGTTGTCGAACAGGCTTCCCTCGTGGAGGTCGGCGTAGTAGTCGTTGATCTGGCGGGCGCGCTTCGACGCGAAGATCACGAGCGCGTACTTCGAGTCGACCTTCGACAGCAGCTCATCGATCGGCGGGTCAATGATTCCTTTTGCGCGTTCAACCATGGTCAGTACTCCTCGGTGCTATTGGCTTTGGTTAGTCGTCGTCGTACGGCACCTGCGATCGCGGTGCCTGGAGGGGCTCAGCGAGTGGTCGCAGGCCGACACGGTGTGCCTGCGTTTTTCCTGGTCGCGGGCGCTCGTCGACTCAAGTGTTCGATGGGATCGCCATCAAGTCTACGACTTCGCGCGCCGCCTGGCTTACTTCTTCGTTGACGACCTTGTGATCGAACTCATCCTGTGCGGCCAGTTCGACCTTCGCGGTCTCGAGTCTGCGCTGCTGTTCTGCGGATTCCTCAGTCCCGCGACCGATCAGGCGACGCACCAGTTCCTCCCAGGTCGGCGGCAGCAGAAAGACCAGAACCGCCTCCGGCATCGCCTTCCGCACGGATCGGGCACCCTGCAGGTCGATTTCGAGGAGAACGCTCTTGCCTTCTGCCAGCGCGGCGTCGATCGGTGCGCGAGGCGTGCCGTACCGGAACGCATTGTGAACCGTTGCTGTCTCCAGCATCTGGCCGCTCTTCTCGAGTCGGTCGAATTCTTCATCGGTCACGAAGATGTAGTTGACGCCGTCGACCTCACCGGGACGCGGGGACCTGGTCGTCGCCGAGACGGACAGGTGCACATCGGGATAGTTCTCCCGGATAAAGGTCGAGACCGTTCCTTTGCCGACTGCCGTCGGACCGGCCAGCACGACCAGCCGCGACGGCGTGACTTCTGGCCTGTTTTCCCGTCGGACGAGCCAGTCGTGGAGGCGCTTGCGCTGCCGGATCCCGAGGCCGCCGACCCGCTTGGATTCCGCGATCTCGAGCTGGGCCATCACACGAGCCGCCCTGGTGGGGCCGACGCTCGGAACGCTGGTCAACAGCTCGCGAACGCGCAGGGTGGCCTCAGGGGCGGTCGGGCTTCCCGCCCAGGCGGACTCCACCACATCCACTGCGCTGCGCTCTCGATGGTGGATCGACTCCTTCACCGCCGCGCGGGCCCGTCGAGCGGCAACGGCGGCCCTGGCGGCCGCTGCCCGATCAACGTCGGGAAGTGCTACTCGGACCACTGGTCACCCCGAGAAGTGTGTCGGACGGCCGCGACTTCGCGGGCCTGCGCACCGATTGCCGCGGCCACGCCGTCTGGGCCGGCAGAGAGGATGCTCCGCGATGCGCTCACCACGACGAACGGTGCCGCCGGGCCGAACAGAGCACCCAGCCGGTCGTAGCGGGCGCCCTGATGCCCGAAGCCCGGTGCGAGGATCGGTGTCGCGGCGTTTACAGACGAGGCGTTGACAGACGAGGCGTCGATAGACGCGGCGGTGCCGGATAGGGCGTCGAGACGTATCCCGTAGTCGTTCAGGTCGACCGTGGCGCCGAGGACGACACCGACGGAGCCGATCGCCTGGCCGTGTTGCTGGTTCCACCCAATCACGTCATCGACGATACTCGAGGCGACCGTCTTCCCCCGGTGCACCTCGGCGGCCAGCGCCGCTGTCTGCAGGCTTGCTGCCTCTGGATTGGATGTCGCCGCCAGCACGAACAGCCCCTTGCCGAAGCGTTCCGCGAGTTCCATCGGCGCCGAGAGCGAGCCGAGGCCCTGGTAGGCGCTGATGGTCATCGCGTCGGCCTCGAGTGGGCTTCCGGGCGTGAGCCAGGCCTGGCCGTAGGCCTCGACAGTCGAGCCGACGTCGCCGCGCTTCGCGTCGGCGATGACCAGGAGGCCAGCCGAACGGGCAACAGCGAGAACATCCTCGAGCGCTGAGTAACCGGCAGCACCGAACCGTTCGAAGAACGCCACCTGCGGCTTCACGATCGCGGCCCGGCCGACCGCGGCATCCACAACTCGCAGCGAAAACTCGCGAGCACCGAGCGCGGTGTCCGGGAGGTTCCACTCGGCGAGCAGGTAGCCGTGCGGATCGATTCCGACACACAGTTGGCCTGCCGTGTCGAATGCGTCGGCCAACCGCTTGCCGAAGCCGATGGTGTTGCCGACCGTCATGCCGACTGCTCCAACCGCGCCGCCCGCTCGAGCCCGTAGTCCTGCAGCGACTTCACGGCGAAGCCTTCCCGCATCGATTCGATCGATGCGACGGCGGCGCCGACCTGGGCGATGGTCGTGTACAGCGGAAGGTCCGCTGCGACCGCGGCGGCGCGGATCTCGTAGCCGTCGGCACGCGCGCTCCGGCCGCTCGGCGTGTTGATCACCATGTCGACCTCCGAGCGGTTGATCAGGTCGACGATGGATGGTTCGTCCGCCGTCGCAGACTCGCCCTGGTCGTACTTGCGGACCACCTCGGCACTGATGCCGTTGCGGCTGAGGATCTCGGCCGTGCCGATGGTCGCGAGAATGCGGAAACCGAGCTGCTGCAGGCGCACGACCGGCAGGACGATCGCGCGCTTGTCGCGGTCGGCGACCGAGACGAACACGCTTCCACTGTGCGGAAGGCGAACGGATGCCGCCTGCTGGCTCTTCGCGAACGCTTTCGGGAAGTTGGAGTCGATTCCCATCACCTCGCCGGTCGAACGCATCTCGGGCCCCAGGATCGAGTCGACGATCGTGCCATCCTTGGTCCGGAAGCGCTTGAACGGCAGAACGGCCTCTTTTACCGCGACCGGGGAGTCCATCGGAACGATGGCACCGTCGTGCTTCGGCAGCATGCCGTTGTCGATGAGTTCCTGGATGCTCGAGCCGACCATCACGAGGGCCGCGGCCTTCGCGATCTGGGTGCCGGTGGCCTTCGCGACGAACGGAACCGTGCGGGAGGCGCGCGGATTGGCCTCGAGCACGTAGAGCACGCCAGCCCCGATGGCGAACTGAACGTTGAGCAAGCCCCGAACTCCGATACCGTCCGCGATCGCCAGCGTCGCCTCGCGCACGCGCTGTATCTGCTCGCGGCCGAGGGTCACCGGCGGAAGGGTGCAGCTCGAGTCGCCCGAGTGGATTCCGGCCTCCTCGATGTGTTCCATCACGCCGCCGACGTAGAGCTGCTCCCCGTCGTATAGCGCGTCGATGTCGATTTCGACCGCGTCATCCAGGAAGCGATCCACGAGGAGCGGATGCGTTGGCCCGATGATGCCCTGGCCGTCCATCCTGGAGAAGTAGTCCTCGAGCGACGGACTGTCGTAGACGATCTCCATCCCGCGTCCCCCGAGCACGTAGGACGGGCGGACGAGCACCGGATAGCCGATCTCCTCGGCCACGTCCGCCGCACCGGCGTAGTCGAACGCGATGCCGTTCCGGGGCGCGAGGAGTCCGGCCTGGTCGAGGATTCCCTGGAACAACCCACGTTCCTCCGCGAGGTCGATCGCCTCCGGCGTCGTGCCGAGGATCGGGACTCCGGCCGCCTTCAGGCCCTTCGCGAGGCCAAGGGCGGTCTGGCCGCCGAGCTGGACGATCACGCCGACCAGTTCGCCGCTCCGGCTCTCCGCGTGGATGATCTCCAGCACGTCTTCGAGGGTGAGCGGCTCGAAGTAGAGCCGGTCTGAGGTGTCGTAGTCGGTCGAGACGGTCTCCGGGTTGCAGTTGACCATGATGGTCTCGTAGCCGGCCGCGGAGAGGGCGAATGATGCGTGGACGCAGGAGTAGTCGAACTCGATCCCCTGGCCGATCCGATTCGGACCAGAGCCGAGGATGACGACCTTCCGGCGCCCGCTCGGCACAACTTCGGTCTCCTGGTCGTAGCTCGAGTAGTGATAGGGGGTGAGTGCCGGAAACTCGCCCGCACAGGTGTCGACCGTCTTGAAGACCGGACGCACCCCGAGGTTGTGGCGGATCGCCCGCACTTCGTCCTCGGTCAGGCCGCGGAGCTCGGCGAGCTGGACGTCGCTGAATCCGTGGTCCTTCGCGTGGGTGAGGAGTGCTGTGTCGAGGGTGAGCGCCGCGGCGACATCTGCAGCGATCTCGTTGATCAGAACGATCTGGTCGATGAACCACGGGTCGATCTTGGTGGACTCGAAGACCTCATCGATGGTCGCCCCGGCGCGAAGCGCCTGCTGGACGGTCACGATCCGGCCATCCGTCGGTACGGAGGCCTTTTCGAGCAGGGCCGCCCTGTCACCTGGAGCGCCGTTCCAGTGGAAACTCGATCCGCGCTTCTCAAGGGACCTGAGCGCCTTCTGCAGCGCGCTCGCGTAGTTGCGGCCGATGGCCATCGCCTCGCCGACCGACTTCATGGTGGTGGTGAGAGTCTGGTCCGCTGCGGGGAACTTCTCGAAGGCGAACCGCGGGACCTTCACGACGACATAGTCGAGTGTCGGCTCGAAGCTGGCCGGGGTGACCTTCGTGATGTCGTTCGGAATCTCGTCGAGCCGGTAGCCGATCGCGAGCTTTGCGGCGATTTTGGCGATCGGGAATCCGGTGGCCTTCGATGCCAGCGCGCTCGAGCGGGACACCCTGGGGTTCATCTCGATGACGATGACGCGCCCGTTGGCCGGGTCGATGGCGAACTGGATGTTGCATCCGCCGGTGTCGACTCCGACCGCGCGGATGATGTCGATACCGATGTCGCGCAGGTTCTGGTACTCGCGGTCAGTCAGGGTGAGTGCCGGGGCGACCGTGATCGAGTCGCCGGTGTGCACGCCGACCGGGTCGACGTTCTCGATCGAACAGACGACGACGGTGTTGTCCGCGGTGTCCCGCATCAGCTCGAGTTCGTACTCTTTCCAGCCGAGGATCGACTGCTCCAGCAGCACCTCGGTGGTCGGGCTCTGGTGCAGGCCGTCGCCGACCATCCGGATGAGGTCCTCCGGCGTGTAAGCGAAGCCCGAGCCGAGGCCGCCCATGGTGAACGACGGCCGGATGACCAGCGGATAGCCGAGGTCTTCCGCGAACCCGAGCGCCTCGTCCACGGTGTGCGCGATGTAGGAGCGCGCGACATCCGCGCCACAGGCGAGCACCAGGTCCTTGAAGATCTGCCGATCCTCGCCCTTCTGGATGGCCTCGAAGTTAGCGCCGATCAGCTCGACGTTGTACTTCTCGAGGATCCCGTGCTCGTGCAGTTCGATGGCGGCATTCAGCGCGGTCTGGCCGCCGAGGGTCGGCAGGATCGCATCCGGCTTCTCCTTCTGGATGATCGATTCGATGACTTGCCAGGTGATCGGCTCGACATAGGTGGCGTCCGCGAAGTCCGGGTCGGTCATGATCGTCGCCGGGTTCGAGTTGATCAGGATGACGCGGACGCCCTCTTCGCGGAGGACGCGGCAGGCCTGGGTGCCCGAGTAGTCGAACTCGCAGGCCTGGCCGATGACGATGGGGCCGGAGCCGATGACCAGGACCGACTTGATGTCGTCGCGCTTCGGCATTACTTGGCGTCCTTCTCGGAGTTGTGGGCGATTGTGGCGCGGTTCTCGATGACGAGGTCGCGGAATCGGTCGAACAGGTAGTTGGCGTCGTGTGGCCCCGCCGCGGCTTCCGGGTGGTACTGCACCGAGAATGCCGGGATGTCGAGGGCGTTGAGCCCCTCCACCACATTGTCGTTGAGGTTGACGTGGCTGACCTCGACCCGACCGAATCCGGCCGGAGAGTCGGTGATCCCCTCGATCGGCGCATCCACCGCGAAGCCATGGTTGTGCGAGGTGATCTCCACCCGGCCGGTGGCCTTGTCGACGACCGGCTGGTTGATTCCACGGTGGCCGAACGGAAGCTTGTATGTTCCGAATCCGAGCGCCCGGCCGAGCAGCTGGTTGCCGAAGCAGATGCCGAAGAACGGCAAACCCTCGCGCAGCACGGCCTGGAGCAGGGCGACGTGGGTGTCGGATGCCCCCGGATCTCCAGGTCCGTTCGAGTAGAACACCGCGCTCGGCTCGAGTGCGAGCAGCTCATCGATCGTGACCGTCTGGGGCAGCACCGTCACCTCGAATCCCCTGGCCGCGAGGTAGTTGAGCGTCGAGGTCTTCACGCCGAGATCGAGCACGGCGACCGATCCGATCCGGTCGCCCTCCGCCGGAATCGTGTAGGCGGTGCTGGTTGACACCGCCGCGGACAGGTTCTGGCCGGTCATCTCGGCCGAGCCGCGGACGAGCAGCAGCTGCTCGGAGTCCGGGAGCGCGGCATCCGGTCCGGAGAAGACCCCGGCCCGCATCGCACCGGCATCGCGCAGGCGCCGGGTGACCGCCCTGGTGTCGATGCCGCTGATGCCGACGATCCCCTGCTCGACCAGCTGGTCGTCGAGGCTTCCGGTCGCGCGGTAGTTCGAGACGACGCGAGAGGGTTCACGCACTACGAAGCCGGCGACCCAGATGCGCGCGGATTCCGGATCCTCGTCGTTGACGCCCGTGTTGCCAATGTGCGGCGCCGTCATGAGGACGATCTGACCGGCGTAGGAGGGATCGGTGATCGTCTCCTGGTATCCGGTCATGCCGGTCGCGAAGACCGCTTCGCCAAGGGTGCGACCGAGCGCACCGTATGCACGGCCTCGGTAGCGGCTGCCGTCTTCCAATACCAGGACGGCTGGATCGCTCTTCGCCACTATTCCTTCACTTCCCGGTCGGCGTCGCCGACGTGTTCGATAACTGTCTGTTCCGTAGCTGGCGCTGTTGTGTCCGCGCCGACCAGCCGTTCGACTGCGGCAACGAATGCCGGCGTCGTCGCCGGGTCCGGCGCCCTCAGGTAACTGTCGACGAGCTGGTCGCCGAGCATCCAACTCAGCACCACCAGTCCGCCGTTCTCCACTACCCGGTCGATGGTCCAGGTCGCCCGCTGCACCCCGCGGAGATCCGCGGCGGGGATGAAGGCGTCCGGCTCTCCCGCGATGGACAGCACTATGCCGTTGTCCGCGACCGTGATGTAGGCCCTGGCCCGGAATCCGAGACCTGAGACGGCGATCCGGTTGAGCGGTTCTCCGGCGACCGTGGTGGAGACGTAGAACAGGTCGGTGGAGAGGATTTCGGTTCCGATGTCGCTCGGAACCGTGTGCGGTCGCGGCACGCTCGCCTGACGACGCTTCCTGGACCGCCAGCCGAGGAGCATTCCCAGCAGCAGAAGGAGGATGACGGAGACCGTGATGACGGTCGGAGCGACCTTATCCACGCTTGGCCTCCCGCCCGGCCGCTGCCACGACAGCCGCAGCCGCGACCGTCTCGGCATCGACCAGCTCGCCGTCGAGCACGGTCGGGTAGCCGGCGTGGATCGTCGCCATCACCCGTCCTGGCAGCGAGTCACCGAGGTACGGCGAGTTGATTCCCTTGCCGCGAAGATCGGATGTCGCGAATGTCCTGGTCACCCCGGAGTCGTACAGCGTGAAATTCGCCGCGGCTCCGACGGCGATCCCGTCGGCGTAACCGGACAGCCTGCCGATCTCGGCCGGAACCCTCGAGAGGATCCGTGCGACATCGCTCCAGCCGATCATCCCGGTGTCCACGAGCGCGGACTGGACAACCGAGAGCGCTGACTCCAGCCCGACCATGCCGAACGCGGCGGCGCCCCACTCGCAGTCCTTGGCCTCGACCGGATGCGGTGCGTGATCGGTCGCGACGATGTCGATCGTGCCATCCGCAACACCGGAGCGCAGCGCCTCGACGTCCTCGGCGCGACGCAGCGGTGGATTCACCTTGTAGCGGGCGTCGTAGCCGGCTGCGAGTTGTTCGGTCAGCAGTAGGTGGTGCGGCGTGACCTCCGCCGTCACCTGGATGCCCCTTGCCTTTGCCCAGCGAAGGACGTCGACCGACCCTGCGGTCGACAGGTGGCAGATGTGCAGGCGAGCGCCGACGTGTTCTGCGAGCAGCACGTCGCGGGCGATGATCGATTCCTCGGCCACGGCCGGCCATCCGGCCAGCCCCAATTCTCCGGAGAGCGTACCCTCGTTCATCTGCGCGCCCTCGGTGAGCCGTGGCTCCTGGGCGTGCTGGGCGACCACGCCGTCGAAGGTCGTGACGTATTCGAGCGCGCGGCGCATCAGCAGCGCGTCGGAGACGCACTTGCCATCGTCGGAGAAGACCCTGACCCGGGCGCGACTGGTCGCCATCGCGCCGATCTCGGCGAGGCGCTGGCCTTCCAGGCCCGCGGTCACCGCGCCGATGGGGCGCACCGTGACGTAGCCGGCGGTGTTCCCGAGCGTCATGACCTGTTCGACGACCCCCGCGGTGTCGGCGACCGGCGAGGTGTTGGCCATCGCGTGCACAGCGGTGAAACCGCCGATGGCCGCCGCGCGCGAGCCGGTCAGCACCGTCTCGCTCTGTTCGAAGCCGGGTTCGCGGAGGTGGGTGTGCAGGTCGACAAGTCCGGGGAGGGCGATGAGACCGGCCGCGTCGATCACGGATGCCCCGGCAGAAGAGAGACCGGCACCGATCTCGGTCACCACCCCGCCGCTGACAAGGATGTCGGCTCCGGTTCCGTCCGCGAGGGTCGCCCCCCGCACCAGGATCGTGTCGTTCATGCCAGTTCCTCTCGTTCGCCAGAAAGCAAGAGGTACAGCACTGCCATCCTCACCGAAACCCCGTTTGTCACCTGTTCTCGCACGGTCGACCGGTCTGAATCGGCGACCCCAGAGGAGATTTCCAGGCCCCGATTCATCGGGCCGGGGTGCATCACAATGCTATCCGCGCCAAGGAGCGCTGCCCGTTCGTCGTCGAGGCCCCACTGCCGGGAATACTCCCTCGCATTCGGGAAGAACGACGCGTGCATCCTCTCGGCCTGGATGCGGAGCATCATGACCACCTTCGGGTCCGCGGCGATTGCCGAGTCGAGGTCGAAGTCGACCGTGACCGGCCAGTCGGCGATCCCGAGCGGCAACAGGGTCGCCGGAGCGACGACCGTGACGCTCGCGCCGAGTGTGCTCAGGAGCCAGACGTTCGACCGGGCGACCCTGGAGTGGACGATGTCGCCGACGATTGTCACGGTCACCCCGTCGAGCGACTTGCCGCGAGCGGCACGCCCGTGGAGCCTCCGCCGGATGGTGAAGGCGTCGAGAAGGGCCTGGGTCGGATGCTCGTGGGTGCCGTCCCCCGCGTTGACGATGCCCGCGTCGATCCAGCCGCTCTGCGCGAGCACAGCGGGGGCACCGGAGGCGTGGTGGCGCACCACGACGGCGTCGGCGCCGATCGCCGCGAGAGTCTGGGCGGTGTCTTTGAGGCTCTCCCCCTTTGACACGCTCGAGCCCTTCGCGGCGAAGTTGATGACGTCGGCGCTCAACCGCTTGGCCGCGGCCTCGAACGAGATGCGGGTGCGGGTCGAGTCCTCGAAGAACAG
>JAODMG010000135.1 GCA_025464895.1 Microbacteriaceae bacterium | reverse complement strand
ATCTGTGTCAGCGTTGAGGAATTGTGCTATGTCGCCATCTCGGGGCCGGGAGTACGGCAGACAGGGCAGTGAGGCGGGGAACAGGGATGACCAACACAGCTGAGCAGGGACCGCGGCATGTCGCACCCAAGGATCGCAGTCGCATTGCCAAAGGCATGTTGAACACGATTCCCATCGTGCTCGTAGGCACCCTGGCCATGAGCCTGAACGTCGCCACTCCGATCGATTCGGCGAACGCCAAGCGGGCCGACAAGCCGAAGGCGACGCCGTCAGAACTTGGCAAGACGATTCGAAGTGCGTTCACCTCGGCAGGCAAGGCAGCCGGAAACCCCACGGTCCAGCCGGTCGTCGCCGCAACCGCGGCATCCGCCCCGGCCAGCTATCGCGTGGCCGCCGGCGACACTGTCAGCAGCATCGCCGGACGCTATGGACTCGCCACGGCATCCGTCCTCGCCCTCAACGGGCTCGGCTGGAAGTCGATCATCTTTCCCGGCCAGGTGCTGAAGCTCACCAATGGCGGGGCAGCCCCGATCGCGAGCCCGGCAGCACCCCAGGCGAGCAACGGACGTTACACGATCATGAAGGGTGACACCGTCGGCTCGATCGCAAAGAAATTCGGGATTTCGACCCAGACCGTGCTGAGTGCCAACGGACTCGGATGGTCCAGCATCATCTACCCCGGCCAGACGCTTGCAATCCCGACCCTGGCGCCGTCGAGCACCGGTGCCGCAACAGCCATCGCCCCGGTCGCCTACGTCACGCCGTCTGCGCCCGCGGTCGTTCCGGTGAAATCCACCGTGTCGAGCAGTTACGTGATCAAGGCCGGCGACACGATCAGCAAGATCGCGACCCAGTTCGGCGTCAGCATCCAATCGATCCTGAACGCCAACAACATGACCTGGTCCAGCCTCATCTACTCCGGTCGTAGCATCACCATCCCCGGTGTGACCGTGATCACGACCGCCGGCTCGACCACGACCGGCCTCACGACGACGATGGCGGCGAACGCCTCGATCATCATCGGAGTCGGCAAGTCGCTCGGAGTGAGCGACTACGGACTGGTGATCGCCCTGTCCGCCGCCATGCAGGAGTCCAGCCTGCAGAACCTCAACTATGGCGATCGCGATTCGCTCGGACTGTTCCAACAGCGTCCGAGCGCCGGCTGGGGCACCCCTGCGCAACTGACCAACACCACGTACGCCAGCAAGCTGTTCTTCGGGGGACCGAGCAATCCCAATCGTGGCATCACCAACGGCCTGCTCGACATTCCAGGATGGCAGTCCATGACGGTGACCCAGGCGGCGCAGGCCGTCCAGAAATCCGCATACCCTGACGCGTACGCGAAGTGGGAAGCGTCGGCCTGGGTGTGGCTCGACCTTCTGACCTAAACGTCCCTTCACGGTGTTTTAGCGGGAAACTGCGGCCCGCAATCTTTAGACTCTTTCAGTGAGCACTCACAGCACCGATCCACTCATCGGTCGTCTGATCGACGGCCGTTATCAGGTGCGCTCACGAATCGCGCGTGGAGGCATGGCCACCGTCTACCTGGCCACCGATCTGCGGCTCGAGCGCAGGGTTGCCATCAAGGTCATGCACGGCCATCTCGCCGACGACAGCGAATACAAGGCCCGCTTCATCCAGGAGGCGCGGTCGGCGGCGAGGCTCGCGCATCCGAACGTGGTCAATGTCTATGACCAGGGCCAGGACGACGACACGGCGTACCTCGTCATGGAATATCTTCCCGGCATCACGCTGCGCGACCTGCTGCAAGAACACCGGATACTCACAACGACCCAGTCCATGGACATCATGGAGGCGATACTCTCGGGGCTCGCCGCCGCCCACAAGAACGGCATAGTCCATCGGGACCTGAAGCCGGAGAACGTGCTCCTCGCCGACGATGGGCGCATCAAGATCGGGGACTTCGGCCTGGCGAGGGCGGCAACGGCCAATACCGCGACCGGAAACGCCCTGCTCGGCACAATCGCCTACCTCTCCCCCGAGCTCGTCATGCGCGGAGTCGCGGACACACGCAGTGACATCTATGCCGTCGGCATCATGCTCTACGAGATGCTCGCCGGCGAGCAGCCGTTCAAGGGCGAGCAGGCATTCCAGATCGCGCAGCAGCATGCCAACGACACCGTGCCGACTCCGAGTTCCAAGAACCCGCGGGTGCCTGCCGAACTGGACGAACTCGTGCTGTGGGCCACCGCTCGCGACCCTGACCAGCGTCCTCGCGACGCGCGTATGATGCTCGACCAGCTGCTCGACACCCAGGCTTCCCTGCAGTCGGACGACCCGTCCACCGCGGCTACCGCCGTGCAACGGACGATGGTGTTCCCCTCGGTCGGGTCTAGCGTCGGCGCGGCGAGTGACGCCGAAACGCAGATCATCGCACCGCGTTCGCGGCAACGCACCGGACCGGTGCTCACCGACAGCGTGAACGCTCTCGCGACGAAGACGGCGCGACGACGCTCCAGGGGATTCTGGCTGTTCGGCCTGGTTCTCGTGCTTGCGGCGCTGGCTGGGGGAACCGGGTGGTACTTCGGTGCTGGTCCTGGCTCCCTGGTTACCATCCGCGACGTTTCGGCAATGACCGAGGCCGACGCGAGGACCGCACTCAAGGCGCAGGACCTCACGGTGGCGGCGACCACGACGACGGCATACTCGACCTCGGTAGCCCAGGGCAAGGTCGTCGGCACTACTCCGAAAACCGGCACCCAGGTCGAACACCGAGGACAGGTCACCCTCGTCATCTCGAACGGCCCTCAGCCGCTCCCCGTTCCGAAGCTGGTTGGTCTATCGGAGGACCAGGCGAAGCAGGCGATCGGCACCGGACACTTCGCCTACAAAGCGAGCTCGACCCAGTTCGATCCGAAGGTCGCGCAGGGCGTGGTCCTCGCGGCGGTCGGTGCAGACGGTTCCCCGCTTGCCGAAGGGCAGAGCTACGGGGAGCAGCAGCCGATCAGCCTGGTGGTCTCCCTCGGTCCCATCCCGAGCGTTGCCGGCCAGAGCATCAGCGAGGCGCAGAGCACCCTTCAGGCGAAGGGAATCACCGGGATCGCCGGGGCATCGGAACCCAGTGCCACGATTGCCAAGGGCCTGGTAATCCGAGCACAGGCCCAAGACAACAAGCCGGTGAACACCGGCGGCACCGTCGACCTCATCCTGTCCTCAGGCAAGCCCCAGGTCTCCGTTCCCGATGTCGTGGGTTTGACCTGGGACAAGGCGAAGCCGATTCTGGTCGCGGCAGGGTTCACACTCAGCTATGACAACAAAGTCGACGCCTTTTCGACCCTGAGCGTCGTGACAAAGGTGAGTCCGGGCAGCGGGACCACCGTAGACCAGGGATCGACCCTGAAGATCAACTTCAAGGCATCCTTCTCCTACTAGCGGGCCGCGAGCTCCTCTGCCACGAGGAAGGCGAGCTCAAGCGACTGCATGTGGTTGAGCCGCGGGTCGCAGAGCGACTCGTACCGGGTCGCCAAGGTCGCTTCGTCGATCTGTTCAGAGCCGCCGAGGCACTCGGTCACATCGTCCCCGGTGAGCTCGATGTGGATGCCTCCCGGGTAGGTTCCCGCGGCGCGATGCGCCTCGAAGAAGCCCTTGACCTCGTCCACAACGTCGTCGAAACGGCGCGTCTTGTATCCGGTCGGGGTGGTGAGGCCATTGCCGTGCATCGGGTCTGAGACCCAGAGCGGGGTCGCGTCGACCTCTTTGATCGCCTCGAGGAGTGGGGGAAGGGCATCCCTGACCTTCTCGGCACCCATGCGAGTGATGAAGGTCAGGCGGCCCGGCTCGCGGTTCGGGTCGAGCTTGTCGATGAGCTCACGCATGACCGCGGGAGTGGTCGATGGCCCGAGCTTCACGCCGATCGGATTACGCACGCGGGAGAAGTAGTCGATGTGGGCGCCGTCGAGATCACGGGTGCGCTCCCCCACCCAGAGGAAGTGTGCCGAGGTGTTGTACGGCGTGCCGGTGCGGGAATCGATCCGCGTCATCGGTCGCTCGTAGTCCATCAGCAGGCCTTCGTGGCTCGTGTAGAACTCGACGCGCTTGAGTTCGTCGAAGTCGGCACCGGCCGCCTCCATGAACTTGATCGCCTTGTCGATGTCTCTCGCCATCTGCTCGTACCGCACGTTCGCGGGGTTGCGCGCAAAGCCCTGGTTCCAGCTGTGCACCTGCCGCAGGTCGGCGAAACCGCCCTGGGTGAACGCCCGAACCAGGTTGAGGGTCGCTGCGGCGGTGTGGTATCCGCGCACCAATCGGCTCGGGTCGGCCTCCCGCGACTCGGGGGTGAAATCGTAGCCATTGACGATATCGCCGCGGTAGGCGGGCAGCGTCACGTCGCCCCTGGTCTCCATGTCACTCGAGCGTGGCTTGGCGAACTGGCCGGCCATCCGCCCCATCTTGATGACCGGGGTGGATGCGCCGTAGGTGAGCACGACGGCCATCTGAAGAACCGTCTTGACCCGGTTGCGGATCTGGTCGGCGGTGGCGCCGGCGAACGTCTCCGCGCAGTCCCCGCCCTGCAGAAGGAATGCCTTGCCGGACGCGGCCGCAGCAAGACGATCGCGGAGGATGTCCACCTCGCCGGCGAAGACCAGGGGCGGCATGCTGCCGATCTCCGCTGAGGCCGCACCGACCGCATCCGAGTCCGGCCAGGCCGGCTGTTGCTTGATGGGAAGCGTCCGCCAATAGTCGAGCCCGGCGATCACAGCAGGATCGGCAAGCACGACTGTGTCTTCGGACGAATCAACCACGAACATTCCTCTTATAACTCGGGGCGGAGAGAACACTCCGCCGGACGCACGAGCGGCCTGTACTACCTTATTGGCCCTGGCTGTGTCATCGACACTGCGCGGGTCAGCGGCTTTGCGAGCCGACCTTGTCCTTGACCGAACTCGCATAGACATCCATGTATTCCTGGCCGCTCAGGCGATCCAATTCATACATGATCTCGTCGGTGATCGACCGAAGGATGAATCGGTCGCCTTCCATCCCCTGGAACCGCGAGAAGTCGAGCGGCTTGCCGATGACGATACCGATCCGCCGCACCTTCGGGATTCGCCGGCCGACCGGCATGACCTTCTCGGTGTCGATCATGGCAACGGGGACGACGGGAACACTGCCCTCGAGAATCATCCGGGCGACGCCGGTGCGTCCCCGATACAACTTGGCATCCGGACTCCTGGTTCCCTCGGGGTAGATGCCGAGGATCTCCCCGCGGGCGAGAACCCCGAGCCCGGTCTGGAGGGATGCCTCCGAGGCCTTGCCTCCAGAGCGATCGATCGGAATCATCCCGGCGGCCTTCAGGAATGTCTTGATGGCCCAGCCCTTGATGCCTCGCGCCGTGTAGTAGTCGCTCTTGGCCAGGAAGGTGATGCGACGCTCCATGAGCAGCGGCAGGAAGACCGAATCGATGAACGAGAGATGGTTGCTCGCCATGATGACGCCGCCGGTCTTGGGAATGTTCTCGTGCCCGGTGACCCATGGCCGAAATACCGTCTTCAAGATCGGCCCGGCAACCAGGTTCTTCATGAACCAGTAGAACATCAGATCCGCCTCCGAAAGATTCTGCAAGCCTAGCGGTCGGATGATCCGAGGTGCAGTCGAGCGAGGTCGGCCGCGCCGACGACACCGGCATTGTTAACCAGCTCGGCGATCTTGAACTCGGGTTCAGGGTGGTAGCCGCGGGCGGGAAGGTGGCCGCGGTATGCCTCCCGGATCGGATCGAGGAGCAGGTCACCCGCCAACGCCACTCCTCCACCGAACACGAACAGCTGTGGGTCGAGCACTGCGCTCAGTGACGCGCAAGCCTGGCCAAGCCATGAGCCGAGCTCACGAAGAGCCTGCACCGCGCCGGGGTCCCCCTCCACGATCAACGCGCTGAGGTCGTCGCCGCCGAGCGAACCCTTCTCTTCTCGAACCGCAGCCATCCTCAGGCCGATTCCGCCGACATCCGCGATCGCATTCGCCATCCGCAGGAGCGCACGACCGGAGCCGTATTGTTCGATGCATCCCTTCGAGCCGCAGCCGCACGGCAGCCCGCCTGGAACCACTCGCATGTGGCCGAGTTCGGCGCCGGCGCCGAATCCGCCGCGAAAGAGCCTGCCCTCTGTGACGATCGCCCCGCCGACGCCGGTGCCGATGGTGAGCATGGTCATGTCGCTGACGTCTCGACCTGCGCCGAACCTGAACTCTGCCCATCCCGCCGCATTCGCGTCGTTGTCGATGGTGATCTCGAGGTCCAGTCGCTCGCGCAACCGATCCCGCAGGGGCTCCTGCCTCCAGCTGATGTTCGGCGTGTAGTAGACGATCGACTGGGTGGCGTCGATGAAGCCAGGGGCTGCGACGCCAGCGGCGTGCACATCGTGGCCATCGACGAGTGCCTCGATCATCTCGACCACCGCATCGACCAGCGAGTCCGGGCCGCCATCGGGTGTGACAATTCGTCGTTCGGCAATGATCTCACCGGTCTCGCTCACGACCGCTCCCGCGATCTTGGTGCCACCGATGTCGATTCCTATTGCGTGCACGAACGGAGACCTCTTCTGGAGTTGATTCATGGGGGTGGGATACGGCAGCTCGCGAACGGAGGCGCACCACCACGAGTTTAGACAGCCGATGAGCCCCACAGGCGCATTTACCCAGCTTCACAGCCCCACCGGTTAGAGTTGGGTCATTCATACCGGTGCCGAAGGAGATGCCGTGAAACAGTTCGACTCACCCGCCCTGGTCGCAGCCAACCCCACGGCGAACGCAACGGACCTACTCGTCGATCGGGTCGCCAAGACCCCTGATCTCGCACTCTTCGCGTTGCCAGGCTCCGATGGGGCCTGGACGGATGTCACTGCCGCCGAGTTCCAGCGCCAGGTCGTAGCACTCGCGAAAGGCCTCATCGCATCCGGAATCCAGCCGGGCGACAAGATCGGCCTGATGTGCAAGACCCGCTACGAGTGGACGCTCATCGACTTCGCCACCTGGTACGCGGGTGCCGTGCTGGTACCCGTCTATGAGACATCCGCGCCGTCCCAGGTGCAGTGGAACCTGAGCGACTCCGGCGCGATCGCCATGATCACCGAGACGGCGGAACACTTTTCCCGATTCGACGAGGTGCGAGCCGACCTGCCGCTGGTCACCATCTCGTGGCAGGTCGATCTCGGGGATCTCGACAAGCTCGCCGCCGCGGGTGTTGACGTTCCAGACGCCGAGGTGGAGGCCAGACGCACCCTCGCCAACGGGGCGGACCTCGCCACCCTCATTTACACTTCCGGCACGACCGGGAGGCCGAAAGGGTGCATCCTCACTCATTCGAACTTCGTGGAGCTGTCCCGAAACGCGCACCAGGCGATTCCGGAGGTCATCAGCGAGGGGTCCAGCACCCTGCTGTTCATTACGACGGCGCACATTTTCGCCCGCTTCATCTCGGTGCTCTGCATCGACGGTGGAGTGAAGGTCGGACACCAGCCGGACACCAAACTCCTCCTCCCGTCGATGGGCTCGTTCAAGCCGACGTTCCTGCTCGCGGTGCCTCGCGTGTTCGAGAAGGTCTACAACTCGTCAGAACAGAAGGCCGAGAGCGGCGGGAAGGGCACGATCTTCCGCAAGGCCGCCACAGTGGCGATTGCACACTCGAAGGCG
>JAODMG010000121.1 GCA_025464895.1 Microbacteriaceae bacterium | reverse complement strand
GCGTCGTTCACGCCCAGGGTGACGACCAGCGCGTCGTACCGATGCAGCTTGATCCTGCTCAGCTCGTTAGCGGCTGACCCGACCTTCAGTCGCGGAACGGCGACCACGTGGACATCCGCCCCCCGACCCGTGCGGCGCGACAGTGCGCGGCCAAGAGCGCCAGGACGCGCGATCTCGTGGCTGAGGACGCCCCATCCGACTGCGGGACCTCCTCCGAAGATGAGCACGCGATCGCTGTTGAATCCAATCGAGTGCGATTCCGGTGCGTCACGGGGCCGCGGGAGTCGATTGACCTCGCCCGTCTTCGAGGCTACCCACGCTCGCAGCACCGGGACGCTGACCCAGCGAGGCACGTTTCCCATCGACTCCCCTAAGTCACGAACGACAGCTGTCTGACTGCAGACGTATTCAAAAGTAGGTTGACGTTGCCGGCGGCGAAATCCGGCTGACGCAGACGAACATCCACTTTGCGCGGGAGCGTGATCCACGACCTATACTCTCGGGGTGCCACTAGCCACCAGTGAGATGTTCCGGAGTCACCCGGTCGCATCGTCGGGCGACCTCGACCACGCACGCCAAGTGCTCAGCGACGTATTCCTGCCGCTGGATTTTCTCTCGGCCTCGCCGTCCACGGCGCTGGATCTCAGCCTCAATGTCATCAAAGTGGGGCACGTGACCGCGGGCTACCTCCGATTCGGCGACGCCGTTCGGATCCGCACGAGCGAAGCCACCGACTACCACGTCGACATACCGTTGACGGGCAGAGCCACGATGCGGGCTGGCATCCACAGTCCCGTCTATGGAACACCGCGGACTGCCGCGGTGTTCATGCCGGGCCACCCCGCCGATCTGGATTGCGATAAGGATTTTGCCCAGGTTTCGGTGATGGTCCCTCACGCAAAACTGCAGCTCGAACTGGAAAATCTCCTCGGCCGCAGCGTCGTCAAACCGCTGGTGTTCTCCGCCGAACTGGATCTGACGACGGGACCGGGCTGCACGGTGCTTCAGACACTCCACCTCATCGATCTGGCATCGAAGCACGAACGCGGGCTGCTCCAACATCCGCTCGCCGCGCAGCGCCTCGAACAGGTGCTGATGGAGTCCCTTCTGCTTGCTCAACCACATAACCATTCCGCAGCCCTCAATTCCACCACTGCCTCCGCCGGACTGCGGCCCGTAGCGCAAGCAGTGGAATTACTTAGGGCCAGACCGGAGCACGCGTGGACCGTCTCCGAACTGGCGGGCGAAGTCGCTGTCAGTGTGCGCAGCCTCCAGGAAGGGTTTCGCAGGGCGATGAGCATCACCCCGATGGCCTACCTCCGTCAGTTGCGCCTGGAAGAGATACACAAGGAGCTTTCTGATGCCGAACCGGGTTCGGTCACTGTCACCGAGGTCGCGGCGCGATGGGGAATCTGCCACTTCGGGCGATTCGCTGCAAGCTACCGACGCCGCTTCTCCGAACGACCATCGGACACGATGAGGCGCACATCCATCTCGCAGGACTAGAACCTGTCCGGCCGACTTCCTCCAACGTCGTTGTCAGAACCACGAACCCGCGGGCGCGGCCAACTGAGCGACACCGTCTACCGGATTCGAACCGCACCGAGGTGATCGTGAACCATTCGCACGACCGAGGCGCCCTCACCGATGGCCGCGGACATCCGTTTCACAGAACCACTGCGAACGTCGCCGACGGCGAACAGGCCCGGGATCGCCGTCTCGAGCGGCAGGGGCGGCCGCCCGACGTCGCGCCAGACCGAGCTTCCTTCCGAGGCGGCACCGGTCACGATGTAACCGCGCTCGTCTCTCTCTACCTCCGGTGGGAGCCAGCCGCTTTCCGCCTCCGTGCCGATGAAAACGAATAGATACCGGACAGACAGTTCGCGGTCGGAACCGTCCGCGCGGCGCACTAGGACGGACTCGAGTTCGGAATCACCGTGTACCGCAGCGACCTCGGTGCGCAGCATTACGTCGATGCCGGGATGCTTCATGATCCGGTCGACAAGGTACCGGGACATATCCCGGTCGAGCGACTCTGCGAGGACCACGAGACGCACCTGTGACCCGGACTCGGCGAGAAAGAGCGCGGCCTGGCCCGCAGAATTGCCTCCTCCGACGACGACGACCGGCCCGGAGCCGCACACCCGGGCCTCATGCACGGTCGCGGCATAGAAGACGCTGCTCGGCTCGACCCTCTCGATGCCGGGCACGGTGAGACGGCGATAGCGGACACCGGTAGCAACCACGACAGCCCGCGCTACCAGTCGGTCGCCTCCGGTAATCCGCACGATGAGCTCACCGGCCCGCTGCTGGACGAGTCTCGCCCGGGACGGCACCGAGACCTCCGCGCCGAACTTGCGGGCCTGCAGCCGGGCACGGTCTGCAAGTTCGGCGCCCGAGATGCCGGCCGGAAAGCCGAGGTAGTTTTCGATGAGGGATGTCGTCGCGGACTGCCCACCGATGGCCACCGAGTCGCACAGCACGACAGACAGGCCATCCGATGCTCCATTGACAGCAACCGCCAGGCCTGCCGGCCCACCTCCGATGACGACGAGATCGGCAATCGCCGTCCGCCGCGGAGACCGGATCCCGAGCGCCAGGGCGAGCTTTGACGGCGTCGCCCTGCGCAGCACAAGGTCATGCCCCAAGATCACGATCGGGACATCGCGGCGCGGAACCCCCAACCGTCGAACGATCTCCTCGGCTTGCGAATCCCGATCCAGGTCGATCAGCCGGTACGGGAGCCTGTTGCGGGCGACGAAGTCTAGCAACTGGCGGGTGCGCGGCAGATGGCGGGATCCGACGATACGCATGCCGCTACCGACGACGAGCGATCGACGCACAAGGCACGCACGCAGGATGATATCGCCGAGCACGGGATCCTCGCGGGCGACACCTTCGAGCGCCCCTATCGGAATCTCGAGCACACGGCCGGGCTCGATGACGATCGCTGTGAAAAAGGACGGCTGGCCTTCGAGCACCCCGATGTCTCCGATGAACCGGCCCCGGCCGTGAACTCCGACATGAAGGCCGTCATCGACCGGGAGTTCGTGGTTGTCGACGGGGTCTCGCACCGGCCCCTCCGCTGTCATGACGACGCCATCGAGGATAAACAGCAGACTGGCTGTCCGCTGCCCGGTCGCCACCAGGACTTGCTCGGCGGAGGTTGCACTCTCGATCCCGAAGGCACGAAGCCGGTCCAGTTGCTCCTCGCTAAGGCGCGGGTAGGGTCCGACCAAGTCGGGAGTTTCCCGTTCCACCGGGAGGTCTGCCGGCAGCAGGTCGGTCATACGAAGCTTTCATCGATATAGCACCAGCGCCAATTCTCGCCAGGCTGGGCGGACTGCATGATGGGGT
>JAODMG010000039.1 GCA_025464895.1 Microbacteriaceae bacterium | reverse complement strand
CCGTACATCATCAGGCCGAGCTGCTCCAGGCGGCGGAACTCCGGCCAGGTGGCCCAGTCGCCGACGAGGTTGGAGTTGGCGATCAGTACCCGCGGCGCCCACTCGTGGGTGCGCATGACGCCGACTGGCTTGCCCGATTGCACGAGCATTGTTTCGTCGTTCTTCAGCGTGGCCAGGCAGCGCGAGATGGCATCGAAGCTCTCCCAGTTGCGGACCGCCTTGCCGGTTCCCCCATAGACGACGAGCTCGTCCGGGTGCTCGGCCACCTCGGGGTCAAGGTTGTTCTGCAGCATCCGCAGCGCCGCCTCCTGCGGCCAACCGAGGGTGTTGAGGGTGCTGCCACGAAACGCACGAACCGGTCGGGGTCCGCTCGCGCGGGGGCCTGCTTCGCCGCCGCTGCCTGCTGTGCCGGTCATCTGAGTTGTCTTCCCTGTTGCGCCACGACGGATTCCGCTGCGGCGAGCAGCGACCCGTCGAGAACCATGGAATGCGCGGCCGCGATCTCCGGCGCCAGGTAACGATCGGTGCCTGGCCCCTGCACCCGCTCCCGCAGTCGCGACCTGACCGCGGACGACACATCCGATGGCTGCACGGGGACCCGCAGGTCCATCGCCCGAGCGGAGGTGAGCAGCTCGATCGCGATCACCCGTCCGAGTCCGTCGATCGATCGGCGCAGCTTTCTCGCGGCACTCCAGCCCATCGACACGTGGTCCTCCTGCATCGCGGACGACGGGATGGAATCGACGCTCGCCGGCGCCGCCAGCCGCTTCAGCTCCCCCACTATGCCCGCCTGGGTATATTGGGCGATCATGTGGCCGGAGTCGACTCCGGGATCGTCGGCGAGAAACGCGTTCAGCCCGTGATTGCGGCTGACATCGAGGAACCGGTCGGTGCGGCGCTCGCTCATGCTGGCGAGATCCGCTGTGACGATAGCCAAGAAGTCGAGAACGTAGCCGACCGGGGCGCCATGGAAGTTCCCGTTCGACTCGACCCGGCCATCCATCGTCACCACCGGGTTGTCGATCGCCGACGCCAGCTCCCGTGACGCGATCGTCGCCGCGTGGTCGATGGTGTCGCGGACGGCGCCGTGCACCTGGGGGGCACAGCGCAGCGAGTAGGCGTCCTGCACCCTGGTGAAGCCCTCCGGCCTCGAGATCATGGGAGAGCCGGCGAGGACGGCACGCATGTTGGCGGCGGAGTCCCGCTGTCCGGGATGCGGCCGAAGCTCCTGCAGGTCGGCCGCGAAGACCGCGTCGGTGCCGGTCAGCCCCTCGACGCTCATCGCCGCGGCGAGATCGGCCGTGGTCACCAGCCGCCGGAGGTCGACGATCGCGAGCACGAGCATCCCGAGCATCCCGTCTGTGCCGTTGATGAGCGCCAGTCCCTCCTTCTCGCGCAACTCGATCGGGGCTATGCCGGCCGCGTCCAGTGCCTGCGCCGCCGGCAGCAGGGCGCCACCGGCATCCCTCACCTCTCCCTCGCCGAGGAGGGCCAGTGCGCAGTGTGCGAGCGGCGCGAGATCCCCGGAGCAGCCGAGACTGCCGTACTCGTAGACGACCGGCGTGATCCCGGCGTTGAGCATCTCGGCATAGGTTTCGGCGACGACGAACCTGACACCGGTCCGGCCGGTGGTGAGCGTCGACAAGCGCAGAAGGAGGAGTGCGCGGACCACCTCTCGTTCCACCTCGGGTCCAGAGCCGGCGGCATGACTGCGGATGAGGGAGCGCTGCAGCTGGGCACGCAGCGCCTTCGGCACCTGTTTGGTGGCGAGCGCGCCGAAGCCGGTCGACACGCCATAGTGCGGAACCGAGTCTTCGGCCAGGGCATCGATTACCGCGCGACTCTCGGCCATCGCGGCGCGGCTGTCCTCGCCGATGGCGACCTTCGCGCCGTCACGCGCCACCGCGACCACCTCGTCGAAACTGAGTGCACCTATGCCGAGAACGACTGTATTCATGCCTTCATTAGAGTCCGAGATCACTGGCTCCCCCAGGCGTTTCGGGGATAAGGTGTCTGGGATACCAGACAGTTTGGAGTGTCATGAGCCCAGTTCCTGCCGCCAGGGACGCGCTTCGAATCGTGAAGTATCTCGCTGGCCACAGCGGGCCGGTGCGCGCCGCGACCATCACCCGCGACCTGGAACTTCCGCGCTCCACTACCTACCACCTATTGAAGACGCTCCAGGACGAAGGATTCCTGTTGCACTCCCCGGAGAGCCAGGCCTACGCGCTGAGCCCGCTGCTCTCCGACATCGGCTCATCGGTGCTCGGCGCAAACACCCTGTCGGCGTTCGCTGGGCCGGTGCTCGAGCGGCTGGTCGCTGAGACCAGGATGCCCGTCGTCGCGCACCTCGGCGTGCTGAACCACTCCGACGTCGTCTACGCGTCGAAGGTCTCGGCCGATCGCGCGCCCGCCGTCGTGACCAGCATCGGGGTGCGCTTGCCCGCGCACCTGACCGCGACCGGGCGGGCGATGCTCGCGGCGCTTCCGCAATCGCAGCTGCGGGCCCTCTATCCGGCCAGGGAGAGCCTGGTCACCCACGCGGGACCTGGGCCGAGATCTCTCGAGGAACTGGATGACATCCTGGCCGCGGTCCGCGCACGGGGATGGGCGGCGGAAGACGGCGAGATCACCCTCGGCTATGCCTCGACCGCTGCGGCCGTACTCGATCACAATGACTACCCCGCCGCGGCAGTCGGACTCACCTTTCGCGCGTCGAGTGTCGATCCGCAACACCGGGAGCGCCTCGGGCTCGCCACCATAAGCGCCGCGCGGGCGTTGAGCCGTCGCATCCGCGGAAAGATCTGAGCCTCTCAGGTCGACGGCGCGACCGACCACTAGGCTGACCCCCGACAATCGAAAGACGAGCACCGTGATACACACCAGCATTCCGAGTCCGCAGATCAGTTATTTCGACATCGGGCCGATCCGCATCCACTTCTATGCGCTCTGCATTCTCGTCGGCATCGTCATCGCGACCTGGCTCTCGTCGAGACGCCTGTCCCAGCGGGGCGCGAAGCCGGGAACCGTTCTCGACATCGCCCTCTGGGCCGTGCCGATCGGGATCGTCGGCGGCCGGCTCTACCACGTGGTCACCCACCCGACCGACTACTTCTACGCCGGCGCGAACCTCTGGAACGTCTTCGCCGTCTGGGAGGGCGGCCTCGCCATCTTCGGCTCGATCCTGTTCGGCGCGGTCGGAGCGTACATCGGTTGCCGTCGCGCCGGCATCCGCTTCCTCAGCTTCGCGGACGCCCTCATTCCCGGCCTGCTGCTCGCCCAGGCGTTCGGCCGGCTGGGCAACTACTTCAACCAAGAGCTGTTCGGCGGACCGACCACCCTGCCGTGGGGGCTGCAGATCGATGCGACCAATCCGGCGTTCCCGCCCGGCCTGCCCGCTGGCACCCTCTTCCAGCCGCTGTTCCTGTACGAGATCATCTGGAACGTTCTCGGGGTCATCGTCCTGGTGCTGATCGAGCGAAGAGTGAGCATGCACTGGGGTAGGGCGCTCGGCTTCTATCTGCTCTGGTACGGCTCTGGTCGCGCATTCCTCGAGTCGCTCCGGATCGACCCGACCGAGTTCTACTTCCTCGGGCTGAAGATCAATGAGGATGTCGCGCTCCTCGCGGCCGTCGGTGGACTCGCGCTAATCATCGTGCAGACCGTACGACATCGCGGTCAGGATCCCGAGCCCATTCATCCCGGTCCCGCCGAGCCTGAACCCTTGGACGCGGACGTTTCGGACTCGTCAGACCCGGCCGAAGCCGCCGAAACTACTCCGGCTGAGTCGTAGGAGAATCGACGATCCCCACGAAACGGCTGCCGATGCCGTCGTATTCTCTGCGACTGTAACCATCGGCCGGCCGCGGGAGTTCGTCCGGGCGATGGTCGGCACAACTGAGATAGGTGAACGCCGGCCACCACTTCTTGGGGCGAACCGCCTCCGAGAAGCCGCAGATGTGGCAGCTGAGCTGCACCCACACCGGTTTCGCTCCGGTGCGGTTGGCCCGGGACTGGGCCAGCCACTGGGGCGGACTCTCATCGATCTTGGCCAGTTCCGTCTCGGACAGGCGAGACGGGATGCCGTTTCGCCTCGCCATCTCGACCGGGATATCCAGGCGAAGCGCCGCTTCTCTTCTCGTGATCATGACGCTTCAACGATAGGCGACGTCTCTCAGCTCCTCGACCGTCGCAGCAATTGCTCGGCGTGACGGAGCACCGGGCCGTCGATCATCCGGCCATCGAACCGGAACACTCCGCGCTGCCCCCCGGCCGCCTCGAGCAGTGCCGTCGCCTCCGCCAGCTGGTCCGAGGTCGGTCGATAGGCATCCCGCACCACCGCGACCTGGCCGGGATGGATGCATGCCGTCGCGGCGAAGCCGACGGCCGCGGCATCCCGGGCCTCATCGGCTAGGCCGTCGCTGTCGTCGATGTCGAGATGCACGGCGTCGATCGCCGCCTTTCCGGATGCTGCCGCCGCGAGCAGAACGGACGACCGCGCGTGCCCGGCGACTTGCCGGTAGCTGCCGTCATCGAATCTGCTCGAGCTGCCGCCCAGGGAGGCCACCAGGTCTTCCGCGCCCCACATCAGCGCGACCACGTTCTTGACCGCGGCGATGCTCGGGGCGGCGAGGATTCCGGCCGCGGTCTCGCACAGTGCGATCAGGTCGTAGCGATCGAGCCCGGACAGTTGCACTGGCCCCTCCGACTTCGCGACCATCACGGTGCGATAGTGCGTCTGGGATAGGGCGACCAGGTCGTCGGCGAAATAGCCGGACGACACCGAGTTCACTCGAACGATGGTGGTCTCCGGGTCGAGCGGACGCCGGATCAGGTTGTCGCGCGCCGCCGACTTGTCGCTCGGCGCGACCGCGTCCTCGAGGTCGAGGATGACTGCATCCGCCCTCTCCGCCGCCTTCTCGAAGCGGTCTGGACGGTCGGCAGGACAAAACAGGAGCGCGGGGCCGAGGCCAAATGTCACTCTGAATCACCGCCGTGTTTTGGGCGGCAGAGCACGAGCACCGAGCGCACGGCGGTGGCCACGATCACCCCGTCCTGGTTACGCGCGGTGTGCTCGATCGTCACGAACCCCTGCCCGGGCCGCGATGCCGACAGCCGCTTCTCTCGCACGGTCGACTCCGTATACATGGTGTCCCCGTGGATCAGCGGATGCGGGAACACGACATCCGTGAATCCCAGTTTCGCGACGATGGTGCCCTGGGTCAGCTGC
>JAODMG010000035.1 GCA_025464895.1 Microbacteriaceae bacterium | reverse complement strand
GTGCAGGCGTGGTGGTGGAAGGTCGGCTCGAGGCCGCGATCGCGCACCCGCTCTGCCGCGCGGGCGACGTTGGCGGCGAAGCGCTGCCAGCCGGCGGTGTCGAGGCTGAGGCCTTCTCCGCCGCCAGGGTGGTTTCTGCGCTCCGGGGTGCTGCTCGCCGCGAGGGTGGGCAGCGCCGGCGGCATTCCCTCGGTGCTGCCGGCTTCGACGAACGCGTCGAGCGCGTCGTCGAGCACCGGCACCGCCGCGGCGTACGCGTCGTCGTCGTGGAACGGGAGGTCGATCCATCCGCCGGCCAGCCCGAGGCGGTGGCGGGCGAGGCGGTCGGACAATTCTGTGCCGCGTCCGAGAAAGCCGACCGGGCCGAGGTCGATGCCGTCGTAGCCGGCGTCGTGGAGGGCACCGGCGATGTCGTCCGGGCCAAGCAACACCGTGCCGTCCTCCGGGGCCAATTCGAATACCCCGAAACTGACGGGGGCGCCGGCGACTTTGATCATGGTGCGAACCTTTCGGCCTAGATTTTTCCGATCGACCGGCGGGAAAACGCGGTCGTTCAGGAGGTGCAAGGAAAAGCATTACATAGAATGTCCTTACAAAGTCTCACACAGCGGAATAGCCTGGGCGAACTGCCTGGCGAACCGCCGGACGAACCGCTTGGCGAATCGCCCGGCGCGGGGGTGTCGAGACTCAGAACGAGGGAGTTGCATCGAATGACCGCAGAAATCGGCACCAAGAAGCTCGCGGACTTCGAAGTGATTTCCCCGCCGATTGGGGCCAGTTCCCCACGGTCCAGAGTGGCGACGGATGCCGGTGTTCTCTCGCTCGACGGCCGCTGGCGGTTCTCCTGGGCGCCGACGGCTGAGACCCCGACCGACCCGGCGGACACCGGCGAGAGCTGGGGTGAACTGCCGGTTCCGGCGCATTGGCAGCTGAACGGATTCGGGTCGCCGATGTACACCAACGTGCAGTACCCGTTCCCGGTCGATCCTCCGCTGGTGCCCGAGCAGAATCCGACCGGCGACTATCGCACCGCCTTCGAGGTTCCGTCCACCTGGAACGGCGGCCGCACCCTGCTGCGCTTCGACGGGGTCGACTCCTGGTTCGAGCTATGGCTGAACGGCGAGTCGGTCGGGCGGTCATCCGGCAGTCGGCTCACCGTCGAATTCGACGTCACCGAGCTGCTGCGCCCCGGCACAAACCTGCTCGCGGTGCGCGTGCACCAGTGGAGCTTCGCCAGCTACATCGAGGACCAGGACCAGTGGTGGCTGTCCGGCATCTTCCGCTCGGTCGCGCTGCTGCACCGGCCGGATGGCGGCATCGACGATGTCTTCGCGCACGCCGACTTCGACCCGGGGACCGGCCTCGGTTCGCTGCGGGTGGATGCTCGCTCCGCAGGCCCCGACCCGATCGCCCCCGTCGCGGTGGCCATCCCGGAGCTCGGCATCACCGGGCTCGCCGGCGAGACCATCGACGTCGGCGCGATCGAGCCATGGTCGGCCGAGATTCCGCGACTGTACGACGTGGTCGTGTCCACGGCATCCGAGACTCTCTCGCTGCGGCTCGGCTTCCGCCGGGTCGAGGTCAGCGGCGTCGAACTGCACGTCAACGGACGCCCGATCACCTTCCGCGGCGTCAACCGGCACGACTTCGATCCGAAGGCCGGCCGGGCGGTGAGCCGGGAGGCGATGGAGAACGACGTCGTGCTGATGAAGCGGCACAACATCAACGCCGTGCGCACCAGCCACTACCCGCCAGACCCGTTCCTGCTCGAGCTGTGCGACCGGTACGGCCTCTACGTGATCGAAGAGAACGACCTCGAGACGCACGGATTCTCGATGGTCGACTGGCGCGGAAATCCGTCATCCGACCCGCAGTGGGCCGAGGTGTACCTCGACCGGATGATGCGGATGGTCGAGCGGGACAAGAACCACCCGAGCGTGATCCTGTGGTCTCTCGGCAACGAGGCCGGCTGGGGCGAGAACCTCGCGGCGAACGCCCGCTGGACGAGGGAATTCGACCCGTCCCGGCCGATCCACTACGAGCAGGACGTCGAATGCGAGGGCGTCGACGTCTACAGCCGGATGTACGCGAGCTACGAGGAGATGGAGGAGATCGGCGGGCAGCGGGAACCCGTGCTGGCCGACCCGATCGCCGATGCCCGCCGCCGCGCGATGCCGATGATGCAGTGCGAGTACGCGCACGCCATGGGCAACGGCCCTGGCGGGATCGCGGACTACGAGGCGATCATCGACGCGCATCCGAGGCTCATCGGCGGCTTCGTCTGGGAGTGGTTCGATCACGGGCTGGAGGTCGCCGGCTCGGACGGCACGGTCAGTTACCGGTACGGCGGCGACTTCGGCGAGGTGCGCCACGACGGCTCGTTCATCATCGACGGACTGCTGCTTCCCGACCGCACGCCGTCGCCCGGCCTGACCGAGTTCGCGGCCGTCATCGCGCCGCTGCGGTTCACCTTTGCGGCCGCGACCGGTGCGCCTGAAACGGGCGCCGTCATCATCGAGAACCGGATGAGCTTCGCGAGCAGTGACGGCTACCGCTTCACCTGGGCGGTCGAGGCGGATGGCGTCGAGATCGCCGCGGGAGCCCTCGAGGTTCCGTCGATCGCGCCGCTAACCCACGCGACGGTCGCACTGCCCGCTTTCGATCTCGACGACGCTGTCGGCGAGGTGTTCCTCACCGTGCGGGCCGTCACTGCGGAGGCTGCGGAGTGGGCGGATGCCGGACATCCGATCGCTCTCGGGCAGACCCGGCTGCGCGAGGCAGCGCCTGTTGTTGCGCCGGCGGCCGGAGTCGTGATCGCCGGGGCGGACGGGACCGAGCTGACCGGATACGAGCTGGCCGGGGCATCCTTCGACCGGGCCGGACGCCTGCTGACCCTGGCCGGCGCCGAGGTGGTGACCGCGGGCTTCGACGCCTGGCGCGCCCCGACCGAGAACGACCGGTACGTCGGTACAGGCGACGAGACGAGCATGGAAGCGCTCTGGCGTGAGGACGGCCTGGACCGGCTGACCGAGCGGCACGGACTGGTGTCGATCGAGAGCGCTGCGGACGGCTCGCAGAGCCTGGTGGTCCACTCCAGGGTAGGTGGTTCCGCGACCGACACCGGCTTCGACGTCACCTACCGCTGGAGCGATTCCGGCGGAGAACTGGCCCTCGCGATGGACGTGGCGCGTCGCGGCGCGGAGGATCATCCGCTGCCCAGGATTGGGCTGACGATCGGGCTGAAGCAGGCCTCGCCTGGCACCGTTCCGGTGCGCTGGTTCGGGCAGGGACCGTGGGAAAGCTACCCGGATTCGCACACCGCGGTCGCGGTCGGGCGCTACACCGGCAGCGTGCGCGAGCTTCAGACCGACTACGTCGTGCCGCAGGAGAACGGATGCCGCAGCCAGACCCGCTGGGCCGAGTTCGGTCTGACCTCCGGAGGTATCCGGGTCGACGGCGCGCCTTCATCGAACGGCGCAGCTCCATCGAACGGCGCAGCGTCGAACAGCGCAGCCCACTTCGACCTGGCCGTGCGCCCGTGGTCGATCCGCGAGCTGGAGAAGGCGCGGCATGCGGACGAGCTCGAGGAGGGCTCCGTGCTGTGGATCCACCTGGACGCCGGCACCAACGGCCTCGGCACCGCCGCGTGCGGGCCTGGCGTTCGTCAGGCGGACCGGCTGGTGCTCTCGAACGCGTCGCTTGCGGTCAAGTTCTCGAGCCTCGCATGAGCACCGCACCGAGCACCGCATCGAGCACAACAGTGGCTGTCGCGGCATCCATGTAATTATGTAAGTACAAATGCGCTAATCTGAGATTCTGACCCAGGGCTCGAGCGCATTCGGGCCGATGGAAGGGGAATTGGCATGAGCGACACGTCATCGGACGCGACGCGGTTCGACCTGCTCGCCGTTGGGCGTCTCGGGGTGGATCTCTATCCGCTGCAGACCGGCGTCACTCTCGACCAGGTCGGCACCTTCGGACGCTTCCTGGGCGGTACGGCGGCGAATGTCACCGTTGCCGCTGCGAGGCACGGACGGCGCTCTGCGCTCATCTCGCACACCGGCGACGACCCGTTCGGACGGTTCCTGAACGCTGAGCTGCGGAGGCTCGGCGTCGACGACCGCTACGTGACGAGCGTGCCCGAGCTGCTCACCCCGATCACCTTCTGCGAGATCTTCCCGCCGGACGACTTTCCGATCTACTTCTACCGCAAGCCCAAGGCTCCGGACCTGATGGTGCGGGCCGATGAACTGGATGTCGCGGCCATCCGCTCTGCTCGGATCTACTGGTCGACGGTCACCGGCCTCTCCGAGGAGCCGAGCCGGGCGGCCCACTTCGCCGCATGGGAGGCGCGCGGACGCACGCCGCTGACCGTGCTCGACCTCGACTACCGCGCCGTGTTCTGGGAGTCGCCGGAGGCCGCGAGCGAGCAGGTCTCCCTGGCACTCGACCAGGTCACCGTGGCCATCGGCAACCGCGAGGAGTGCGAGATCGCCGTCGGCGAGTCGGACCCGCATCGCGCGGCCGACGCGCTTCTCGAACGCGGTGTCGAGCTGGCGATCGTCAAGCAGGGCCCCCGCGGGGTCCTGGCCAAGACCAGGGATGAGACCGTCGAGGTTCCGGTGCACCAGGTCGCGGTGGTCAATGGGCTCGGTGCCGGTGACGGATTCGGCGGCGCGCTCTGCCACGGCCTGCTCGAGGGCTGGCCGCTCGAGCGCACCCTGCGCTTCGCCAATGTCGCCGGGGCGATCGTCGCCTCGCGCCTCGAATGCTCGACCGCGATGCCGACAACAGACGAAGTGCTCGCCGAACTGGAGGGCAACCGCCTTGACTAAGCCCGATTTCGACCTCGTCCGCGCCACCCGCGCCACCCAGCCGGAGCAGATCGCCGCGCTGCAGGCGAGCCGCAGCCGTCGGCCGCTGCTCGGCGATGACGGCAAGCTGTTCATCCTCGCGATCGACCACCCGGCTCGAGGCGCACTCGGTGTCGGCGACGATCCGATGGCGATGGCGAACCGATACTCGCTTCTCGAGCGGGTCGTCGAGGCGCTGCGGATGCCTGGAGTCGACGGCGTGCTCGGAACCCCGGACATCCTCGAAGACCTGCTGCTGCTCGGTGCGCTCGAGAACAAGGTCGTCGTCGGTTCGATGAACCGCGGCGGACTCCGCGGCGCCGACTTCGAGCTGGACGACCGCTTCACCGCGTACTCGGCCGAGTCCATCGTCGAGGCCAACTTCGACTTCGCGAAGCTCCTGCTGCGCATCGACCTCGGCGACCGCGGCACGGCGTGCACGATGGAGGCCTCGGCCAAGGCGGTCACAGAAGCCGCCGCCCTCCGCCTGCCGATCATGATCGAGCCGTTCATGTCGAGTCGGGTCGGCGGCACGGTGCGGAACGATCTGAGCACGGATGCCGTGATCCGCTCGGTCGCGATTGCCTCTGGTCTCGGCGAAACCTCGGCATACACCTGGCTGAAGATCCCGGTTGTGGAGGACATGGCGCGGGTGATGGAGGCCACGACGCTTCCGACGCTACTGCTCGGCGGAGAGCCGGACTCGGACGAGGACGCCACCTACGAGCGCTGGTCAGAGGCCGTTACCCTGCCCGGCGTGCGCGGCCTGGTCGTCGGCAGGAGCCTGCTCTACCCGCCGTCCGGAGATGTCGCCTCCGCCGTCGCGACCGCCGCCGCCATCGTGCACGGCGCGCGCTAGCCCGTGCCAGCTACCGCCTCCCTCTAATACGCCGCCTCCGGCATCCGCTTCTATCCCTGAGGAGATCCCATGGGTTCCGCACTTCCCGCCACGCTTCCGACCGCACTTCCAGTCGTCGAACACTGGATCGCCGGCACGCCGTTCGCCAGCAGCTCGGAGCGCACCGCGCCCGTCTTCGACCCGGCGCTCGGCACCGAGTCCGCCCGGGTGAGACTCGCCGATGCCGCCGACATCGACGCCGCAGTCTCCGCTGCCCGCGCGGCCTTCCCGGCCTGGCGCGACACGTCGTGGGCGAAGCGCCAGCAGGTGCTGTTCGCGTTCCGTGAACTGCTCGAGGAGCGCAAGGGCGAACTGGCCGCGATCGTGACCGCCGAGCACGGAAAGGTGCTCAGCGATGCGCTCGGGGAGATCTCCCGCGGGCAGGACGTGGTCGAGTTCGCGACCGGAATGGCGCACCTGGCCAAGGGCGAGTACTCGGAGAATGTGTCGACGGGAGTCGACGTCTACTCCACCCGCCAGCCGCTCGGCGTCGTCGGCGTGATCTCGCCGTTCAACTTCCCGGTCATGGTTCCGCTCTGGTTCGTGCCGATCGCGATCGCGGCAGGCAACGCCGTGATCCTGAAGCCGAGCGAAAAAGACCCGTCCGCGTCCAACTGGGTCGCTGCCCTGTGGCGCGAGGCCGGGCTTCCCGACGGAATATTCACCGTGCTGCACGGCGACAAGGTTGCGGTCGACGGGCTGATCGAGCATCCGGATGTCGCCTCCCTCTCCTTCGTCGGATCGACGCCGATCGCCCGCTACGTGTACGAGCGCGGAACGGCCCTCGGCAAGCGCGTGCAAGCCCTCGGCGGAGCGAAGAACCACATGCTGGTGCTGCCGGATGCCGACCTCGACCTGGTCGCGGACTCCGCCGTCAATGCGGGCTTCGGCTCCGCTGGCGAGCGCTGCATGGCGATCAGCGTCATCGTCGCGGTCGAGCCGGTCGCGGACGAGCTGATCGAGCGCATCCGCACCCGCATCGCCGGCCTCACCGTCGGCGACGGCCGTCGCGGCTGCGACATGGGACCACTCGTCACCCGGGAGCACCGGGACAAGGTGGCCGGCTACATCGAAATCGCGAAGCAGGACGGCGCGACGGTGGTCGTCGACGGCCGGGACGTGGTTGCGGATGGCGCGGCCGACGGTTTCTGGCTCGGCCCGACGCTGCTCGACCAGGTGCCCGTCACCTCCCGCGCGTACACCGAGGAGATCTTCGGACCGGTTCTCGGCGTCGTTCGGGTGGCGAGCTTCGACGAGGGCGTCGCGCTGATCAACTCCGGCGCATTCGGCAACGGCTCTGCCGTGTTCACCAACGACGGAGGGGCCGCCCGCAGGTTCCAGCGCGAGGTCGAGGCCGGCATGGTCGGCATCAACGTCCCGATCCCGGTGCCGGTCGCCGCGTTCTCATTCGGCGGCTGGAAGAGCTCGCTGTTCGGCGACGCCAAGGCGCACGGCATGGAGGGGGTCAACTTCTTCACCCGCGGCAAGGTCGTCACCAGCCGCTGGCTCGACCCGAGCCACGGCGGCATCAACCTGGGCTTCCCGCAGAACGTCTGACCTGTGTACGCCGGCCCCGCGGGGCCGGCGTTCAGCGGCTAGTCGGCTCAGCGGTCGACGAGCGTCATTTCGAAGGAATACATCTCCGGGAGGTAGGAGTGATTGCCGAATTCGACGGCCCTGCCGCCGTTGTCGTACACGGTGCGGGTCATCGTGAGCACGGGGGAGCCGACCGGGCGACCGAAGTGCTCGCCCTCCTCCTTGGTCGCCGCGCGCGCTCCGATGCGCTGCTTGGCGACCCGCATGGTCGCACCCTTTGCGCGCAGCAACTGGTAGAGCCCCTGGCTTCCGAGCTGCTCTGCGCTGATTTCGGAGAGCTCCGGCGGCAGGTAGTTCTCGAGCAACGCGATCGGGTCGTCGCCGGTCAGGCGCAGTCTCTTGATGTGCAGCACCGGCGTCGAATCGTGCAGGTCGAGAGCCTCGGCGACGTCGACCGGCGGGGCGATCACCTCGTGCAGCAGCACGATGGTGCGGGGGTTCATCTTGTCGCGGGTGAGGTCGTCGAGCAGGCTGGACAGCTCGACCTTGCGGCTGATCTTGCCGTGCACAACCTGCGTGCCGATGCCGCGCCTGCGCACCAGCAGGCCGCTCGTGACGAGCTCCTGGATGGCACGCCTGACGGTCGGTCGGGAGAGCTTCAGGTCTTCGGCCAGCTTGACCTCGTTGTCGAGCTTGGTTCCAGGCGGCAGCATCCCGGATTCGATGGCGCCCTCGATCTTGCGCGCGATCTGGAAGTACAGCGGAACCGGGCCAGAACGCTCCAGATCGTCGAAC
>JAODMG010000230.1 GCA_025464895.1 Microbacteriaceae bacterium | reverse complement strand
GCGGACCAGGGCGCCCAGTCTCATCCGCCGGCCCGCTTCTGCCGAGGCGATCCGGGTGAGTTGTTCGATCAGGTGACCGGGTTGGCGGTGTCCCATCCGGTAGGACAGCCCGGCGGAACCGAGTTCGTGCCGGGACCGATCCGCGACTTCCGCCGCCGCCGTGATGCGGAGCGTGTCGACAAGACGGCCCAGGTGCTCGGCCGTCTCCACCCGCGACAAGAGCTGATCATCGTCGAGGGTCCCGGTCGGTTTGGCGCCGAGGAGGGACAGCAGAGCGGTCGCCTCCTGCTGCAGTACCGCCTCGGAATCCCCGTCATGGATGGTCATGACTACACTCTGACCGGCACCACCGACATTCCATTTTTGCTGATCAGAAAGCCGTTTTTCAGTGGAGAACCCTGATCGCGGCCGGACTGTGGAGGAGAAGACGACCACGCCAGACGGCGCCTACGCCAGTGCTGATCCACACCAACATCCGACCACCGAAACGATCACGCCCTGGAGACGCGTTGGAGAGCCGTCAGGACGCCCTCGAGGGGAGCCTCAGGCAACCGGGAACGACATCGCGAGTGCGCGATGAATCTGCTTCGCGGTCGCAGCATCGACACTTCCAGGCTGCCCGACATAGCCGGCTGCCTTCTTCGGCCAGAGCACGCGCAGTCCGGCAATCGTGAAGTCCCCGCCGATCAGCGGCCAGTCGGCCTCCACGAAGCAGAGCATCCCGGCTACCGGAATCTGACCGAAGGATGAGAGCGCAGCCCTCACGAGATCGACCTGCTTGTGCACACCATCGACCAGCTTCGTGCCGTCACGCGATCCAACCATCAGCTTCTCGACCCGCGGACGAAATAGACCTCCTTCAATCCGAAGTCGAGGACGCCCCTTCCACTTCTTCGCATCGATGACGAACACTCCCGATGGGCAGACAACCATGTGGTCGATGTTGGCTTTCGTGCGTGGGATTCGACGGTCGTGCAGAACGTGAACGCCCTCCCCGACGAGAGTGTCGAGGCGGCCACCCAGCCGCTCCTCGCCCTGCGCGCCGGTGGCCCACGCCTTCGTGCTTTGCGGATCATCGCTCAGCGCGAGAATGAGCCCGCCGACGAGTGGGTAAGCCTCACGAATCCGCGTCTCGCGCTTACTCTTGCGTCGCTCGTGCTCGCGCCGGGCCGATGCGCCAGCAACACCGTCGAGAACCAGCGGTTCCGAGAAGACAGGCACGGGTTCAATCGCACTAGTGCTGCCGGATGGCGCGTCTCGGAAGCACGCCAGGCAGCTCACCGTCTTGGACTCCCGGTCGTACACCGCCAGCGTTCCAGCGGAGAGCTCAACCCCGCACCCTCGGCAGCGCCCGGCGTACCGAAGCCGCATTGTCTTCGGCAACTGGATCGCGTCACCGCTCACGTCAGTGCTGCGCGGCTTGCAACGCGGAGATTGCCACACCGTAGGAAATCCAGATTCCAGTCCCGAGCAGAACGAGCCACACGAGCTCGCCGACGCCCGCCTTCGAGCGTAGACCGCGCGGGCTGTAGGGACGCAGGCCGTCGGACGGTGAGTGTGGCGGGAGGGTGCCGGGTTCCTCCGACAACGAGCCCCAGTCGAACACATCGTCCGAAGAGTGCAGCTCCGCGGTGCTCCGCATCAGCTCCGGAGCAGGCGCACGCCCTCCCAGATCCCACACTGATTCCCCCATGGCCCAAGCCCCCTTCGACACCCCGAACCTACTCGGATCGGCCCAGACCCTTCCACCCCAGTTCGGGGCGTCACTCGAAGGTCTTCCTCTAGCAGAGCAAACATCCTTGTGCGCAGTGTCGGCGGACCCGTCTACGACATCGCGGCGATGATGACCAAGCTGCTGAGCTGCGGATGTCGCTCCATGCGGTCATCGCGGCCGTCATCGGTTCACCGGCCCAGCCTGCGCGTGCTCTAGGGCTGAGCGGCTTGGATAAGACCTGGCAGCATTACCCCGAAGAAGAACCAGAAGGCAAAACCAATCAGCACGAGCCGCCCGAGCATCTCACCACAGCCCGGCTTCGAGCTTCGTCGACGACGTGAGCCGGAGCTAGGCCGAGAGCCGAAGCTTCGTGTGCTGGTTACGAGCCTCTTCCGCGGAGCAGGTGATGAGCCTCGCGGCGAGCTGAGTGGACCCGACCACGCTGAGGGCGAAGCGGCGAGCGCGGTCTGCGCAGCTCGCGCCATGATGGCGTTGAACCGGATTGCAATGAGCGGACCATCCACTTCGGCTCGTGGGTTGTCGTGCCACGTTCCTGGCTTGATGGCCGCCTCAACGATCCTGGCTACCTGCGAAGTGCTGAATACCGGCCAACCCTCCATAAGAGCAAGAAGTTCGGAATCTGCCACAATGCGAACGCCGCCCTCTGGCAGTGCTTTGATCGTTCGCTTGCCGGGATCCAGAAGAACAATGACCGCCGCGATTGGGACTGTCAGATCAGCCGCGGCCGAAAGCCGCCTCTCCGCGTTGGCGGCCTCACTGATGGCCGCATGGATGTAGTTCGTGCCGTGACCCGAGATCATCAGTCCATGGCCGGCGATCCAAACATCTTTGCCGGAGTGGTTCTTGGTGTTTATCGTGAATACACCTGCGGGACCGATGACCACATGGTCGATGTCGGTGTCAGCCCGACCGACGGGAACCGAGTGCAGAACGGTCCACTCGGGGCCAAGGGTCGAGAGAAGGCCGGCAACTGCAATCTCCCCCAGCGCACCGGCGTACCACGACAAGGAATCTCCGCTGGGCACAACAACGCCCGAGGAATGCAGCTCCATGGTGCGTCGCATCAACCCCTGAGCGGGTACGCGACTGCGCAGATCCGATACTGGCTCTCCCATTGCGCCAACTCCTTTCAGGCTCCTCGAACCTACCCGAGTCCGCACCGCAAGAGTGAGAAATACCCAGTAGCTTCCACCCCAGTTCGGGCTTCAAACAGATAGCTGACCTGTTAGTCGAATACGAAGTCGTCGGCGACGGCACCGAGCTGGCGCTCACCCTTGTGCGCGCGGACGACGCGATCAGCGTCAACCTGCACCCGCTGCGCGACGAGCCGGCCGCGAACGAGATCCCGATCCCCGGCGGCCAGGAACTCGGCACCACCGTCACCGCACGCTTCGCCATCCTCCCGGCAGCCGGCGGCTGGTAGTCCGGCGGAGCGGAGCGCCTGGCCGAGCACTTCCGCAGCGACGGCCTGGCGCGGAGAGGACTCGCGCCGACAGATGCCACCCTGCCACCGGCCCGCGCTGGCATCGCGGTCGACGGCGCCGACATCGCCGTCTCCAGTGTTCGCGCGGTCGCCGGGGGAACCGAACTGCGGATCGTCGCGATGAGCCCCAACCCGGCCACCGCCACGATCACCGGCAGCTTCGACTCCGTGACAACCGTCGACCTCCTCGGCCGCCACCTCGACCGGGTGACCGCAACCGGTCGGCTCGCGCTGACGCTTGCGCCGTGGGAGATCCGCAGCGTCGCGCTCGCCTGAGCTCGGTACTGGCGCGCGCGGCACCGTGCGGCATCCCTCATCGCTGGAGCGAGGAGATGAGCGCCCTTCCCGGGTCAAACGAGGAAGGCCCGGCTGGGTGGGCCGGGCCTTCCTGGCGAGGGGCGCTTAGATGCGGATCGTCTTGCCGCACTTCCCACACCTGATCAACCCGTGCTTACGGATGACCTGATTGTAGAAAGTGGCGTGGCAATGCGGACACGTCAGGTTGACGGCCACGATCGCGTCTACTTCTTGTGCTTCGTCTGGTCGGCCAGGACGTAGCCCTGGCCAGACTTCTGGGTCGGGGGCATGGACTTGCCCTGGATCGCCGTAACCTCGCGCCCCAGGTCACCCCCACGGGGTCCCACGACCTTGTACTGGCCAGACTTGGGGGCTTCTGCCCCCGGTTTGATAGGTGCCATTTTGTGCTCCTTAAAGCACTCGGATGAATGGCCCGTTTCACGAAAATCGGCTGTATCTGACTAAGATCGAATGTTCCCGTCAAAGAACCAGACCCCGCCTGACAAAGCAACCTCGTCAGCGGGGTCGTTCTGTATTCACCCACCAAATAGTGAGCTTGTTCCTATTTTACTCCGGACCACTGACACCGCACCAAGAGCCCGAGCAGGCGGGGTGTCGTCCACAGATTGTGCATGACTTGCGATAGCGCAGGCTCGGAGCAGGCCATCTCATGGGCAAAATGGTGGTCCCTTTCATCGAAGAGCCCGGTTGCTAGGCCTGATCTCAGTGTCGTCATTTGCGAGGGCTGGCTGGCGGCCCCGGAGCTCCAGCCGCCGCGCGACAGCGCCGCTGATTCGAGGGTGTTGGTGATGGTCACGCCGTACTCGCGGATGAGTCGTGCATCCTGCTGATGCCGCGCTCATGACGGGTCCGGGAAAATGCGCCGATGGGGCATCCGATCGACTGCGCGTCCATTGCCGGGTTCAGCGAGGCCGACCGCCATCGTGCCTCGACTACGAGGGTGGCGCACAATAGGCTGACGGCGCTGACGATTATTCATATCATCCGCATTACCCGCCTACCCGAGAAGGATCACCAAATGCTCAGATCTGATTTTGAGGGGCACACAATTTGGGTCGCGGTCGACGAGGTCCAGTCGCGACTGAATCAGGTCCGCGAGACCGGCGATCTTAGCAACATCGCCGCTGCGGACACGATCGGCTTTTACGCCGACTACATACAGTCGTTTCGCGATACCTCGGCTGTATCGAGTCCATTCTTCGTCCCAGCGATACTCTCTCCCGTCGAGACTGTATTGCGCGACGTCATCAGCTATTTGAACAATTGGATTTCAGAGGGAACGGCATCCGCATACCAAGAGTCGGCACGGGTAACCATCGAGTCCGCTTTGACTCACATGGGTCCATGGCCACGGCCGTATGGCAAGGGTGGACAGGTGCAACAGCTGACGACCCTCTACGAAGACCTGCTCGAGCGGCAACGTTTGGATCTAGCAGCGCTGCAGCAGAGCAACGCGGCACTCGAAGCGAATGTTGAGACGCACAAGACCGAACTTGCACAAGTGGCAGCCACCGCTCAGGTAGACGTTTCAGGCCTCGTGTCGACGGCGAACGATGTGGTCGCTACCGTAAACGCCGAGAAAGCGCGGATCGACGAAGTGGTGACCGCCGGCGTAAAGCAGCTTGCCGAGATGAACGCGGAACTAGACAAGCGCTCAAAGGCATGGGAGGACGCACAGCTCGCGAGGTTTGTTGAACAAGTCCGCCCACTCGTCGAGGCCATTCACGAGCAAGAACGCCAAGGAAGCGAAGCTCTCGACAGGTTGCTCGAGAGCGAGTCCGGTTTCGCGAATCTCAGTGCCGCTGCTGCGACGGACAAGCTAGCAGGTCACTTCGCGACTGAGGCGAAGACGGGACGGGCTGTAGGTATGTGGTTGTACATAGCGGGCGGGGTGTTGATCGCGACGGCTGCGAGTCCGCTGCTGCTGCTTCTCCTCCCCGGCAACCTCAGCTCCGACGCTGACACTCGCTGGGAGCAACTGGTCATCCGCGCAGGGATTGGCGCGGCGTTGGCCTCAGCGGCGACCGTAGCCATTCGACTCGGTGGAAGGTTCTTCGCGAACGCAAATGTTACCAAGCGCATGGAACTTGACTTGAAGACGTTTGGTCCATTTCTAGCCAACGTCGACCCGAAAGAGGCGGACAAGGCGAGGATCAATCTGGTTGAGAGGGCGCTTGGCAAGCCGGCAGAGCTCGGCAATGGTTCCCGCGAAGACTCCGTTTCGATCGGCGGGATGTCACAGCTCTTGGACGCGGCAAGCAAGCTCATCAAGCCTTGAACATTCTGGAAGGCGGTTCGCGTCAGTTCTTGAACGCTCATGCGCGAACAATCAAAGCTTTCAGGGCCTTCTATGGCGGAACCCCGTTTGGAGCAACCAAATTCACTCAGTGAGCTTGCATCAGGAAACCGATGGAGGACCTACAGTCGTGAGTATGAATTCTGCAACCTGCGCCGTGCTCACCAGCGTCTTTCCACTAATTCTTATCGCAGTCGTCGCTGAACGCAGAAGCGTACATATGAAGATCAGGAAGACGAGAGTCTTCCGTCGAATCTCAGTCATAGGGACTACGACCAGCCTGATTGGCTTGCCGATGTCGATAGTTGGCGTTGCCACATCCGGATTCGATGCCGCTGCGGGGGGAGCGCTCTGGGCACTTCTCGTATTCTCAATTGTCTCGATAGGATTTTGCCTCTTGGCGGCGACCGTAACCCATGAAATCGAAGAGGACGCAGAAGACGAAGCTGTTACTACCAGCTAGGACCAGCACGAAGCCGGACCGATGACGACAGGGTCGATGTCGATGCCGGCCCGACCCACAGGCACCGAATGCAGAACGGTGCGCTCCGGGCCGAGGACGAAAGAACTCCGGCAACTGCGATTCAACCGCCTTCAGATGCCTTACCCACTGCGCGGAATGAACTTCTGCAGATACGAACGAAGTGCCGGATCGCATACGTACACGTAAGTGCCCCGGATGCCGCGAGTCAGCAGAACCGCGTAGATGTTGCTGACGAACCGCAGTAGGTCGTCGTCGGTGTATGTCTTGCCAAGGACAGGATTGTTCTCCTTGCCCTTCTTGTCGAAGTACGACTCGCGATCAACGAACAGCCTGCCTTCATCTGCGTCGTAGCGAAGGTCGGGACCGATGATCACCCCGGCGTAATTGAGGTCGTAGCCCTGCACAGTGTGGATGGAACCAACTTCTTCGAGAGACTTCGGCGACGCGATCCAGTCGGTCTGTGTGCTGTTCCACCGAAGCAGAAGGCCGTCAATTTCAATGTCGTAGGCGGTCTTGTCGTTCTTGGTCTTCCACTCCCACGCGTATCCGGCAAGCATGCGCGAGAGTCCGGCTTCGGCATCCTTGCGCCGGATCTCCTCGCGCATCTCGGTGACGCTATCGAACATCCGAAAGTCGTAGCCGTCGAAATCCTCGCGAGTCACCGGTTGCGGCACACCCGTATTCGCTGGGCCGAGAATGCGCCTGACGTAGGCGACATAGTCCGAACCCGCCTGCACCCGCATTTGCGTTGCCAGCGGGTAGTGGCGATTCGTGATTCTCGCAGCGCGCACGAGCTCGCCAAGCAACTCGGACGGCAGGTCGGCCGGCCGAACGCTTTGTGCTGCGTCCAACAGGAAGATCTGGTGCTTGCTCTTCGCTCGGATCCAATCGAGCTGGGTCTTTGCCGTATCGTCCCAGCCGAAGAGTTTCTCAGTGATGAGGCGGAACTTCTGGTTCTGGACGCCTGAGGGCTGATTGGCACGTTGATTGAGACGGTGGGATTCGTCGACGATGAGCAGGTCGAAGTGCTCGTCCGAAAACCCGACTTCGAACGCGGTCATCACCATCTCCGGATGCAATCCAGGAGTCTTCCGAAACACCTTCTTGATCGACTCCCGCAATGACTGCTGTGGCACCACTAGGCCGATCCGGATGCCGGTGAGCAATTCCCGGAAGCCTTCAACAAAGAATTCGGAGAAGAGGGAGTCACTATCAAGGTCTTCAGCGGGAGCCGTGTTCGCAATGTCGACGAGCAACTTGAGCATGTAGATGGCGACGACGGTCTTGCCCGTACCCGGGTCGCCCTGCACGACAATCGTGCTTTCGGCGCCCGCCTCCAGGTCCTTAAAGAGTCCGTCGAGGATATCCTCGACGGCGATGGCTTGGTCCTGCGTGAGTGCCTTGAAAGGCGAGAGCTTGAAGAGGTCGCTGTTCTCGATCTCGGGAATGCTTCGAGTGAAGACCCCGTCACGCTTGAGCTGGTCGAACACCTCGCGGAAGGTCTCGCGGTACAGCTCGCGATCGTAGTAATCGGCCTCGGTGATTCCGTCATTTCGGTTGAGTACGCGATAGGAGCCGTCACCGGCGAGCATCCGGATGAGGTACGACTCCAAGTCGAGGCATACAGACTTGTTGAACGTGGCATCAACAATGACCCGGATTGTGCTCAGGTGCCGCTTCTCAGGAGAGTCGAAGTGCTGACGCATTCTTGCTGCTGCGTTCCGCGACTCCCCTACATAGACGTCGTTGAGACCGGCCCCGACCTGGCGACTGGCTTTCGCGTTGTCCAAGACGTACACAACCGGCCAGTTGGTGTTGCGCTGGTCGCGAGGCGCCCAAGTCTTGACGGCGTCTGGGGTGAAGTCGAGCCGCGAGATGTCAAAGGGCGTCATACTTCGCGCTTCGCCCCCGTGCTTTGTCGGCCGGATACTTCTCTCGGGTGACCGCAAGCTTGTCCAGAACGATCTGACTCGGATCCGCACCGATGCGGTCAGCAAGCAGGAGGCAGTAGGTCAGTACGTCGGCGAGTTCTTCGCGCACTCGATCGGTGTCGGCATCCGTATTCCACTGGAAGCACTCGAGCAACTCGCCAGCTTCGATGGCGATACTCTTCGCGAGGTTTTCCGGGGTGTGAAACTGCGCCCAATCGCGCTCGGCAACGAACGCTGCGATCTTGTCGCGGACTGACGGGTCGATCATCTCGCCAACCTAGCAGTCGAGAGCATCTCAGTTGCGCTCTCCGCCTTCGGCCACAGACTGACCGACTGGAGATACTCAGTCGCGTCGGCTTGCTCCCGGAACTCGAGCAGGTTCCCCACCTTATCCATCAGGACATCGCGAACCTCGGCGGGAGTAGCGAAAAAGAATTCCTTCCGAGGATTGGCCTGGTTCAAAGCGCGAGCAGCGAAATGCTTGTGCAGCT
>JAODMG010000100.1 GCA_025464895.1 Microbacteriaceae bacterium | reverse complement strand
GGGTGTCCATCCGGGTCTGGGCGTTCTGTGCGAGCCAGCCGGCCGTTGCAGTCGCCTTGATGGCCGTCTGGCCAGAAACGACCTTGAGCGTTCCATCGTCGATCTTCGGCTGCAGCACCTTCATGGCGCCGTTGAAGAAGACCGGGGCGTTTGCGTCATCCGGCGAGCCGGAGAAGAGCTCGATGTTCCACGGCTTGACTCCGGGGAATCGTGCGGCCAATCCGTCGAGAAGCGCCTTGCCCTGGAGCTCGCCGACCTTCTCGTTGTCGTAGGCGACGTAGTAGTCGACGTTCTTGGTGTCTTCGATCAGGCGGTCGTAAGCGATGACCTTGGTGCCGTTTGCTGCGGCGGCGGCGGTCTGCGGTCCGAGCTGCTTGCCGTCCTTGGCGCCGATGACGACAACCTTGTCACCCTTGGTGATCATCGCTGACACCTGGTTGGCCTGCTCTGCTGCGGTGTTCGTTGCCGGCGCGTACTGCACGTCGGCCTTGAACCCCGCCTTTGCGAGGCCGTCCTCGAAGAGCTTGCCGGCGAGTACCCAGTTTTCCGACGTCTTGTCCGGAAGAGCGACGCCGATGGACGAGCCGGCCTTGAACCCGGCAGCGGCGCCTGAGGATCCGGGGGTCGCGGCGCGGGTCGAACAGCCCGAAAGGGCCAGAAGTGCGACTCCGGCAAGTGCCACAGTCGTGATTGCGATCTTGCGCATGTGTTTGTTCGCTTTCTCTTGTCTTGGTTTGTGCAATGGAAACTGGGGACAGTCGTCGTCTCCAGGGACTACGCGAATGATCAGTTCGGCGTAGTGGACTTGGGGCGGGAGCTCGCTTCAGCGCTATTTTCGGCCGGTTCGACCGCCGGGGCCTCCAGGCCGGCAGCGGCCTCCGACGCCCGTCGATTTCTCGTCATCAGGCCGATGAGCGACGGGCGGCCCTGCTTCTTGCTGTAGACATCAATGCCGACCGCGATGAGCAGCACGAGGCCCTTGATGATCTGCACCCGGTCGATGGTGACTCCGAGCAGCTGCAGCCCGTTGTTCAACACCGCGATCACGAGTCCACCGACGATGGAGCCGACGATGGTGCCGATGCCGCCAGCGACCGCCGCTCCACCGATGAAGACGGCGGCGATCGCATCCAGCTCCCAGCCGACCCCATCCCCAGGGCCGGAGGCGCCGGCTCGAGCGACACCGATCATGCCGGCGACGGATGCCAGGATCGACATGTTCATCATGACGAAGAAGTTGATGCGCCTGATTTTCACGCCGGACAGTTCCGCCGCCCGCCAGTTGCCACCGACCGCGTAGATGTGGCGGCCGAATGTGGTGCGCCGGGTCACGAAGGAGTAGGCGAGCACGAGAATACCGAGGATGATGCCGGAGATGGGAAAGCTGGTTCCGAGCCGCCCTCCCGCGAACAGCAGGGTCGCGTAAACGACCAAAGCCTCGAGGATCGCGAGCTTGACGATGCTGACCCACAGCGGTGCCTTCTGCGACCCCATGGTGGTCTGGGTGCGGCGCGAACGCCACTCCTGCACGATGATGACGATCGCGACGATCAGCCCAAGCAGAAGGGTGCCGTTGCTGTAGTTGGTGTTCGGCCCGAAGTCACGGATGAAGCCCCCACCGATGAAGGTGAAGCTCTGCGGCACCACCACGGTGGTCGAGTTGCCGAAGAATTGGTTGGCTCCACGGAAGATGAGCATGCCGGCGAGGGTCACGATGAATGCCGGAACGCCCACGTAGGCGACCCACATACCCTGCCAGGCGCCGATGACGGCACCAAGGGCGAGGCCGAGCAGGATGGCGACCGCCGGCGGGAAGTGCCAGCTCGCCATCGAGGTCGCGACCATGATTCCGACGAACGCGGCAATCGATCCGACCGACAGGTCGATGTGGCCGGCGATGATCACCATCACCATGCCGATGGCCAGGATCAGCACGTAGGCGTTTTGGTTGACCAGGTTGATGAGGTTGGTCGGGTCGAGGGTCAACCCGCCGGTCGCTATCTGGAAGAAGATGATGATGACGACGAGCGCGCCGAGGATGCCGAGCTGGCGGCCGCTCGACTGGCCGGCGCCGAACATCTTGCCGAGGTCGCGGTACCAGCCCGACTTCTTCTTCTCTTCTGGGACTGCGCTCATCGTTGGGCAACCTTCTTCTTGGTCGATGTCATGTTCTTCATCACTGTCTCTGGGTCGGCTTCCGCAGCCGGAATGTTGCTGGTGATCGCGCCCTCGAAGATCGTGTAGATGCGGTCGGAGATGCCGAGCAGCTCCGGCAGCTCCGAGGAGATCACGATGACTCCCTTGCCCTCGGCAGCCAGCCGCTGGATGATCCCGTAGATCTCGTACTTCGCGCCGACGTCGATGCCTCTGGTCGGCTCATCCAGGATCAGCAGGTCGGGGTCGGTGAACATCCACTTGGCCAGGACGACCTTCTGCTGGTTTCCACCGGAGAGGGTCGAGACGCCGCGCTCGACGCTCGGCGTCTTGATGCGAAGATCCTTGCGGTACTGCTCGGCGATGGCGAATTCTTTGGCGTCGTTGACGACGTCCCAGCGGGAGATCTTGCTCAGCTTGGAGGAGACGATCGAACTCTTGATCAGGTCGAGCAGATTGAGGCCGAGAGCCTTGCGGTCCTCGCTCACATAGGCGAGCCCGTTGTCGATGGCCTCGCTGACGCTGCGGAGTTTGATCTCCTTGCCGTCCTTGTAGACCTCGCCGGAGATGAAGTTGCCGTATGAGCGTCCGAAGATACTCATCGCGAGCTCGGTGCGCCCTGCGCCCATCAGCCCGGCGAATCCGACGATCTCGCCCCGGCGAACCACGAAGCTCGAGTCCTTGACGACCATGCGCTCTGGCACCTGGGGGTGTTGCACCGTCCAGTTCCTGACCTCGAAGAAGATCTCGCCGATGTTCGGCGTCCTGTCCGGGAACCGGCTCTCGAGGTTGCGACCGACCATCCCGCGGATGATGCGATCCTCGTCGACACCGTCGGACTTGACATCCAGGGTCTCGATCGTTTTGCCGTCTCTGAGGATCGTGATCGAGTCCGAGATCTGCTCGATCTCGTTCAGCTTGTGCGAGATCATGATCGACGAGATCCCCTTGCCCTTCAGGCCGAGGATGAGGTCGAGTAGGTGCTGGGAGTCCGAGGAGTTCAGTGCGGCGGTCGGCTCGTCGAGGATGAGCAGCTTGACCGACTTGTTGAGAGCCTTGGCGATTTCGACGAGCTGCTGCTTGCCGACACCGATGTTCTTGATTTGCGTGTCTGGATCGTCGCTCAGGCCGACGCGGGCGAGCAGCTCGATCGCCCTGCTCTTCGCTTCGACCCAGTTGATGACGCCACCGCGCCGCGGCTCGTTGCCGAGGAAGATGTTCTCGGTGATCGAGAGTTCCGGGATGAGCGCCAGCTCCTGGTGGATGATGACGATGCCCGCGGCCTCGCTCGAACGGATGTCGCGGAAGCGCACCTCTTCACCCTGGTAGACGATCGTGCCGTCGTAGGTTCCGAACGGATAAACGCCGGAGAGCACCTTCATCAGGGTGGACTTTCCCGCGCCGTTCTCGCCACAGATGGAGTGGATCTCACCGGCACTTACGGTCAGCGAGACATTGGACAACGCCTTGACCCCGGGGAACTCTTTGGTGATCGAGCGCATCTCGAGGATCGTTGGTTCGGCTTGCATGCGACCTCTTTGTCAAAACTGCTTCGTGAAGTTTTATGGTGATCGAAGTTTATGGTGATCGTCACTCTGGGACCGGTCAAAGTGTGACCGTTCACATTGTGTCACCAATGGTGCCTCTCCACCGACACCGTGTCAAGTTCGTATCTCTTACGGTTAGGTAACGGGCACGCCCGTGCGTTTCCCAGTCTGCGCCTAATGGGACGCGAATGGGGCGGTGGAATCGCGGAGCATCAATTCGGGGAGTATCTGGGCCAGATCGACGCGGGCGTCGCCATGAATCTCATCGAGAAGAATCGCGATGGACCGTCGCCCGATCTCGGCGAAATCCTGTCGCACCGTCGTGAGCGGTGGCCAGTAGTGCCTGGCCTCCGGAATGTCGTCGAAGCCGACGACGCTGATGTCACGAGGCAGGTCGAGACCGGCCTCCCTGAAGGCGTGCAAGAGTCCGAGCGCCATCTGGTCGTTGGCGGCGAACACCGCGGTGAAGTCCCGGTAGCCGACCAGCTCCCGACCCGCGTGATAGCCGAACTCCGCGGTCCAATCGCCGAGGATCGGAGGGTGGGTGCGCAGATCGGCCTCGTCGATCTCGTCGAGGAAGCCCCGCATCCGCGCCTCGGCCTCGATCCAGTCCTGTGGCCCGGCGAGGTGGACGATCTCGCGGTGGCCCAGTTCGATGAGGTGCCTGGTCGCCATCTTCGCGCCGGCGATCTGATCCACCGAGAGGCTGCGCGGGGCATCCCGGCCGGTGGAGTCGAGGGTGACCAGCGGTATTCGGATGGCGAGCTGCTTGATCGCCTCGAATACCCGCACCTGCGGCGAGATCACGATCATCCCTTCGACGGCCTGGTTCATCAGGTATTCGAGGTTCTCGACGATGGAGTCGTAGTCGCTCGAGATCAGGCTCGTCGTGCTGATCAGGTAGCCGGCCTCCCTGGCCGCTATCTCGATCGCACGGAGGCTGGTCGCCGGTCCGTAGTGCGCCGTCTGGGCGGTGAGCACACCGAGAGTCCTCGACTTGCTCGTGACCAGCGCCCTCGCGGCCTGGTTCGGCCGATAGCCGATTTCGTCGATGACCTCGATGACGCGCTGCTTGGTGCTCGGCCGAATACTCTCCGAGTTGTTGAGCACGCGGGACACCGTCTGGTACGAAACACCGGCGAGTCGTGCGACATCACGGATGTTCGGGGCGCGAACCCTATCTGCTTCCATGATCTGTCTTGTACCCGGCTCCATTGGCGATGTGTACGTTCACATTACTAAGAATGACACCATTATGACCCACCTGAAGTGTGTGGAACCCCGAGGTGTCTGGGGTCAGGACGACGTTCCGGCGCGCCTCCGCCGCTCAACAGTGCGCCGCTCACAGAGCCGTCGTTCAACCGGCGCCGTCGTTCACAGTGCGCCGACGCTCAACCTCCCCGCCGCTCAACAATGCGCCGGTTTGTCGTCAGTGCGGCGGTTAGAAACGGCGCATTGATAACAAACCGGCGCACTGACACACCCGACCGGCTCCCTCCGGATCGCCAGCCCACGGAGGACTTCCCAGAAGAGGGGCATCAACGGTGGCTCGACACGCGCTCCGAGGGATCGTCGGCGGAGAATCAGGGCAGTCGGGCGTAGGCGCGCACCGGAAAAGTGCCGAATCCCTCGACCCTCGGCGGCACCGAGGTGAAGGTGCTGCCGGTTTCCGGGAGCTCCTGCAGGTTGGTCAGATGCTCGACCACGTGGATACCGGCCGCGAGCAGCGCGGAATGCGCCGGCCGATGCCCACCGGACTCGGTGTCGTCGATGTTGAGCGAGTCGATGCCGACGATCGTGACATCCCGAGCGACCAGGTAATCCGCGGCATCTCCAGTGAGGAATGGAGCACCGTGCGCATAGCTCGGCAGGCCGAACCGGCTGTCCCACCCGGTGTGCAGCAGCACCGCTTTTCCCGCGAGGTCACGATTGTGGAACACTTCTGCCCGGATGCCGCGCTCCGCCGAATTCTGCAGGTGAAACACCTCGGCCGGCTGGTCGACCATGGTGTCGAGCGACAGCCCGGCCAGGTCGGCGCCACCCTCGTAGCGGTGGAACGGACTATCCAGGTAGGTGCCGGTGTTGCCGATCATGGTGATCAGGTCGAGCGCGAACTCGGTGCCTGGCGCGTAGTGCGACCGGGACTCCTCCCGAGTGAGATGGGGCGTGATTATCGGCGCCGGAAGCCCGGGGTAGGTCACCAGCCCCGCACGGATGACATGGCTCAGGTCGACGAGTCGTCCGGCCCGTGCGGTTGCGTTCAACGGGTTGGTCAGGTTCATCCGGGAATCCTAGCAATGGCTGCGAGCGCAGCGGCGTGCCTCAGTGCGGCGTCGCTATTTACGCACCGCCAGTGCGGGCTGTGTTTTACTGGCGCGGATGCTGGGGACGATCGCGGCGAGCAGTCCGGTAATGAATCCGATCGCCATGCCGAGGCCGATTGTTGTGGGGTCGAGGGCCGGGATCCAGTGCTGGAAGGCGGACACGACGAGTACGGCGACGACTCCGGCGCTGGAGCCGAGGAGGCCGCCGATCAGGCCGAGGGTGGCGCCCTCGGCGAGGAAGAGGCCGGCGATCTTTGCCGGACTGGAGCCGGTGGCCATCCGGAGCCCGATTTCGCCGGATCGTTGCAGAACCGAGTTGGTCATGGTGGAGCCGGTGGAAAGGATGGTGATGCCGAGGAACACCGCCGCCAAAGCGAGCAGCAGGCTGGTTAAGGAGGTAGATACTCCTTGACGGAGGTTCTGTAGATTCGCGGTTCCGCTGGCGACGAAATGTCCGGGGCTTTGCGGGTCGAGTTGATACGGGATGGCCGTCCCGACCGAGGAGCCGCGTCCCGGCACGGTCTTGACCACGAACTGGCCTTTCGCTCCGCTGAGGTGCAGGGCGGCGGCGTGGGAGATCAGCACCGAGTTGATCACGTCAGCGTCGCGCGGCGTGCCGGGGACGATGGCCATGACATCGAATCGGGTTCCGGCGATCCAGATCGTTTGAGGGGCTCCGGCGCTCAGCCCGAGGCTTCGCGCGGCCGCAGCCCCCACCACGGCTATGTTGCTGTTTATCGGTGAGCCGTCGAACAGACGTGCCTCGTGGGCGGGCAACGCGATGTCGAGGGCCGCGAACGTCCCCGATGTGACCCCGAGCGCGGGCACCGAGTATCCGGAACTTCGCCCGAGCGAGAACCGGGTCACCTTGGCGACCGACGGGGACATGGTGTCGAGCACGCCGACTGCCTGAACGCCGCTTAGTTGCAGAATTTGCTGGGCGGCCGAGGAGGCGAAGTCGGTGGGTGCGTCGGCGGCGGAGGACACGGCCTGGGAGACGTAGACCTGGTCGAGGGCGGCGCCCGTGATCAGTTTGTCGATCTGCGAGTCGGCGGTGACCCCCAGGTTCACTCCGGCGACCAGCCCGGCAACCCCCAGGCCGATAGCAAGCAGCGCCATGAGGGTGCGCGCGGGTTGAGCGACGAGGGAGAACACGGCTTCTGACACGGCGTCGAGCTGTTGTCTGACGATCCGGCGCAGCGAAGACTCGATGTTTGGCGCTGGCGACACCTCGGTGCCGGGCAGTTCGGCCACCGTCGCCGAGGGACCTGCTGCCGGGACGGGATCGGGTCGCGGCGGTTGCGACACGATGCCGTCGTTGACGAGGATCTGGTGAGTGGCGGCCGCGGCGAGTTGAGCATCGTGGGTGACGAACACGATCGTCGTGCCCTGCCGGTTCAGCTGCTGCAGCAGGTCGATGACGGCAGTCGTGTTCTTGGAGTCGAGGTTTCCGGTCGGTTCGTCGAGGAACAGCACCTTGGGGTTGTTCACCAGCGACCGCGCGATCGCGACGCGTTGCCGTTCACCGCCGGAGAGCAGCGAGACGCTCTGCCCGCCCCGATGCACGATGTTCGCCTTCTCCAGCGCCGTGGTCACTAACGATCTGCGCGCGGCCACCGGCACGCCGAGGGACGACAACGGCACCTCGACGTTCTTCGCAACGCTTCGCGATTCGATCGCGTTGGAAGATTGAAAGACGAACCCGAACTGCTGCCCCCGGGTCCTTTCCACATCGCGGGCGCGCATCCGATCGATCCGGACCCCATCGAGCAGGTAGTCGCCCTGGTCGAACCGGTCAAGCAGGGCGAGGCAGTTCAACAGGGTCGACTTGCCCGCCCCGGACGGCCCGGTAATGGCGACGAAATCCCCGCGGCGGATCTCCAACTCGCAATCTCGGATCGCCCACTCGGAGGTCGCGGCATACCGGCGACCACCGCCACGCACCCGGATCAGGACCCCGGCGCTATCAGCTGGCCC
>JAODMG010000093.1 GCA_025464895.1 Microbacteriaceae bacterium | reverse complement strand
GGGTAGTTCCACGGCATGACCGCGAGTACGACGCCAAGTGGCTGGTAGCGGGCGTACGCCTGTGACGCTGACACGCTCGCCGGGTCCGCGAGCGGCTCATCGGAGAGGAATTGCTCGGCGTGCTCGGCGTAGAACCGCATGTTCTTGGCGCATTTCAGCACCTCGGCCTTCGCCTGCGCGATCGGTTTCCCCATCTCGACGACCAGCATCCGTGCCGTCTCGTCCGCCTCTTCTTCGAGGATGTCGGCCGCGGCGCGCATCCACTCGGCCCGCTGCGCGAAGCTCGTATCGTGCAGCGCCGTGAACGCTGCGGCCGCCTCGCCGATGCGGCGTTCCACCTCGGCGGCGTCGTGCGCGGGGAACTCCTTTTCGGTCTTGCCGGTGGTCGGATTGATGGTCGCGATGGTCATTGGATGCTCCTTGGTCGTGCTGTCTAGGGTCGTGGTGGCTAGTTGTCGAATACGTCCGGATGCCGCGCCAGTTCGAGGCGGGTGCGGCGAATGTGGTCGGCCAGGATTCGCTCGGCACCGTCGATGTCGTGCCCTCCGATGGCGGAGACCAGCAGCTGATGCTCGTGGTGGACACTGCGGTCGCCCTCCGACCGGAACACCCTGGTGAACGCGCGGCGGTAGTGCTGCGTGCGGTTCCAGAGCCGCAGCACGGTGTCGCCGAGCACGCTCGTCTGCGCAGCGGAATAGCAGGAGAGGTGGAACTCGCGATCGAGGCGCAGGAACTGCTCCACGTCGTCCGAACTCTCCATGGCGTCGGCCAGGACCGTGAGCCTGTCGAGCACCTCGTCGCTCAGAAGCGGGACGTTGTAGCGAAGCAGCAGCGGCTCGAGGCGCTCACGCATCTGGTACATCTCCTCGCACTCGACAAGGCTGAGCCGCGACACCCACGCACCGGTGTTCGCGACGAGGGTGACGAGACCCTCGGCCTCGAGCATCCGGAGCGCCTCACGCACCGGGAGCCTGCTCGCGCCGTGCCGATCGGCGAGATCGTTCTGGAGAATGCGGGCGCCTGGCTGCTGCTCGCCGGTAAGGATCGCGTCGCGCAGTTCGGAGGCGATACGTGCACCGGCCGCCCCGTGCGCCGGCATCTCCAGGGTCATGTCATCCATTGTGTCGCGCAGGCCGTCCGTACCGCCCTGAATACGCCCGACTGGGTGGGACGGATGCCACAGCGACCTCCTTGTCGTAGTGCTCGAGGGCTAAAACTAGCCGTGATTGGATACATCATTCCCCAATCGGCGGGTGAAGGCCAGTCAATCCGCCCCGGTTTGCTTATATTGTATTCAATCCTGTTGGAACTCTTTACCTGGCCCGCAACCCGTCATTAGGATTATCCTCAGACCGCAACCGATTGCATCAATTACGAGGGAGTAAACGATGACGCTGCTAGAGGCCGGAACAATTGAGCACCCGCCCCTCGATCGCCAAGTCTGGGGAGCATTCATCGATGGGAAGTTCGTCGATGTCGGCTCCTCGGCGACCTTCGACGTGATGGAACCGTCGACCGCGACTGTGTTGGCCACGGTGGTCGCGGCGGACGACGCGCTCGTCGACCAAGCGGTGCAATCGGCACGCAGGGCGCAGCCGGCCTGGGCCGCGCTCTCCCCTCGCGAGCGCGGCGCTTACCTTCGCAGAGTCGCTGCCGCGATCCGCGAGCATGTGGATGAGCTCGGCACGCTGGAGTCTCGCGAGAACGGCAAGCCGCGACGCGACGCGAGCCTCAACGACATCGTGTTCAGCCATTCGGCGTTCGACTATTTCGCCGGCCTCGCCGACACGCTTCCTGGCGAGATCATCGACCAGGGTCCGATCGAGGCCCGCGTGGTCTACGAACCGTATGGGGTCGTCGCGGCGATCCTGCCATTCAACTGGCCGCCCATCCACTTCTCGAAGAAGTCGGCGCCCGCGCTCGTGACGGGCAACACGGTCGTCATCAAGCCCGGAGAACAGGCGCCGTTGACGGTGCTCCGCCTGGTCGAGATCGCCAACGAGGTGCTTCCGCCCGGTGTCTTGAACGCCGTTCCAGGGATCGCCGCCGGGGCTGCGCTCGCCGCACATCGGGATGTCCGGCGGATCACGTTCACCGGAGCCACAGCCACGGGTCGCCGGGTGCTCCAGTCGGCCGCCGAGAACCTCACCTACTCGAGCATGGAACTCGGCGGCAAGAACTCGCTCATGGTGCTCCCGGATGCCGACCTCGACGACGCCCTGCGCGTCGCGATCGAGGGGATGTTCTACAACCAGGGCGAAGCCTGTACGTCCACGGCACGCATCCTGCTGCACGACGACATCTACGACGAGTTCCTCGAGCGGTTCACCGCAATCGCGACCGGGCTCGTCGTCGGTGACGGGTTGAACCCCGCAACCGACATCGGCCCGATGGTCGACGCCAAGCAGCGCGATCGTGTGCTCGGCTACCTGCAGACAGCACTCGACGAGGGGGCCAGGATCGCGGGTCAGGGCACCGTGCCGACCGCGGAGATGTACAAGGACGGCTACTGGGTTCCCCCGACCGTGCTGGTGGACGTGAAACCGGATTCGACGGTCGGTCAGGAGGAGATCTTCGGTCCGATCGCCCTGATCATGCGCTTCTCCACGATCGACGAGGCGATTGAGATCGCCAACGGCACCGAGTACGGACTCACGGCCGCGATCTGCACCCGCGACGAAGGTGAGGCATGGCACATCGCCCAACGTCTCGAGGCCGGGATGATCTTCGTCAACAATTACATGCGCCGCTCGTTCCTCGGAGCTCCCTTCGGCGGTATCAAGGGAAGTGGATTCGGCCGGGAGAACGCGGTCGAGACGTTGCACGAATTCGTCTGGTCGAAGAACGTGCGATTCCCATCCCGCCGCGGGGAGATCCCATCCTGGCCGCCGCGCGGGTAGGCACCGCTTCGGCGGGAAGCGCGGCTCTCATCGCCGCGGCGTTCGTCTCAATGGTCGATCGCTCGGTGACGCCGCCACTCGTCACGGTCGTCGCGAAAGACATGGGCGCGTCGCTCGGGCTCATCGCCGCCGCAGTGACCGTCTACTCGCTCGCCTACGCCGGGTTTCAACTGGTCTGGAGCACTCTCGCGACGCGACACAGCCGCATCCGGCTCCTCGCGATCTCAACCGGGATCGCGGGAGTCGCGGATGTCGCGAGCGCGTTGGCCCCCGATCCTGCGGCCTTTCTCATCGCGCGCGGCATCGCCGGCGGAGCATTCGCGGCCACGTTCACGGCGGTGCTTATCCACTTCGGCGACACCATGACGATGAAGCAGCGCGCCATAGCGACGGCGAACCTCGCCGGCGCGGTGTCGTTCGGACTGGCCGCGGGCACGGTCGGCGCGGGGCTCATCGCCCAGCTGTCGAGCTGGCGGTGGGTGTACGCGACCGTTGCGGTCGCATCCGTCGTGCTGGCGATCATCCTCGCGCGCCTTCCCGCGGTGCCACCCCCGCCCGGGGAACGGCTGCTGCCCTCCATCCGCCGGCTCGGGCGCAACAGGTGGGCGCTCGCGGTGCTCGCCTTCACGGTTCTCGAGGGCACGCTGCTCGTCGGAATCTTCGCGTCGCTGCCGGTCGCCCTGCAGGCGAGCGGCGCGAGCGTGCTCATTGCGGGCGTCGTCATCGCGGCGTTCGGCATCACCGTCGTGGTGGTGAGCCAGTTCATGAAGCTGGTGCTCGGGCGATGGCCGTCCTGGCTGCTCCTGTTTCTCGCCGGGTGCGCCGGGTGCGCCGGATATCTGGTGCTGACGTTCGTCGTCGCGCCGCTCAGCGTGCTCGGTGCCGCCGCGTTGCTCGGGCTCGCCTGGACCCTCGGGCACACCACCATCCAGACCTGGATGACGGATGCGGTCCACGACGGACGCGCGATCGGAATGTCGTTCTTCTCGATCGCGCTGTTCGCCGGAGGATCGCTTGGCGCGGCTCTCGGCGGGGTCGCCGCCTCGGACGGCGGATTCCCGCTGCTGTTCGGCGGGGCATCTGTCGGCGCGGCGGCCTTCGCCATCCTCACGTCGCTGGCCCGATCCCGCTATCGTGTCAGGGAATGACTAAGCGGACCACCATTGACGATGTTGCCAAACTCGCCAATGTGCACAAGGCAACGGTTTCGCGCGCGCTGAACACCTTGACCGAGCACCAGGTCAGCGCCGAAACGGCGAAGCGGGTCAAGCGCGCCGCCCGCCAGCTCGGCTACGTCCCGAACGTCATGGCCCGCGGGTTGCGCACGAGCTTGTCGATGACCATCGGCGTGATCATCCCGGACCTCACGAACCCGTTCTTCCCACCGATCATCCGTGGTATCGAGAATTATCTGCAGCCACGGGGATACACGGCGTTGCTCGCCAACACGGACGGCGACGATGCCATCGAGGTCGCGTCATTCGAGTCGCTGCTCGAGCGGCGGGTGGACGGGTTCATCCTCGCGACCGGACGCCACGGCGACCAGTCGGTAGTCGCACAGGCCTACGAGGCGAATGTCCTTGCGGTGATGTTGAATCGCGACGCCGGGTCGATTCCGTATCCGCTCGTGACCGGCGACGACGCGAGCGGGATCGCCGCGGCAGTCGACCACCTGGTGGAACTCGGGCATCGCGACATCCTGCACATCGCCGGCCCGCTCAACCTGTCGACCAGCATCGTGCGTTCTGACGCTTTCACGGCGAGCTGCGGCGCTATCCGCGGAGTGCGCGGCCGAGTTGTCGAGGCCGAGTCGTTGAGCATCGAAGCCGGGCAGAAGTCGATGAACGATGTGCTCTCCGGGGGAACGGGCCCCACCGCCGTGATCGGTGGCAATGACCTGCTGGCCCTCGGTGCCCTCCGTTCGATGAAGTCGCACGGGCTCCGTTGCCCAGAGGATGTCTCGGTCATCGGCTTCAACGACATGATCTTCGCCGAGGATTTCGCTCCGTCGCTGACGACGGTACGCGTACCGACGTTCGACATGGGAGCCGAAGCCGCTCGGCTTCTGCTGCGTAACATCCAGGCGGGAGCGCAGGAACCCGTGCGCATCACCCTGCCGGTGTCGCTCATCGTGCGATCATCGACCGGACCGGCCCGCGTGGCCCAGAATGCGCAGGGTCGTGGTAGCAGCGTCCCGATGGGAGGGTGAGGGATGCACGTTCCCAAGCCGAGCGACGAAGACCGGGTGCTGTTCCGATCGGTGGTGCCCGACGCTCCCGGCGTCGTGGTCAAGCCGATGTTCGGCAATCTCGGCGCGTTCGTGAACGGCAACATGTTCGCCGGCCTGTTCGGTTCCTTGATCGGGGTGCGGATGCTGGACGAGGACGTCAAGCGCGAACTGGAAGCGATCGAGGGCACCGGCTCATACGGGCCGAGTGAGCGCCCGATGCGCGGATGGGTCGGCCTGCCAGCCGAATGGGCCGCCGAGCCGGATCTCATCTCGACCTGGGTCGCCACGGCGATGGCCCAGGTCGCAGAGCTCCCGGCCAAAGTCACGAAAGCGAAGCACTGAGGATTACGCCCCAATCGGGCCTGCCTGTGGCAGGGTAATCCTGCGCCCTGGCGTAAATCCGGAGGAGGATCATGGCAAACACGTCGAACGAGACCACCGGCGACACGCCGCGCGATGTGGTGCGGCTCATGGTCGACCTGATCCTCGCGCCAGACGCTCACGCGAAGCACACCGTCGCCCGAACGATCTACGATCCAACGGCCGGCACCGGTGGCCCGCTCAGCACCGGCGAGGACCGCACCCGCGAAACCGGAGACACCCTGCTCGCCGACAAGCAGGCCGGCACGACCTTCGACTACTGCCTCTCGAATCCGCCTTTCGGCGTCGACTGGAGGAAGCAACAGCGTGAGGTCACCGAGGAGCACAAGCGGCGCGGTTTCGCCGGCCGCTTCGGCGCGGGCCTGCCACGGACTTCCGACGGCTCAATGCTCTACCTCATGCACCTCATCTCCAAGATGCGGGAGGCATCGGATGGCGCGGCAGGCGGCCGCGCCGCGATCGTGCTGGGCGCCAGCCCGCTGTTCACCGGCGGTGCGGGATCGGGCGAGTCGAACATCCGCAAGTGGGTGCTCGACAACGACTACCTCGAGGCGATCGTCGCTCTGCCGAGCGACCTGTTCTTCAACACCGGCATAGCCACCTTTGTCTGGGTGCTCTCGAAAGACAAGGCGCCAGAACGCCAGAACAAGGTGCAACTCATCGACGGCAGCACCCTCCTGCACACGATGGACAAGGCCATCGGCAGCAAGCGCAACGAGCTGACCAAGGCGGACATCGACCAGATCGTGACGATCTACGGCGCGTTCGAGAACCGCGACCGTTCGAAGGTGTTGCCACGCGAGGCGTTCTATTACCGCACGATCACCGTCGAGCGTCCGCTGCGGCAGCGATTCCAACTGACCAAAGGCCGGGTGGATGCCGTGCTCGCGACGAAGGCCGCCACGAAGCTGTCCGACGGCGATCGCGCGAAGCTGCGGTTGACGCTCTCGACGTACTCGGCGAGCACCTGGACGTCGCGGTCCGTCTTCTCGGATCACCTGGCTGGCGTGGTGAAGTTGATCGGGCTCAAGCTCTCGGCCACCGCGCTCGTGTCGTTCGTGGACGCGATCGGCGAGCACGACGAGAAGGCGGAGGCCGCGGTCGCGAACGGCAAGCGGGTCGCCGACCCGTCACGTCGCGACATCGAGAACGTGCCGTGGACCGAGGACATCCGTGTCTACCTCGCCCGCGAGGTCACACCGTTCGCCCCGGATGCCTGGATCGACGAGTCCAAGACGAAGGAGGGCTGCGAGATCCCCTTCACGCGGCACTTCTACAGCTACCTGCCGCCGCGCTTGCTCAAGGACATCGACGCCGACCTCCAACGCGTGCTCGGACGCATCCGTCAGGGGCTCGAGCAGGTGCGCGCGTGAGTCACGCACGGTTTGCCACCGGACCGATCAAGCGGATAGCCGAGGTCTCTCGGTTCGGGGTGGCCGAGCTTGACGCCCTCAGTCTCATGGCCGGCGATGTCGTCGTCGCCGAGGGAGGTGCCGGCTACGGTCGGAGCGCGTGGCTGAGTGCACCCGTGCAGGGGTGGGGGTTCCAGAGCGCGATCATCCGCGTCAGGGCTCGTGCACAGCGGGGGGATGGGCGCTTCCTGAATTACGCGCTTCAGGCGTCGAGCGCGTCCGGAGAAATCGCGATCGCGTGCAACTCGTCGACCGTCGCACGCTTCACCGCGGAGAAGGTCGCCCGCCACCCGGTGCCGCAACCCAGCGTCGAGGAACAGCGAGCCGTCGCCGACTTCCTCGACCGCAAGACGGCGCAGCTCGACGCGTTCATCGCGGACCAGGAGGAGTTGATCGCCCTGCTTGGCGAACGGCGGAGTGCGGTTCTCGGACGATCGCTCGATTGGGTCTGGCAGTTGCCGACCGTGCCTCTCAAGCGGCTCTTCCGCCCGAGACGTGTTCTCGCCGACGCGTCGCGCGAGGTCCTGTCGGTCCATCGGGACCATGGCGTCGTGCCGCAAGGTTCACTCTCGGACAACGCCTATCCTGAGGACACTTCTCGCTATCGCGAGGTTCGGCCGGGAGATCTCGCGATCAATCGAATGCAGGCCTGGCAGGGCGCGCTGGGGGTGTCGGAACTCCTCGGAATGGTGGGCGGCGACCATGAAGTGGTGGCCCCGTCCGGAGGGTCGTTCGTTCCGAAGTTCGCGAATGCGTTCCTGCGATCTCCGAGGCTGGTAGCCGAGTACCGAACCCGGTCGACCGGAATCCTGCCATCGCAATGGCGTCTCAACTGGGAGCAGATGGGGGAGATCAGGGTTCCCGTTCCGCCCACTCCCGAACAGCACGCCATCGTCGAGCACCTCGATCGCGAGACCTCGGAGATCGACTCCGTCATCGCCGACGCCGGTGAGGCAATCGCTCTGTCGAAGGAACGACGGTCTGCCCTCATCGCGTCGGCCGTGACCGGGAGGATCGACGTAAGCAACGAGCGAGCATCCTGACGCCTGTTCGTCGTCTCGTCGTTCGCGTCCCGCCCGATCCGGCGCGACCCGCTTTTGTCGCGAGAGGGCAAAATGCGCCCTAAAACGGCTCGGATGGGGCGGATTTTGCCCGCTCGCGCGTGCTTCGTTCGTCGACCTCGACCTCTGGTTCGACCAGGCGGATGAACGCGCTCAGCTGCGCGAGGCCTGCGATGCTGCCCGGCAGATGTTCGGTCAGGGCCGGCGAGTAGATCAGGTAGGCGGCCCATTGGGCGCGGGAGATCGCCACGTTGAGGCGATTCGCCAGCAGCAGGAACTCGAGTCCCCGCGGTACGTCGTCTGCCGCGGACGCCGCCAGCGAGACGATCGCGACGGCAGCCTCCTGGCCCTGGAATTTGTCGACGGTGCCGACCGGGACATCCGGATGCCCGGCGCTCCGAAGTGCGGCCCGAATCAGTTCGACCTGCGCGTTGTATGGCGCCACGATGATGATGTCGGTCTCCGTCAACGGACCGGTCACACCACTGCTCGTCCACGGCATCCCGATCAGACGGTCGACCTGGGCGACGACTGCCGCGGCCTCTTCGACGGAGGCGGTCGAGTTTCCGGTGTGCACGATCGGCACAGGATGCAGCC
>JAODMG010000069.1 GCA_025464895.1 Microbacteriaceae bacterium | reverse complement strand
CTTTCTCGAGGTGCTTCAGCGGGCCCTCGACTGTCTGCTCGAGGCCTTTCGCGCCGTCCTCGCCGAGAAATCGGAGCTGCCACTCGGACGCAGGCTCGGCCTCGCCTATGTCAATCTGATCGGCAATCGCGGCCTCCTGCTGTCCCTCATGCACGGCTTCGTCCTCGGGCGCGATCCGGTGATTGGTCCTGCTGCAAGGATGGGTTTCATGACCGTCTACCGATTCATGCGCGACGAGGCCGGATTCTCGCCAGAGGAGACACAGGAATTTCTCGCCGCCGGCATGATGGTGAACACCATGGTCGGACTCCGGATGGCGGACGACTACGACGCCGACCCCGCCGTGCGCGAGCTGTTGGCGGCGGCCTTCCCGGAGAAACTCGATCACGTTCTGGGGTTGGCCATCCAGCAGCGCGAGGGAGACGCGTGAGCGCTGGGCGCCGTGACAGGACCCCGGACGATGTGAACGGCGGCGCTGCCTCGAACGGCGCTGTCTCGAACGGCGCTGTCGGGCGCCGGAGCGGCATCCTGTTGGTCGACAAGCCGCAGGGCATCACGAGCCACGATGTCGTCGCTCGCACCCGCCGTCTCGCCGGCACTCGCAAGGTTGGTCACGCCGGAACCCTCGATCCGATGGCGACCGGCCTTCTCGTCCTCGGGGTCAACAGCGCGACCAGGCTGCTGACCTACCTGGTCGGGCTCGACAAGGAGTATTTCGCCACCATCCGGCTCGGCGCGTCTACGAACACGGATGACGCCGATGGCACCGAGCTTGAACGAGCGTCCGCGGCATCCGTCGCCTCGATCGGCGGCGAGTCGCTCGCGCGAGGGATCTCGGCGCTCACCGGGGAGATCAGGCAGGTTCCGAGCAGCGTGAGCGCGATCAAGGTCGACGGGCAACGGGCATACACGCTAGCGCGGGCAGGGGAGACCGTGGAGCTCGCCGCCAGAAGCGTCACGATCTCGGCGTTCGAACTGCTCGACTCCCGCGGTGTCGACGGTTTTCTCGACCTGGATGTGCGGGTCGAGTGCTCCTCCGGCACCTACATTCGGGCGCTCGCCAGGGATCTTGGTGCGACCCTCTCGGTCGGGGGCCACCTGACGGCGCTTCGCCGAAGTCGGATCGGGCCATTCCTGGTCGCGGATGCCGCAGAGCTCGAGACGATGAACGTGGCGGAGTCCCTGCTCGATCCCGCAGTCGCGGCCGAACGGCTGTTTCCGAGCTATCGGCTGAGCGAACAGGAGGCGATCGACCTGGGGCACGGGAAGCGGCTGACCATCCCCGGGCTTGACGCGAGCGGGCCGGTGGCCGCGATCGAACCGGATGGCAGACTGGCAGGGCTGGTCGAGCTGATCGGTGACGTGGCGAAGCCGCTGGTCAACTTTCCGAAGGACGTCCCTGAATGATCGAGTGGTTCCTCTGGTTGCAGCTCGCCGTGGCCGTCGGCGCGGGCGCCTTCTGTCTGATGATGGGCGTTCTCGGCAGGCTTCCGAACGACTTCACCATCGGGGCGGCACTCGTGGTCGAGGTCCTGCTCATCGCCCAACTTGTGGTGTCCATCGTCGCTCCGGCCTTCGGCAACGTCGCCAGCGGCAGCACGCTCGAGTTTTACACCTACCTGGTCTCGGCCATCGTGATTTCTCCGGCCGCCGCATTCTGGTCACTGATCGAACGAAACCGGTGGAGCACGGTGATCCTCGGGGTGGCCTGTCTCGCGGTCGCGGTCATGCTGTACCGCATGAATCAGATCTGGGTCTTTCAGGTGGCATAACCTTTACCTGATGGTTCATGAAATCCCGCCCAGACCCCTCGGCGTCGGTCGCCTGCTGATTGTCGTCTACGCGATACTCGCACTCGCCGCGACCGGTCGTTCGGCCTTCCAGATTATTTCCCGTTTCGACGAGGCGCCATTGGCGTACTCGCTGTCCGCACTGTCGGCGATCGTCTATATCCTCGCTACGGTCGCGCTCATCGCACCGGGACGCACCTGGTATCGAATCGCCTGGATCACCATTTCGTTCGAGTTGCTCGGCGTGCTCGTGATCGGCACGATCAGCGTCACGGCGCCGTCGCTGCTCGGCCTCTCGAGCATCGACCCGTTCGGCAAGCAGGCGACCGTATGGTCGGCTTACGGACTCGGCTACCTGCTGATCCCGCTCGTGCTTCCGGTGCTCGGGATGCTCTGGCTCTACCGGCGCAGGAGCGTCGCCGGCAGCGTCGCCACGAGGAGCGTGGCCTGAGGCATGCATCTCTATACTTCCCTCGACCAGGTGCCGGAGGGCTTCGGTCCGAGCGCGGTGACGATCGGCAAGTTCGACGGCGTGCACTCGGGTCATCGCGCGGTCATCGGAGAGTTGATCTCACTGGCGCAGAGCCAGGACCTGGTACCGACTGTCGTCACTTTCGACCGGCATCCGCTGGCCCTCCTCCGCCCGGAGAGCTGCCCGGAGTCCCTCATCAGCAACGAGCAGAAGATCGAGCGCCTGGCCGATGCCGGCGTGCAGGCTACGTTGATTCTCACCTTCGACCGAGCCTTCAGCCAGCAGACTCCTGAGGACTTCGTCAAGCGGGTGCTCGTGGACGCACTGCACGCACGCATCGTGTTCGTCGGCAGCGACTTCCGCTACGGCACCAAGGGTGGCGGCAACGTCGAGACCCTCACCGCCGCGGGCATCCACTATGGGTTCGAGGTCCATCTGGTGGATGATGTCAGGGCTCGCGAAGGTCGCCGCGCTTCCTCGACCTGGATTCGCGAAGAACTCGCGGCCGGACACATCCGTGAGGCGACCGAGCTGCTCGGTGCGCTGCCGAGCGTCCGCTCCACCGTCGTCCACGGGGAGATGCGCGGGCGAGAACTCGGGTTTCCGACGGCCAACCTCAAGCCGGATCCAGAGGGACTGATCCCCGCGGACGGTGTGTACGCCGGCTGGCTCACGGTCGACGGGGTGACCTACCCGGCCGCAATCTCGGTCGGCAACAATCCGACCTTCGAGGGGGTGCCCGCTCGCCAGGTGGAGGCGTACGTTCTCGACCAGGACATCGACCTGTACGGCAAGACGGTCGAGGTCGCCTTCGTGGATCGGGTTCGCGGCATGACCAAATTCGACGGCATCGACGAGTTGATCGCGGGCATCGGGAGCGATGTGCTCCGTGTCCGCGAAATCCTCGGAGCCTAGTATCGACGCCATCGCAGCAAAACCGCTTCCGTTGTGGGCGGGTCGCACCATGGCGCTGCTCGGCATCCTGCTGGTCGCACTCAATCTCAGAACCGCTGTCGCGGCGGTCTCGCCGATCGTGTCATCGATCAACGTCGACATCCCTCTCGATGCCGTGACGCTCGGAATCATCGGGATGATCCCGCCGATCGCCTTCTCGCTCTGCGGGATCTTCGGGGCGATTCCGGCCAGGCGGTTAGGTCTCGAGCGCTTCCTCGCCATCGCGATGGTGACGATGGCCGCCGGTCACCTGCTGCGGTCGCTGGCCGGCTCGTTCACCGGGCTGTTCCTCGGCAGCGTGCTGGCACTCGCCGGTGCAGGGGTCGGCAACATCCTGCTGCCGCCGCTGGTGAAGCGCTACTTTCCCGATCGAATCGGCCTGGTCACCACCCTGTATGTCGCGATCATGTCCTTCAGCACCGCGATTCCGGCTGCGCTCGCCGCTCCGATCACCGAGGCGAACGGATGGCGGCTGTCGCTCGGGATCTGGTCGATCGTCGCGATCGTCGGACTCGTTCCGTGGGTGCTCCTGCTGCTCGCCCACCGCCGGGAGCGGGCCGCAGCTGCCTCCGGCGCGGAGATAGCGGACCTGGCGCAGCCGCGCGAGGAGTTCTCCGGCAAGATCTGGCATTCCCGGGTCGCCTGGACCATAGCGCTCGTCTTCGCCGTGTCGTCGTTCGAGATCTACGCGGGGCTGGCCTGGCTCCCGCAGCTGCTCGAAGATATCGCGCACGTATCGAAGTTCGAGGCGGGCAACTTGTTGGCGCTGTATAGCCTCATGGGCCTGCCTGGCGCACTGTTCCTGCCTGTGCTCACCACCAGGATGAAGAACGTGAGCTGGCTCCTGCAGCTCGGACTCGCCTGCTTCGTTCTCGGATATCTCGGACTGCTGCTGGCCCCCACCACCGCGACCTGGTTGTGGGTCGCACTGGTCGGGGCGGGACCGATGCTGTTCCCGATCTGCCTCACCCTGATCAACGCTCGCACCCGCAGCGCGCACACCTCGGTCGCGCTGAGCGGATTCGCGCAGGGCGTCGGGTATGCCCTCGGCGCGCTCGGGCCGCTGCTCGTCGGGTTTTTGCACGACGTGACCGGCGGCTGGACGGCGCCGCTGATCCTGCTGCTCGCTATCGCGGCCGCGTGCACGATCGCCGCAGCGAAGCTCAGGAAGCCGACCTCAATCGAGGACGACCTCGAGCGTGCGTAACTGAGGTTGTTCCTTAGGCGAGCACGTGGGCGCGGTGCACGAGCGCGGCTGCGCCGATCAGCGGACCGTCGCTCGACAGCCCGGACGGCACGACCTTCACCTTGGTAACGAAGCCGAACTGCTTGCGGGTGGCGACGGCCGCGCGGATGTGGTCGAAGAGGTCAGGGGACACCAGGGAGAATCCGCCGCCGATCGCCACAAGTTCGAGGTCGACCAGGGATGTCGCCGACGCGATGGCCTGGCCGATCGCCCGCCCGGCTCGCTCGACCGCTGCCGCGGCGATGCTGTCGCCGCTCGCGTAGCTCGCGCTCAACTCCTCACCGGTGGATCCGGTCCAGCCCTGCGAGCGCGCCCAGGCGACGGTCTTCGGTCCGGAGGCGATCGCCTCGACACATCCGATTCCCCCGCACTCGCACGGATCGTCGAAGCCGGCGACCTCGACATGACCGATGTGCCCTGCGTTTCCGGTCGGTCCCGACACGGTGTTGCCGTGAAGGATGAGTCCTCCGCCGATCCCGGTGGAGACGATCATGCCCATAATGTTGTCGTAGCCGCGGGCTGCGCCGACCCAGTGCTCGGCCAGCGCGATACAGATGCCGTCCATCCGCAGCCGCACCGGCACGTCGTCCGGCACGCTTGCCGCGACCAGATCTCGAAGGGGGAAGTCTCGCCAAGCCGGCAGGTTGAGCGGCGAAACGCATCCATCCGCTTCCGAGACCGGGCCGGCGGAGCCGATCCCGACGCCGCTCAGGGCGGTTCCGGCCGGAAGGGCGGCGATGGCCTGTTCCACCGCGCTCGTGACGTTGGCGGCGAGTTCATCCGAGCTGCGACCCGCCCCGGTGGGCTTGCGGAAACGGGTCTCGGGCAGCACCGCACCGGTGTCATCGACTGCTGCCGCCTCGACCTTGGTTCCACCCATATCAACGGCAATAGCAATGGCACGACTCATGGGTTAGAGCCTATTGGACGCCCGCGAGCGTACAGTTGCAGCGTGCCAGCGCAGCGACTGTTCTTCGAGCGGGAAATCGACCTTCCTCGTGCGATTGTCTGGGACGCGCTGGTCGATCCGGAGCTGGTCTCCGGCTGGCTCGCCGGGGCCGAAATCGAGCCGATCGCCGGTGGGCGCTACGACCTCCGCTGGCTGCACAGCAGCGATCCACGCACGGTCGGCGTCATCGACGAGCTGCACGAACCGCACTCCATGGTCGTCGACTCGGACAACCGCGGCCGGATCGATTTTCGACTGGATGAGACGTCCGGCGGGTCTCGCGGGAGCGTCACCATCCTCCGTCTCACCGTCTCCATCGAGCTCGAGGCAGCATTCGCGGCGAGGGTTCGAGCCAATTGGATGATCGGACTCGACCAGCTCGAGGAGCTGCTCCGCGGGCATCCGGTCGACTGGGCGAACTGGGACAGGGATCGGATGGGCACCTGGACCGAGTACCGCAACCTCTTCGCTTCCAGCCGCCTCTAGGACGCGTGAGCGCTCGCTGCTCGTGACGCGTGACGCGCGGAGTGGCCACGAGCGGGCGAACTCCGCCCTAAACCGCGCGTTTTAGGGCGGATCGTGCCCGCTCGCGGTGTCGGTGAGGCGGGTCGGTCGGTGGCGTCGATCAGCTTTACAAACTCGGCCCGAGCCCCTCCCTCGCTGGCTGGGCACTCGCGGTCGTCGGGTTCCTCGATTTCCTCTTTGTTGTGCTTCTCCTTCTCACGCCGCAGACCCTTCGTTGGGCGTGGATGGCACCGGCGGCTGGCATCGCATTGAGCGTCCTGATCGTCGTCGTCGCGATTCTCTCGTTCCAGCCCCCGCCGCCCGACATTGGCGGTTAGCGCCCCCGCTCGCTCGCGCACGGCCGCGCTCGTTCGCTGCTCATATGAGCAAGATGTGCAACGGATGTTGGAATCGGTGCGATCGACCCCTACCCTTGATCTGGAGAGGAGGCGCCGTGATGCCGGAATCCGGACTGCAGGTCGTGCGCGTCGCCGAGCTCTATTACGACGAGAACAAGACCCAGGATGAGATCGGCGGGCTCCTCGGGATCACCCGCTGGAAGGTCGGGCGCCTGCTCGCACAGGCCAGGGAGCAGGGGATCGTGCGGATCGAGATCGTCCATCCGCTGGCCAGGCGGCTGGGCGTCGAGCGGCAGCTTCGAGATCGCTTCGGACTGAAGGATGCCGTGGTCATTCCCGATGCTGATGACGTCTCGAGCAGGGTCGCGCAGGCTGCAGCCGACTACCTGACCGCGCTTCGACCCGTGCCTCGCACCCTCGGAATCAGCTGGGGCCGCACCCTCGACGGAATCGCGAACCACCTCAAGGCCGGCTGGGCGAGCGGAGTCACCGTCGTGCAGATCAACGGGGGAGTGAGCCTGAATCGACGTGCTGGCACGGCCGCGACCACCGCGGTCACGATCGCGCAGAAGGCCGCCGGCCAGGCTGTGCTGCTGCCGAGCCCCGCGATTCTCGAACGACCCGAGACCAAACTCGCGATCGAAGCCGATCGCACGGTGGCCGCCGTCCTCGAACGGGCCGGGGAGGCATCCGCGTACCTGTACAGCGCCGGGGTGGCCGACGAGAGCTCTGTTCTCGTCGACAGCGGCTATCTGACCAGGGCGGATGTCGCGGAACTGGTGCGAAAGGGAGCGGTAGGCGATGTGGTCGGCCGCTACATCGATGCGAACGGAAATACCGTGGATCCCGGCCTCGATGAGCGTACCGTTGGACTGGGTCTCGATCGGCTGCGGGCGGCGGAGACAGCGATCTTCGTCGTTGCGGGCGACGCAAAACATGACGTAGCGCGGGCTGTCGTCACGAGCGGGTTGTGCACTGTTCTCGTGACGGACGAGGCAACGGCTCGCGCCATGGTGGAGGACAACCCATAGTGGAGGACAACCAATGACACTCGAACATCCTGTCGCGCTCGCTCCGGCGGAGCGCGCGGTCCAGCTGATCGGGGGCGACCTCACCGAGAAGAGCCTCCGGTTGCATCTGGAGGGTCTGCCCGGCGTCGACGCCGTCGGCCTCGAAGCCAGGGCGGCGGACCTGTCAACCCGGTCGATCAAGACGACCTCGAAGGCCTGGGCACTCGACCGGATCATCGGACTCATCGATCTCACGACGCTGGAGGGTGCCGACACACCGGGGAAAGTCCACTCGCTCGTGTCCAAGGCGATGACGCCTGACCCGTCCGACCTGTCGACTCCGCGGGTCGCCGCCGTCTGCGTCTACGGCGACATGGTGCCGTACGCCGTCGAGGCGCTCGGCGCTGCGCACACGGCCGACGGAATCCAGATCGCGGCGGTCGCGACAGCGTTTCCGAGCGGCCGAGGGTCGCTTCCGGTGAAGATTGCCGACACCAGGGACGCGGTACGGTCCGGTGCTGACGAAATCGACATGGTCATCGATCGAGGGGCCTTCCTCTCCGGTCGCTACGGGCTGGTATTCGACCAGATCGTCGCGGTCAAGGAGGCCTGCCGCCGGGACGACGGAAGCTACGCGCACCTCAAGGTGATCCTGGAGACCGGCGAACTCACCACCTATGACAACGTGCGCCGGGCATCCTGGCTCGCGATCCTGGCCGGCGGCGACTTCATCAAGACGTCGACCGGCAAGGTCGCGCCGGCCGCAACGCTTCCGGTGACACTGCTGATGCTGCAGGTCGTGAACGACTGGTACCGGCTTACCGGCGAGAGGATCGGCGTGAAGCCGGCCGGCGGCATCCGAACATCGAAAGACGCGATCAAGTACCTCGTGACGGTGGCCGAGACGGTCGGGGAGGACTGGTTGTACCCGCAGCTCTTCCGCTTCGGGGCATCCAGCCTGCTGAACGACGTGCTTCTCCAGCGACAGAAACTGACAACCGGCCACTACAGCGGCCCCGACTACGTAACGGTGGACTGACGATGAACGCCAACAACCAACAAGACCTCGACAAGCACGGTCCCGGCCAGCCACATTTCCTCGACTACGCCCCCGCGCCGGAGTCGACCGCGATCCTGAACCTGCAGAAGAGTTACGGGCTGTTCATCAACGGGCAATTCGTCGACGGTCATGGCGAGTCGTTCTCCACGATCTCGCCGGCGACCGAGGACACGATCGCCGACATCGCTTCGGCGAATGCGAGGGACGTGGATGACGCGGTCGCCGCCGCCCGCCGCGCCTACGAACGCACCTGGTCGAAGCTCTCAGGAGCGGACCGGGGCAAGTACCTGTTCCGAATCGCGCGTCTCGTGCAGGAGCGCGGTCGCGAACTGGCGGTTGCCGAGAGCCTCGACAACGGCAAGCCGATCAAGGAGAGCAGGGATGTCGACGTGCCACTCGTCGCCGCCTGGTTCTTCTACTACGCCGGCTGGGCCGACAAGCTCGACTACGCCGGACTCGGCCCGAACCCGCGGGCGCTCGGCGTCGCGGCACAGGTCATCCCGTGGAACTTTCCGCTGCTGATGCTCGCGTGGAAGATTGCGCCAGCCCTCGCCGCCGGCAACACGGTGGTGCTGAAGCCGGCCGAGACCACTCCGCTCACCGCTCTGCTGTTCGCAGAGATCGTGCAGCAGGCCGGGCT
>JAODMG010000064.1 GCA_025464895.1 Microbacteriaceae bacterium | reverse complement strand
AGCGCCTGCCCATTCCAGAGGGGCAACACCCTGGTCGACGGGTCCGCCGCGAGCTCCGCGAAGAGGTGCGGATTGTTACGGGAAAGGTAGTCCCGATCGTGTTCTGTGCGCGACAGGGGCAGCCGCGAAAGGAACGAACCAGACATCGAATCGCCAATCATCGAAGGGGGTGGGAACAGCGTGGCGTTCTGCCCGAGGGGCGAGCAACGACCTACCCTGTCAGGTATGGCCAGATCCCATCTCACTCTAGCCGCGTTGGCAACCTCGGCCGTAGCCGACCTCGATCTCGTCGGGTCGAGCCCGTTCGGCTCGTCGCACGGCGACTTCGATTCGGCACTGCTCACCGCACGCGACGGGAGGCACTGGGTCATCCGGGTCCCGAGATCCCAGTCCGCGGAGGCTGAACAGTCGGCCGACATCGTCGCACTCCGTGCCCTCAGCGCCGGGGTGCGGGCACGCCTGCCGTTCGCGGTCTCGAGCTATGCCGGACAGGCGCCGGTGAGCGGCACCCGAGCCGTGGTCTACGAATTCGTCTACGGCTCGAAGGTGGGACTCGGGCAGATCCGGGCCGGCGAAGCGCTCGCCGTTTCGATCGGTCGAGCGATCGCCGCGATCCACCTTCTGCCGACCAGCGTCGTCGCGGATGCCGGCCTCCCGGTTCTCACCTCGACCGACATCCTGCGCACGAGTGTGACGATCATGGACCGGGCGTCAGCCACCAACCTCGTGCCTGCTGCCCTGCTCGGGCGCTGGGAACGGGCATCCGAAGACTCCGCGCTCTGGCAATTCGCCCCAACCGTCATCAACGGAGAACTCGCCGCGGATTCGTTCCTCAGTTCCAACGACGAGGTGACCGGCGTGCTCGGCTGGCACGGCCTGAGCGTCGGAGACCCTGCCCGCGACCTCCACTGGCTCGGCTCCCGCAGCGACGACGCGGCCGAAACGGCGTTTGCCGCCTACGACGAGCTGCGCGGGTCGAGCGACCGCCAGATCAAGCAGCGCGCCATGCTCTACGGGGAACTCGAGATCGCCAAGTGGCTGCTGCACGGCTCCCAGGAGCACAGCACCGAGATCGTGGATGATGCCGTCCGGATGTTGCACGGTCTGGTCGACAGCGTTCAGAACGACCTCGACCTCGCGCTCGGGCACAACACGATGCCGGTCCTCAATGTCGCGCAGGTCGAGGACATGCTCGACCACAACCAGCGCACGCACTGATCGCGCACCCGCCAGGGGTCAGGCGCCGCGCGGGACGATCCGGACCGGCAGCGCGCGTCGACGCAGGGTGAAGCGAAGCGACAGCTTGCCCGATCGGGCCAGGAGGATCGCGATCACGATAGCGGCGCATCCGGGAACTGCCCCGGCAATGACCATCGCCTCACGAACGCCGGCCTGCTCCGCGATCCAGCCCATCAGCGGGCCACCGATCGCCTGTCCTCCGAGCATCACCATCGAGTAGACGGCCATCACCCGACCGCGAATGGCACGATTCGACGACATCTGCACGATGGATTCCGCTCCGGTCGCGAACAGCAGCCGACAGAATCCGATCGAGGCCAGGAAGACCATGAAGAGAATGGCTATCGGGGATACCCCGGCCAGTACCAGCGCGATTCCGAAGAAACCGGCGGCGAGCACCATCGACCGCAACCGGAAGGTCAGGCGCCTGGTCGACGCTATCGCTCCGCTCAGTGCACCGACCGCGGCGGCGGAACTGTAAAGACCATAGCCGGCCGCTCCGGTCTTGTAGATGGTGTCCGCGAAGGAGACCAGCAACACGGGAAGCGACATACCGAAGGTCGAGACGAAAGCCAGCATGATGAGCGGCCAGATGATCGTCGGTTTGCTCTTCACGTAACGAAGGCCCTGGCGGATCTGCCCCTTCGTGGCTTGTACCCTCGGTGTCGGCAAAAGTTCGGCCACCCGCATGATGCTGAGGGTGAACACGACGAGGGCGGCCGCGAAGGCGTTGACCCCGATGGACCATCCCGCGCCGACGAGGGCGATGAGGATGCCGCTGATGGCGGGTCCGATCAGCCCGCCGAGGTGGAAGATCGACGCGTTCACACTGATCGCGTTGCGGAGACGGTCGTGGCCGACCATCTCATTCACGAAGACCGACCGGGTCGGGCCGTCGACGACGGCGACACATCCGAGAGCGAAGGCCGAGCTCCAGACCTGCCACACCTCGACCGTGCCGAGCAGGGTCAGGACGGCGAGCGTCGCACAGACGCCGGCGGACACGGACTGGGTGAGCATGAGCAGGTGCCGCTTGTCGAAGCGATCGGCGATGAGCCCGCCCCAGACTCCGAAGAGCAGGATCGGAGCGAACTGCAGCATGACCGTGATCCCCACATCGGTGATGCTGCCGGTCAGCTGGAACACCAGCCAGTCGGTCGCGATCCGCATCATCCAGGCCGAGGTGTTGGAGAGCGACTGCGAGATGACGTAGAGCCGGTAGTTGTGGATGCGGAGCGAACTGAACGTGTCGCGCCACTTCGGTCGGTTGAGAAGGATGGGAATGGGTGCGGTCTCCGGATAGTCATCCGGCAAATCAGTAGTCACGTAATTCCTGTGCTGTATTCCTGCGGTGTATTCGCGAGCGTTTCTTGCGTTCCTTCCACGCTAAGGGAAAGCCCGCTCATTCGTGGATAGAATCGAGCCTATAAATTTCATTACATTTCGCAATGAAAGGGACTGGATGTTCGATCCCACCCTCCTGAAGACCTTCGTGGCAGTCGCCGAGACACTGAGCTTCACCGGTGCGGCGCAGCAGCTCGGACTGAGCCAGCCGACGGTGAGCCAGCACATCCGAAAGCTCGAGACGAGCGCCGGGCGCAACCTGGTCGACCGGGACACCCGTGAGGTCCGCCTCACCGACAACGGCGATGCCATGCTCGGTTTCGCCAGGACGATCCTGGCCGC
>JAODMG010000057.1 GCA_025464895.1 Microbacteriaceae bacterium | reverse complement strand
CCCCCGATCGAACTGCTCTTCGCGAATTCCTCACCGGGCAGGGGGTATCAAGCGATGTGCACTATCCGTATGCCGCTCACAGGCTCGACCCGGTACAGGAGGCCCTCTCCGATCACTCTCGAACCCTCGATTTTCCCGTCGCAGACACGCTTTCGGAGCAGGTCACAAGCCTTCCGATCGGCCCATGGATGACGAACGACCAAATCGCTCAGGTGGCGGAAGCGCTCAGTCGAGTGCCGCTGGAGCTTCTTTCGATGGACTCCGCGCGCGTTTAGCCGGTCCGGGGCCGTGCCGCGTGCCCTTTCGCGCGCGTTCCCGCCGCCCTTCCGAAAACGCAGGAGTTGCCCGTCCAGGACGGCAAAACGGCGTCACCAGAGCGCTTTTCGCGCGGAACTCCTGCGTTTTCGGAACGCAGAAGGCCGGTACGGATGCCGCAGCCGCAGCGACGTTGTCGCCAGGTCATCCGCGATCATCCGTTGGATCGCGGCGAGCACCCGCGGCCACTGCGTGTAGAGCAGCAAGTAGCTGTAGTGCTCGACGCGGTCGCCTCGGATCGCCATCGTCGTGCGACGGTCGAGGTCCTTCTCCCAGTTGCTCTCGCCCTCCCCCGTCCATGCGGGGTCATGCTGCCGGCCATCGACTTCGACATAGCTGTGCGGACCGACTTTGAAATCGAGCTGGCCGACCCCGCGGATCTGCGCTTGCTGCTCGAATTGGATGCCGGCATCCATGAACCAGAGCCGCGTGAAGGTCTCACCGTGGGAGTCGTCGAGCGCACTGACCAGACCGCGCCAGCACTTCACGCGACTCTGGGCACGCTGGAAAATAGCATCGAGCTCCGGCCAGCTCAGCTTTTTGTGGCGCATCGCCGCGCTGCAGCAGGCGACCGCAATCTCCCGCGACTCCGTGTTGAGCACGACCAGCAGTGCATCGGCGATCGATGCCCGCCAGACCGTGCCGCCGCCGCTCGGCCGGTCGTTCCAGTGGATTCGAACGGGGTCGCGACCCCGAAGTCGCTCGCGGCGATGCTGCGGATTGCGGAGTCGTGAAGCGGATGCCCGCACCGAAACGTGAATCGCGCCACGGTTCGGAACCCGCAGTCCGTAGGTCTCAAGCGCCGAGATGGACGTCAGTTTGCCGCCGACTCGCACGGCCAGGATCGCGGACTCCGGCGCATCCGGCACCGAATACCAGCCGTGACGCACCCGGAAGATGCGACCAGCTCCGAGCTCCTGGCGAATCTGATGATCGCCAAAGCCGCGCGCAAGCAGGTCGCGGCGCCGAAGAAAGTAGTCGTTCCGGCGGATGACCTGGTCGAGTGCGAGCATCCGCCAACGATCACCGATGTGGCCGGCGCCGATCGCTGGCTGCGCACATCCGTGGACTCCGCAGCGCGTCCGGCGGATGTGGAGGAGCGACAGCGCGGAAGACGTTCGAAAACGCAGGAGATCCTGCCGCAAAGGGCCCAAAGTCGCCGCCTTACCGCCGTTAGAGCGGCATCTCCTGCGTTTTCGGAAGTACCTACCAATGGTGGGGACGGATGCCCGGGGAGCAGCTCGCGGCGGCGCGCAGCGCGCGGTGCTACTCCCCCGTCGTCGCCAGGAACAACTCGCCACTCCCGGTGAACCGCAGCGACGCCTCATCCGGCGTCACATACACCGACTCCCCCCGGCCGATGGTGACCGAGTTCACAGCGCCCTCGATCGACATCTCGCCGGACGTGCAGATGGCGATACCCGGCCCGGTCAGCGTGTACCCGGCATCGAGGTCGGTTCCCGACACGCGAACGAGCAGGAAGTCCGGAACGTCCGGCACGAACACCTCGACACCGGCGGCCGGCGCGACAGCCCGCAGATACGGCACGGGAACTGGCGTGAAGTCGAGCACGCCCACCAACTCCGGCACGTCGATGTGTTTCGGCGTGAGACCGCCGCGAAGCACGTTGTCTGACGCGGCCATCAGCTCGACACCGAGCCCGTTGAGGTACGCGTGGATGTTGCCGGCCGGCAGGTAGAGCGCCTCGCCGCGGGTCAACGTCACCCGGTTGAGCAGCAGCGAGATGACGATGCCAGGGTCGTCCGGGTACTCGACGGCGAGCGCGGCGGCGGTGGCCAGGGACGGGTCCGCGGACAGCGGCGCGAGCCGCGTCACCAGTGATACGAGAGTCGGCACGCCGGAGCCGCTGGAGATGAGCCACTCGAAGGTCGCCCTGAGCGAGGCATCCGCGTCAGCCGACGACCCGAACAGCCGATCAAACAGGTCTTCGAGCGGCTGCGGCTGCGGGTCCTCGGTCTGCGCGTCGATGGACAGCAGCAGCCCGAGCAAGTCGCGAACCTCCGCCAGCGGACGGAATCCGCACAGTGCGTCGAAGGTCGGACTGAGCGCGAAGATCAGTTCCGGCTTCGGGAACGCGTCCTTGTAGTTGCGGTCGGCGGCATCGAGGGGAATGCCGAGGGCGTTCTCGCGGGCGAATCCGGCGCGGGCCTGGTCGATGGTCGGGTGCGCCTGCAGGGAGAGCGGATGCGCCGCAGCGAGGATCTTCAGCAGGAACGGCAGGCGGCCGGCGTCGGCAAACCTGCCGAGTGCGGTCCTCGGATCCGCGGCGATCCACTCGGCCAGCGTCGTCGCCCCGCCGGCGCGAGCCGGGTCGACGATCACGCTCGGCGAACCGGGATGCGCGCCCAGCCACAGCTCGGCCTCCGGCTCGCCGGACGGCGCCCGGCCCAGCAGCTGCGCAATCGCCGAAGTAGAGCCCCAGGCGTACGGCCGCGGCGTATTGGTGATGGCTAGGAACATGCTGAATCCCGTCGAAAGAACCTTGGTCGCGACCTACAAACTACGCTCGCGCGCCGACAATGGCGGTTAGACCAAACTACCAATCACCTTGGCGCGTTCCGGGCAGCGCCCTAGGCTCATCGCTACGCGATCGGTTGAGTCGAACGCCTCGCGACATCCACCAGCACTACAACGGAGTACACATGACTTTCGAGCAACTGGCCAGCGATTTCTACGGGTACGAGAATGCCCTCACCGACCAGGAGAAAGACCTCATCGTCAGGCTTCGCGCGTTCCTCGAGGCCGAGGTGCGTCCGATCGTGAACGACCTGTGGGCGAAGGCGGAATTTTTCCCGCGAAGCATCCTGAAGGGAATGGCAGAGCTCGGACTGTTCGGCCAGCCGTGGGAAGAGTCGAGGCAGTTCGCCAACAGCGCCGTCTTCCGCGGTTGGTGCGCGCTCGAAATCGCCAGGGTGGATGCCAGCGCCGCGACGCTGGTCGGCATGCAGAACGGCCTCGTGATGGGCTCGATCGCCGCGGCCGGCTCGGCTGAACAGCGCGCGGAGTGGCTGCCGAAGCTCGCCTCGGCTGAGCTGCTCGGCGCATTCGCCCTCACCGAACCACTCTCCGGCTCTGACTCAGCCCAGGGCCTCCGCACGATCGCGAAGCGCGACGGCGACAGCTGGGTGATCAACGGCGCCAAGCGCTGGATCGGCAACGGGTCGATTAGCGATGTCACGATCGTCTGGGCGAAGGATGCGGATGATGGCCAGGTGAAGGGCTTCATCGTGCCGACATCCACGCCCGGCTACAGCGCGACCCGCATCGAGAACAAGCAAGCGCTGCGCATCGTGCAGAACGCCGACATCGTGCTCGAGAACGTTGTCGTGCCTGAGGCGAACCGGCTGCAGAAGTCGACGTCCTTCCGCGACACCGCTGCGGTGCTTCGCCTCACCCGCGCCGAAGTGGCCTGGGCCGCGGTCGGCAACTCGATCGGCGCATACGACGCCGCGGTGAAGTATGCCTCCGAGCGCATCCAGTTCGGCAAGGAGATCGGCGGTCACCAGCTCATCCAAGACCTGCTGGCGAAGAGTCTCGGCAACATCACGGCGTCGATCGGGGTGGTGACCCGGGTGTCCGAGATGCTCGACGACGGCACCCAGCGGGACGAGCACTCCGCCCTGGCGAAGGTCTACACGACCAGCCGGATGCGGGAGACGGTCGCCTGGTGCCGCGAATTGTTCGGCGGCAACGGCATCGTTCTCGACTACGACGTCATGCGGTTTTTCGCCGACTCGGAGGCCATCTACTCCTACGAGGGAACCCGCGAGATGAACACCCTCATCGTCGGACGGGCGATCACCGGAAAGGCCGCCTTCGTCTAACTCAGCGTCGGTCTCTTCCGAAAACGCAGGAGATCCCGCCGTCCAGCGGCGTTTGGGGCCGTTTCGTGACGATTCGGGCCGGATCTCCTGCGTTTTCGAAAAGGGCTCGCGAGAGGCCCTGCACCACCGGAGAACTTTGCGGCACAGCCGGTAACCTCTAGACATGATCAAGACCGACACCCGTTCATTCCGTCTGGGTTTCGCGGCCTTCGTTCTTTTCACCGGACTCGCGGGCGACTTCTGGCGCGACGCGACCAGCTGGTGGGGCTATGGCGTTGTCGTCCTCCTGGTGGTGATTGGCGCGGTCACCGTGCTCGTTCAGGGGACGGACCGGATTACGCTCCTGCGGTTGCCATACCCGCTCCTCGGGTTCCTCGCGCTGGCCACAGTCTCGATCGCGTGGTCGTTCTACCCCGGGTCCACCGCCCTCGGCGTGACCGCGCAGTGGCTCACCACGATCGCCGGGCTCTCGGTCGCCCTGTTCCTCAGCTGGCAGGACCTCCTCCGGGTGCTCGGCTGGGTGCTGCGCCTCATCCTGGCGATGTCGTTCGTGTTCGAGTTCATAGTCTCCGCGTTCATCCGGCATCCGGTGCTTCCGGTCTGGGTCGTCCCGGCCGATCCGAAGCACATTGCAGCGCTTGCCTACTGGTCGAGGGATCTGCTTTTCTCCGGCGCAAAGATCCAGGGCATCGTCGGCAACTCCAGCCTCCTCGGGATGATCGCTCTCCTCGCCCTGATTGTGTTCTCGGTGCAGGCGATGTCTCGGTCGGTCGGTCGGGCCTGGGGCTGGTTCTGGGTGCTCGTCGCCTTCGCCACCATCGTCATCACCGATTCGGCGACGATCTATCTCGGACTCGTCGTCGTCATCGTCGTCGCCGTCATGGCGCGTGTCGTCGGCACCGCATCGACGCCGCGCAGACGACGAATCGCGTATGCGGGCGTCGGTGGCGCGCTGGTCGTGCTCGCCATTGGCGTCGCGATATTCCACGACAGGATCCTGAGCGTGGTCGGCAAGAACGACACCCTCACCGGGCGCACCGACATTTGGAACGCAGTCATCCAGTTGGCGCAGCAGCGACCGGCATTCGGATGGGGCTGGGTGAGCTATTGGACACCGTGGGTCGAACCGTTCAAGAGCTTCCTGCACAAGGGGGGAGTGCAGGTCATGCACGCCCACAACGCCTGGCTGGATGTCTGGCTCCAGCTCGGTATCCTCGGGCTCATCGTCTTCGGCGCACTGGTGCTCTCGACCCTCATCCGTGCCTGGATCATGGCGGTTACCCCGGTCATCGTCTCGCGCCAAGCCCCAGGCAGCTGGTCCTGGCTCGCGATGTTGCCGCTGCTCCTCCTGGTCGCGGAGCTGGTGCAGAGCCTCGCCGAAAGTCGCCTGCTCATCGAGGGAGGCTGGATCATGCTCGTCGTCCTCGCGGTGAAGACCAAGCTCAGCCCGCTCGGTGTCGAGACCGTGGCTCGGGTGCAGGAACGGGCGCTCAGGTGACCGAGCAACGACAGCACTCGATGGTCGTAGAGCTGAGCCGAAACTTCCTCGGGGCTCCGCGATTTACTGCCGCGCTGACGCTCGCGATCATCGGCACAGAAGTCAGCACCCTTCTTATCACCAACCTGATCGGATGGGCCGGGCTCCTCGGCATGCTCGCGACCCTGGTCGTCCTGGCCGCCTTATCACTGGTCGCCAAGCGCGGAGAGATCGAGTGGCACGGCCTTCTGCCGATCTCGCTGTTGGTGTTCGTCGCCTGGGCGGGAGCATCCGTCTTCTGGAGCCAATATCAGTGGGCGACGCTCGGCAGCGTGGTGTATTTCGGCGCTGTCACGATGCTCGGAATCTATGTTGCACTGGTGCGAGAGACGATCCAGATCGCCAGGGCGTTCGGCGACGTCCTCCGCGTCGCACTCGGCCTCTCTCTCGCCCTCGAGATCTTCTCCGGAGTTCTCGTCGATTCACCGCTGCCGTTTCTCGACATCCAGGGCAACATCGCCGTCCTCGGGCCCATCCAGGGCATCTTCGGCACCCGCAATCTCCTCGGGATCGTCACCCTCATCGCGATCATCACTTTCGGTACGGAACTGCGCACCAAGTCCGTCTCGAAGGGCCTTGGTGTCGGATCGCTCATCCTGGGCGGGATCGTCCTGATTCTTGCCCGCTCCCCTATCGCCGCAGGCGTCCTCTTCGTGGTCGCCCTCGCCGCCCTTGCCCTGTATGGATTGCGGCGGGTCACGCCGGAGCACAAGCGCTTCTGGCAGATCGGGCTCCTCGCCGCAACGGTGACGATCGCCGGACTCGCCTGGGGGTACAGAACGTTCATCATCAATGCCCTCAGCGCGAGCGCGGAGCTCAGCCTCCGGTTGCGGCTATGGAGGGAGATGCGCGCCCTGATACCCGCCAACAACCTCCAGGGTTGGGGCTGGGTCGGACACTGGCGGCAGGATGTGCCGCCGTTCCAGTTCTTCCTCAACTTCGGTAGCACGACCCCCGCCTCCGGGCTCAACGCCTACCTCGACATTTGGTTCCAGCTCGGACTGGTCGGCTTATTCCTCTTCGTCGGCCTGGTCGGCCTGACCTTCGTGAGGTCGTGGCTCCTGGCCTCCCGCCAGCGCAGCGTCGTCTACGCCTGGCCAGCGCTGGTGTTGGTCGTCCTGCTGACCACGGCACTCGCCGAGAGCTCGATCCTCGTCGAATTCGGCTGGCTGACCTTCGTGGTCTGCTGCGTGAAGGCGTCTCGCGAGCTCAGCTGGCGGAAGGCCTTCGCCGCCATCGAACCCCCTCCCCCAATCGAAGGACGACGCTCCGCATTGTGAACTGCTTCGCGGCTACGTACTTCACGGGACTTACTTCACCGGCACTGTCGCGCAGTCGAGCGGCGGATCGTTCTTGACGATGGGAGTGTTGTGCACCATTGGGGTGACCTGTGCATCCAGGTCTTTCTTGCCGGGCTTCGCCGCGGTGATGTCGATGGACACGTTGAGCGTCTGGCCCGGATTCACGATGACGGTGACTTTTGCAACCGGGTAGGCCTCATCGTGCAGTGACTTGAGCGCCACCGGGACTCCGTCGACGGTCGCGCCGGTGATCTGCGAACCCGGCGGGGCGTACACCATCACGTACATCCGCTGTTGCCCGGGCTTGAGCTTTTCCAGCTTCCAATTGCCGAGGATCGACACGGAGAGCGATTTGGCAGCATTGGCGGGCACGGTACTCGCCAAATCGGCGCCGACCCGATAGGACTCGCGGCCATCCGCGCGACACACCGCCTGCCCCAGTCTCACGGTCTGATAGAGGTAGAAGTTGAGTTTGGAGCCCACGTTGTCCTGGAAGTACACCCCAACGCGATCCGTGGTTGCGTCGCTCTTCGGCAATCCGCCATCGAAACCGGTCGCCACAAGTTGGGCTTGCTCGTCTGCATGCGCGCTCCAGAACTGGAGTCGATGTTCCGTCGCACCCTGCACCACCGCGGCCATGAGGACCTTCGAATCCAGAGGACCGCTGGAGAGTCGTGCGAATGTTGACGCCACAGCCTCGCCGTAGACGGCGTCCTGGGCCGCATTATCCACGACAATATTCTTCGTGCTGTATCGCTGGTAGACCTCGTTGAGCAGGAGAGGGACCAGCGTGTCACCTGTAAGCGAGCCACCGGACGCGAGCGGAATCGGAGTCGTTGCTCGAAGGATGTAGCTGAGCGCGACCGGATCGATGGACAGGACTCCGTCGACCGCTTCACCGAACTGCTGCTTCCACATCTGATAGGTGATCTTGCCAGCCGAGGCAAAATCCGGGCGCACCGTGGCGTTGGCGATAAACGTGCCGAAGGTACCGTCGTCGAGTTCCTCGACCCCATCCGGAACCGGGATAACCGGCGAGCGGTAATGCGCGAAATTCCCCCCTCCAGCGGGCACTGTGCTGGTCAACCTGATCTGCCCATTGTCGACAGTGACGAGAGCGAACGACAGGGCGGTGCCACCCAGCGCGCGGGATTCCGCGTTGTTCCGGAACATGACAACGTAACGCCGAGGGGCGTCGGCTCCCATGAGCGGTGGGATAAGCGGGAGGATGTCGTTCGCGGTCTTCATGACCGGAACGACACTCGCGAGAAGCCCCGCCAACTTCACTTTCGCGGCGCCCAGCTGTGAGATTGTGCCACCTGTATCGATTCGATTGACGGCCTTGGTGGCAACGCCGAGTTCAGTGTTTGCCTGAGCTACGGCCGGAATCGCATCGGTGAACGGCTTGAGACTTATCGCTCCGTTAACCGGTGCAAACGACGCAGGATCCAGGGTGGCCGCGACCGAGACGAGCGGAGTGATCGCCTTGTTGACCACCTCGTCGGTAATGCCGGCGAGCTCTCTCACCGCCGTGAAATTCTGGCCGAGTACGGGAACCGATTCCGCCATGCGCCAGATCGGATCGTTCGTGAGTTCGAGTGCTGCAGCCGAATGCGTCTGGATTTTCGTGAGAGTGGCATTGAGCCCGGAGAACTTTTGGGCGGCGACCTGGGATTTCAGCTGGCCGACCTGGGCTTGCGCGGCGTCCAAGTGAGATTTGACCTGCAGCCCGCGCGCGCCAACCCAGGCGACGCAGGCAAGAATCAGAACGACGGCTGCGAGGACTGCCCAAAACCACCAGCGGCTGACGAGGCGGCGCGCCTGCCCAGGGCGATGACGTGGCCCGACACTGTGCGCGATGATGGACATTCGAGCATTCAACCAGACCAATCAACCGGCGGTTCGAAGACGCACTCATGCGCGGGCGCGAATATCTCCGCGTGGCCTGTCGAATGTTGCCGGTGAGGATCCCTTACAATGACGAATGCCGCTTCGTAGAGGACCAAAACGACGGTTTTGATCTTCGCGAATCGGGCCCAGATGAACCGCTACACAATTGCGCCACGACACGGCCTGCGCGGCCTCGGAGTGAGCCTCGTCTTGCGCTATCGGACGCTCACCGGCATTCGCGCCGACGGCCTGCCGCGCTACCGCGTCTTGCTCAGTGTTCCCGCCATCCTGCTCATCCTTGGCGCGATCCTCGTTGGTGTGGGAATCAACGGGACCTCTTCTGGCGCGATGTTCAATCTCGTGTCGGAAGGCCACGATCCGCAACTCATCGCGGGCAGTCCGCAGCTCATCCGATCCGACGAGTGGTACGTCGGAGCGTCCTGGTCGATCGCACAGGTGCAACAGGGGCTCCCCGAGCGCAACCAAACGGTGCCCGGCGGGATGGATGCTGCGCTACCGCACGACCTCCCGCGCCTCGACTGGTCGATCGCGTTCCGGCCACATCTCCTGGGCTACACCTTCCTGGATGTCGGCCGGGGAATGGCCTGGAAGTGGTGGGCGCCCGGTCTCACCCTCATCGCCGCCGCATTCTGCTTTCTGGTCACGCTTCTGCCGCGTCGGCCGGTCCTCGCAGCGGCGATCGCGGTCGGATTCTATTTCAGCCCGTTCTTCCAATGGTGGTTCCAGCCCGCGATCTTCTGGCCGGCAGTCTGGGCCCTGACCACCATGACCGCCCTGACCTGGGCGGTGAAGAACTCCTCGACGCTGTCCCGTTGGATCTGGGCTGCGATCGTCGGCTACCTCACCGTGGTGATGGCCATGGGCATCTACGCTCCATTCATCGTTCCGGTCGTCGTCGTCGTCGTGTTCTTTGCGATTGGACTCCTGATCGAGCAGAAACGAGCGCACGCCTCATGGTGGGACCTGGTGAAGCAAGTCATGCCGATCCTGTCCACCGGGGTTGTCGCCGGCGGTCTAACACTCGTGTGGCTGAATAGCAAAAGCGCGACAGTCGAGTCGTTTCTTGCCACCACCTACCCCGGCGCGCGACTGACCAAGACGGGGTCGAGCGATCTCCTCTCCCTCGCGCGCGCGGTCAGCTCATCCTTCTCCGAATCGCTGAAGCGCGGCGCCGGTTTTCTTGGCACCAACTCCTCAGAAGCCTCCACATTCTTCTTCATCGGGATCTTCATGATCCCGATCGTCGGATGGATCGTCTATCGGTCCCTCAAGAACCGCGCGGTGCTGCCCTGGACCCTCATCGGCGTCACCGCCTCGGTATTCCTCTTCTTCGCGTTCTTCTATCTCCCCGGTTGGGATGCTCTCGCGCACCTGCTCTTCCTCGACCGCACCTCGGATGGTCGCAGCCGAATCGGGCTCGGAATCGCCTCGATCGCGATGCTGGCATACATCCTTCGATACATCGACGCCGAAGTGGCTAAGCCCGGCTGGATGCTGGCAATCGGAACCGGCGCGCTGTTCCTCCTCCCCCAGGTCGGCATTGCCGCCGCCCTCTGGGTCACCGAAGGTGCGGGGCGCCTGTTTCACGACGCCCCGCTCTGGTGGGCGTACGCCCTGGTGTCTGCGGCCGCCATCGTCTTCTTCTCGCGTGGGCGATTCGCCGCTGGGGCGACTGCGTTCGTCCTGGTCACCGTCTTGAGTACGATCACGGTGAATCCCATCTATCGGGGGATCTACGACCTGCGAACCACCCCGGAGGCCAAGGCGGTGATGCGCATTGACAAGGCCGTGCCGGGGACCTGGGTCGGTATCGGCGGAGTCGAGACCGGCGCGATCCTGCTCGAATCCGGGGTGAAGGCATTCAACGGCGTGCAGGGGGCGCCGTCGGCAACGATGTGGCGCGACATCGACCCACACGACACGTACAAATTCCTGTGGAACCGCCTGGCCGGGATCGGCTGGGTGCCCGGGACGGGAGAACCGACGGTGAGCAATCCCGCGCCGGATCAGATCCTCGTCACCTTTGACGCCTGTTCGTCCTTTGCCAGGAATCACGTCAACTATGTGTTGTCCGACAACACGAAACTTCCGTTATCGTGCCTGGTCGCAAAGCAGAGCTTTCGGATTCCCAAATCCACCATCACCATCTACCAGGTTGCGCCGCACCACCCCTGATCGATCTCAGGCGCCGTTGCCAAGCGCTCGGATGCGGGTAATCACCCGCATCAGACGCGGAAACTGCGCGCCAGCGGTGAAGAGTTTTCTCCGCGCCGTGGACCGTTCGAACCGCGAGTGTCCGCGCATAAGACTGGCGAACTTGCGAGCCCGGTCGAGTGCGCCGGCGTCGATGGCGTGCCGGTAGCCCTCGAGCAGCTTGGCGCGGGCACTTTCCGCGTCGTCGATGTCTTCGGCCAGGCCGAGCGCCGGTGTGTCGAGACGTACAAGCAGCGCCGCCGCCTCATCCGGATGATCCAGTGTAACCAGCTCGGCGAAGAGACGCCGGGTCCACCGGGCGACCTCCTGGCTGGTGTCCATCGTCGCGATGACGTCCAGCGCCCCCTCGACCCTGGCCGGCTCGAATCGGCAGAACGCCAGTGCGCGATGGCGAGTGGCGTTCAGGGCCAGGTCGGCTGAGTCGCCGTCCAACACGTTGGACTGCCGCTCCCACAACCGGACGGCGACCATCGTCAGGTCGAAATACGCCACGGCCAAGGCGGGACTGCCCGAGATGAGCTGCATCATGCCGGCGTGATAGGCGACGGGGATCAAATTCCACGGAACCGCGGCGCCAGCCTCCAGCGCGAGGGTGACCGCACTCGGATCGCCGACATCCAGACCGTGGCGAAGGTGGATCGCTGTCGACGCACGCCTCAGACTCGCCGACGCCGCTCCGAATTCCCCGCGATTGACTAGCGCCCTGAAGTGTCTGCTGGCCATGCCGCTGGACAGTGCCGACCCCGACGGTGCGTCCGACGCCAAGCCGTCGTAGTACTCCTCGATCGCAGACGATGTCGGACCATAGTCTCCCAAGCCGAGGATTTCATCCGGCTCCATGGATGCGACGGCGCGCAACGTCCTGTGATCGCGCTCTACCAGGACGTTCGCGAATCCGGCCGCGCGCAGGAGCAGCTCGAGTCCGTAGGCGCTCGCCAAGAAGAGGTGATACCCCGGACTGAGCGCGATGATGACTTCATTGTGATGCTCGCCGCTGTCGATGATCTCGGCTGCGGGCGTTGTGATGACCAGATGCCCACCTGGAGCAAGCTGGGCGGCGATCGCCCTGAGGAATCCGGCCGGATCTGGGACATGTTCGAGCACCTCGGATGCCAGCACAAAGTCGAATTTGCGGTCGAACACCGTGGTCTCGAGCAGGAATTCCTCGCGGATCGGCAGCTGGAGTTCACGGGCACCTCGTCGCCCGGCACTTCCCGGCTCGATGCCGACCACGTCCCAGCCGAGCAGAGTCTTGCCGAGATGTGCCCCGAATCCGTAGTTGCAGCCGACGTCGAGGAAGGTGCGGATGCTCGAGGGGTCAAGGTAGAACAGGTTGCGCGCGATCGCCTCGATCCCCGCACCATTCTCCACGTAGCCGTCGATGACGGAGTCGGGCAGATCGATCTCGAACATTTCGCCGTCGATAACGACGGAACGGCATCGGGGACAGCGGAGCACACGCAGCGTGCCGGGAGAAGCACCAGACACCGTCGACACCTCGGCACCGTCGCCGTGGAACTGACATACCAGACATCTGATCGAGGCTTCGCGTTCTGCCCAGACAAGCCGTGCGACCAAGACGAACTCCTACTGCGATGACCACACTATGAGCAGGTGAAATGCGAGCATATCTTTAAGTTGTCCTCGCGGGACAGGGGCAGCATTTGTTCGGCGATGATCGGGCAGATCAGGAAATCGAAGCTTGCTCCCGGAGGGACGCGAGGTCGGCCTCGACCATGATGTGCACGAGCTCTTCGAAATCCACACTGGGCCGCCACCCGAGGCCCCGGAGTTTCGCCGGATCCCCCACCAGTTGTTTCGGATCTGCCGGCCGGTAGAGCGCGCGATCTATGGTCACGTGGCGCTCCCAATCCTCGATCCCGAGGTAGGCGAACGCCGTCTGGACGAACTGGCGTACCGAGTGGGCATGTCCCGTCGCCACGATGTAATCGCCCGCTTCGTTCGCATCCAGGATGGTGATCATCGCATTGACGTAGTCCGGCGCAAATCCCCAGTCGCGGTAGACGTCGATGTTGCCGAGCGTGAGGTTGTCCGAAAGCCCGAGCGAGATCTTGGCGGCCTCACGAGAGATCTTGCGCGCGACGAACGACTCCGGCCGGCGCGGGGACTCGTGGTTGTAGAGGATCGCGGAGCTGGCGAGCATACCGCGCGACCGATAGACACCGACCATTTCATGCGCAAAGGACTTCGCGGCCCCGTAGGGCGTCACCGGAACGCGAGGGGTGGTCTCCCGCTGCGGCACCTCTAGCGTGTCCCCGAAAATCTCTGCACTGGATGCCTGGAGGAATTTGACCCGGCGAGACGATTTCTCTTGGAGCTTCCAGGCCGCCTCGAGCAACCGCACCGGTCCAACGCCCAGGACATCCGCCGTCTCAGTCGGAAACTGCCACGAACGTTCGACCGACGTATTGCCCGCGAGATTGTAGATATGGGTCGGCTGCACCTCGGCGATGATGCCGATCATGCCGGCGGTGTCTGCGAGGTCTGAGACGTGCGCCGTCACATCGGGGAAGGCTTCGCGGAGTCGAACCGCACCGTCTTCGGAGTGGCAGAGACCGTGGACCTCGTGGTTTTCTCCCACCAGTCGCTCCACCAGGTACGCGCCGTCCTGCCCGTTCGCTCCCGTGACGAGGATCGTCTGGGAGTCGTTGTCGGCACGCATGAAATCCAGCTTACGGCGATTAGTGACTAATCAGCGCGCGACGATACGCCGCGAGGTGAGCGTCTCGACAGCTCTCCCAGGTGAACCGAGCGGCGTGTGCAACGCCGGCGAGCGACAACTCTGCACCACGGTCGATTGCCGAGAGGATGCCATCCGCTATCGCGTCGACGTCGAGCGGATCGAACAACACGGCGGCGTTTCCGCAGACCTCGGGGATGGAACCCGCGTTGGAGGCGGCCACCGGGCATCCGGACGCCATCGCCTCAAGCGGCGGCAGACCGAATCCCTCGTAGAGGCTCGGAAAGGCGAGCGCGGCCGCCGACCGGTACAGCGAGCGAAGCTCTTCCGTGCTGACCAGGCCCCGGCGATCCACCCAATCCGGCACCTGGCCGAGGGCCTCGAGGCCGCCGCCGGTCAACACCAGGCGCATGCCGGGGATCTGTTCGCGCACGATCGCCATCGCGTCGAAGAGGCGCGCGTGGTTCTTGTGCGCCCAGCCCCTGGCCGGGTAGAACACGAAGTTCTCGCGCCCGCCGTGGTTCGAAATGAACTGAGTCGTGTCGACGCCGAGATGGGCGACCTGGATCTTCTCGCCATCGATCCCGAGGAGCTCGATCATGCGACGCTTGGCGAATTCGCTGATGGTGATGACGCCGTCGGCGCGGCGGGCGGTTCCCTCGTAGAAGCGGCGGCGATAGAGCAGTTCAGCGCGACCGAACAGCTCGGGCAGATCGAGATGCTGCACGTCGAGAAGGCTCTGCACGAGCGCCTGCCTGCGAGCCGGGCGAGGGGCGGCAACGGTGAAGGGGTAGTGGACGACATCCGCCCCAGCCATCATCTTTCGGATGGCCGGACCGTTGACGGTCGCCGCGATGACGCCGGCCAGACGGCCGCGGGTCGATGCGCCGACGCTCACCGAATCGACGACGTGCTCGAGAATCCCCTCGCTGAAACCCGCTGCCGACTTCGGCACGAAGGCCTCGACGTTGGCACCCTTGACCAATTGTCGGGTCAGCGCCCGAGCGTAGGTCTCGCTGCCACCCATGCCGCCCGGCACGAGCGTCAGCATCGACAGCGCGACGTTCAGTTCAGCGGAGTCTGCGCCGGTCGCTTGGGAACTCGTCACTAGGGAACGTAGACCGTATCGATCCAGGGGCTGCCACTGACACTGAGCGCCTCAACGTCCGCGTCAACCATGAGACGCGCGAGCTGAGGGGTCAGCACCTTCGGTGTCCAACCCAGCTGTTCCTGCGCACGCGAAGCATCGCCGACCAGCGCGTCGACCTCGGTCGGGCGCAGGTAGCGTTCGTCGAACTTCACGTACTTCTCCCAGTCGAGGCCCGCGTGCTCGAAGGCGATCTGCAGAAAGTCCTTGACCGTGTAGTTCGTCCCGGTAGCGACGACATAGTCGGTCGGTGTGTCATGCTGCAGCATCCGCCACATCGCCTCGACGTACTCAGGCGCGTATCCCCAGTCGCGAACCGAATCCAGGTTGCCCATGAAGAGTTCGCTCTGCTGGCCAGCTTTGATGCGGGCGACGGCACGCGTGATCTTGCGGGTGACGAATGTCTCGCCGCGGCGTGGCGATTCGTGGTTGAACAGGATGCCGTTGACCGCGAACATGCCGTAGCCCTCGCGATAGTTGCGAGTGACCCAATACGAGTACAGCTTTGCCGCGCCGTAGGGAGAGCGCGGGTAGAACGCCGTGTCCTCATTCTGCGGAGGCGGAGTCGCTCCGAACATCTCAGAACTCGACGCCTGGTAGTAACGGCACTCGAGACCGATCATCCTGATGGCTTCGAGCAGCCGAATGGAGCCGAGACCGGTGGAATCGGCGGTGTACTCCGGCTCATCGAAGCTGACCCGGACGTGGGACTGGGCGCCGAGGTTGTAGACCTCATCCGGACGAATCGACTCGAGCAGAGTCACCAACCGCGAGCCATCGCTGAGGTCGCCGTAGTGCAGGAACATCCTGGCACCGCTCTCGTGCGGGTCGTGGTAGAGGTGGTCGATGCGCGCGGTGTTGAATGTCGATGCACGGCGAATGAGCCCATGGACTTCATAGCCTTTGCTGAGGAGCAGCTCGGCGAGATAGCTCCCGTCCTGGCCGGTTATGCCGGTGACGAAAGCTCTCTTCAGCTTGGTCTCAGTCATGATCGTGTGCTCCAGGAATCGCGTGGGTGAAGGCGGGCAGCATGGCCCCCGCCAAAGATCGTTTGTAGCCTAGCGCAGAGAATTCAGCCAGCCCTGGCGCTCACGCGCTTGGCGGCGAATGACGACGCCCAGCGAATCGGATAGTTCCAGATGGGACTGAGCCCGCGCAGAATCGGCGGAGTGTGACGCGTCTTCACCGACTCCGACTCACGACTCGAATTGAGTCGGTTGGCCACGGTGAGGGAATCCGGATGCCAGCGGAACGCCGAAACGGACGTCCTGGTCCAGGCGAACGACCCGTGCTTTCGCAGCTTGAGGAACGCGTCGAGATCCATCGCGTACTTGAGGGTGACGTCAAAGCCGCCGATCGCTTCGAGCGCGTCCAACCGGATCATCGTGCCGGGATGAGGGATCAGGTCTGGACCCCATGGCAGCAAGAATTTCGCTAGAGCGCCGGCGTTGCTGACGGCGAGCACCTTCCCGGTCGGATCGATGTACTCGCACCCGCCATAGGCGAGGACGCTCTCCGGCCTGGCGTCGAGGATGGTTTTCAGGGTGAGCAGTCCACCTGGGCGGAAGAGATCGTCGTCTCCGATCCAGGCGTAGTAGTCCTCGCCGTCGCGGGCGGCCAGCCCGTAGTTGATCGCCGCGGAGATCCCGTGCTTGGGGTCGTCAACGATCTTCGCGCCGTGGCTCTCGGCCAGCGCCCGCGCCTCGGTCGCGCCGACGGGAGCAACGACCACGAGCGTGAGCGAGACATCGCCCCGCTGGACATCGATCGCCTCGAGAGTCTCCCGAAGGGTCTCGAGTCGGTCGCCGAGGGTGGGAAGAATGACGAGGATGTCTGGCTTGGGCATGATCGGCTCTCGGATTGTTAGGCTTTCAGGCTATGCGCAAAAAATTCGAGCCAGCGAACGCGGCTCAGGGCGCCATCCGGACAGAATGTGGACCCCAGTGAGTATAACCAGCCCAGAATCGCCCATCGACAGGTCAGCCCGCATCTACATTGCGGGGCACCGAGGTCTCGCCGGGTCGGCGATCTGGCGACACCTGAGTGCGTCCGGTTTCACCAACCTGATCGGCGCGACCTCGGCTGAACTCGATTTGCGAAAGCGCGATGACGTGTTCGAGTTCGTCTCCGCCCAGCGTCCGGACGTCATCGTCGACGCCGCGGCGCGCGTCGGTGGAATCCTCGCCAACAACACCTATCCGGCCGAATTCCTTAGCGACAACCTGCAAATGCAGGTCAACCTGATGGACGCCGCGAACTCCAGCGACGTGGATCGCCTGCTCTTTCTCGGCTCATCCTGCATCTACCCCAAGTTCGCGGAGCAGCCGATCAGGGAGGATTCGCTGCTCACCGGCAAGCTCGAGGAAACCAATGACGCCTACGCGATCGCAAAGATCGCAGGGATCATGCAGGTGGAAGCGTCTCGCCGCCAGTACGGCCGGCATTGGATTTCTGCCATGCCGACCAATCTGTACGGCCCAGGCGACAACTTCCACCCCCGCAATTCACACGTGCTGCCGTCCCTCATCCGCCGGTTCCACGAGGCGCAGGAGAACGGTGATTCCGAAGTGGTGATCTGGGGTACCGGAACGCCGCGACGGGAATTCCTGCACGTCGACGACCTCGCGCACGCCGCCCTGTTCCTGCTCGAGAACTACGACTCTGGCGAGACGATCAACATCGGGGTCGGCAACGACCTCTCGATCCGCGAACTCGCAACCCTCGTCGGCGAGACCGTCGGCTTCACCGGCGAGCTCGTCCAGGATCCGTCGAAACCGGACGGGACCCCGCAGAAGCTATTGGATGTCTCCCGGCTCACGACCCTCGGGTGGCAGTCCACGATCGAGCTGCCCGACGGCATCGCCTCGACCTACCAGTGGTATCTCGAGCACCTGGACAGCATCAGGACCAGGTAGCGTCGGCTAGCGCGACACCATCCGCGCGTCGCGATTTGCGCGCACCAGGAAGGTGCCGTGCACGAGCAGTCCGATCGCCGGACCGACGAACAAGGCCGTCACCGTGCGAGAGGTGAAGTCGAGCGGAAGCACCAGCGCGACGATTGTCGCCACCGCCCCGGCGAACCAGCCTGCGCTGTAGACGAGGTGCTGCGATCTCGCCAGTACCGCAGGCGCGCTGACGCAGAGCGCCGCCATGAGTGCTGAGGACAGCACGAGGACGGCGATGAACCATCCCTCCGGTTGCCGCTCGCCGGGGAAGAGGAAGCCGAAGACATCCGGTCCGATGATCCAGCCGAGAGCGGCGAGCGCCAGGCCACCGACGAGAATCGCGGCCTGGAGCCATAGAAACACCCGCCAGAAGGTATCGGCCGCGTCTCGAAAGGTGACGGTGAAGTAGCTCTGCAGCGACATCGCGACGACGATCAGCGGCGCCCTGGCGAGAGTGATCGTGAGGATATACAGGCCGACGGTGGCCTTCGGCTGCCCGGCGGAGGCCAGGCCGAGCAGGAGCGGAAAACCACTCACCATTGCTCCGGTCGATGCGGCAGCGAGCACCGTCCGCAGCACGTTCCAGCTGATGGCACGATAGCCGACGTCGAGCTCGCTTCTTCCGACGACCGAACGGCGGATGAACGGCCACAGCAGCACGATCGCCACCGGGAAGGGAAGCGCCACCGCCCAGGCCAGGGCGACAACGTCCGTGGTGAAGAGCAGCACAACTGTCACCGCGATGAGCCGGAGCAGTGCGTCCGCGACCATCATGCTGACGAGCGGCAACCACTGTGAGATCCCGTACAACGAACCGGCGAGTACCGCTACCAGAACATAGGATCCCGCTCCGACCGCCAGCGGCCAGACGAGCAGCCAGCCGTCGGCGGGAAAAACCGCGTTGACCCACAACTGGGCCGTTGCCACGATGACCACCACGACGACACCCGCGGAGGCGAAAGCGAATTTGGCGGCCCTGTGGGCGGATGCCGTTTCGGTTCCGATTGGCCTGGTCGCCCTGGTGACCTCCTGCTGGATTCCCGACAGGGCGCCAACCAGCAGGTAGATGAACGACCAGAAGACGGCGAAAATGGCGTAGTTCGCGAACCCCACCTGGCGGGGCACCACCCAGGTGACGACGTACGCGGCGGCCCCGGAGATCGCGGTCGCCAGGAGGAGCAGGGCAAATCCGGACAGTCGCGCGGTTCTCCGCCCTGCCGGCCCGCCATCTGTCACGGGGACCATCCTAACGGCGAGCATCGGCGCGCCCGTTCGCGCGGGCCAGCCTGGCCCGCCGAACGCGGCGGACATGAAGTGCCGAATTGCTAGTATCGGGACATGCCATCCGCCCTCGAAAAGACGCTAATCGTCATGCCTGCGTTTAACGAGGAGGCGTCGGTCGCCGCCGTGGTGCGCGAAGTCTTCACGAAGCTTCCCGGAGTAACGGTCCTGGTGGTGGACGACGGATCTTCGGATGCCACCACTCGGGAAGCCCGGGGCGCCGGCGCCCTGGTGGCGACGCTCCCATTCAATCTTGGGGTCGGAGGCGCGATGCGCACCGGATTCCGTTATGCGCTCGCCAACGGTTTCGACAACGTCGTGCAGGTCGACTCGGACGGCCAGCACGATCCGTCGAACGTGCCAGAGTTGCTCGACGGGCTCGACTCCGCCGACTTGGTGCTCGGCGCCCGCTTTGCCGGCGAAGGTGACTACGTCGTGCGCGGACCGCGCCAGTGGGCGATGAAAGCGCTCGCCATGTTCTTGAGCAAAACTGCCAAGACGACGCTCACCGACACCACCTCCGGATACCGCGCGAGCGGACCCAGGTGCGTCGCGCTCTTCGCCACCCACTACCCGGCCGAATACCTGGGCGACACCATCGAGGCCCTGGTCATCGCGGCGAGGGCCGGCTGCGTCATCCGGCAGATCCCGGTGTCCATGCGCCCTCGCGCGGGAGGCGTGCCATCGCACCATCCGTTCAAGGCTGCCGCCTATCTGGCCAGGGCGGGCATGGCCCTGGTCTTCGCGCTGACCCGCCCCGCTTCCTCCCTGAGAGTCCAGTCAAAGTGATCGTCACTCCAACCACCTACATCTTCGGCATCATCTCGGCGCTGCTCGCTCTCGGCGTCGTCATCGAACTTCTTCGTCGGCGACGGCTGCGCGAGCGTCACGCCATCTGGTGGCTGGTCGCCGGCGTGCTCGCGCTCGTCGTCGGTGTTTTCCCCTCGACACTCCAGTGGGCGGCCACCCTCATCGGCATCGAGGTGCCCCTCAACCTGGTCTTCTTCGTCAGTATCGCCGTGCTGTTCCTGGTCTGCCTCCAGCACAGCGCGGAGTTGACCCGCCTGGAAGCCAAGACCAGGACTCTCGCGGAACTGGTTGCGCTGCAGGATCTCCGTCTTCGCGAGCTCGAGCAACGCGCGACAGAAAACGCCGAAGACTGACCCCGAGCGGGAGGTCACCTGCCGGCACCTGGTGACGGCGTGCCGTGCGCTGCTAGCGGCGCCTGAGGCGGTTTCGGAGTTTCTGCACGACCACTCGAACTCCGCCGTTGGCCAGGTGATGACGCACGAGTCGCAAATTGTGCTGGAACCCGTATGGCTTGCGTCGCTTCTTCCGCGCCGGGGCCACGGCATTGCTCTCGTTCGATGCGAGCCGTCGCTCCACGAGGTCGGCCGCTCGATGGGGCGAACGCACGAAGTCGACCAGGGGGGCGAGCGTGTTCTCCCAGAAGAATCGCTCGCGCACCCGGCGGATGTTCGCGCGACTCTCGGCGATGAACACCTCGTCGAAGAGGATGCGTTCGAGCGCCGCCGTGAGCGCATCGACGTCTCCCGCCGGCACAACGACGCCGAGGCCTTCCGTCGCGACGAGCTCTGCGAAGGTATCACCCTCGGTGATCACCATGGGAAGTTCTGCCCAGAGGTAGTCGAGGATGCGGGTGCGAAACGAGAAGGTCGTCTCCACGTGGGAGAAATGCGTGCTCACCCCGGCATCGGCCTCGGTGAGAAAGTTCTGCCGTTCGGCGTAGTCGACCCAGGATTCATTGAAGAAGACTGAGGTGTCGAGGGCGCCCAGCTCTGCCGCGAGACTTCGTGACTCGCGGACGATCGCCATCTCCGGAACGCCGGGATGCGGATGCTTCGTCCCCTGGAAGAACAGGCGGACGTTCGGCCGGGTCTCCGCCAGCGTCGCCACCGCCCGGATGAGAGCCTTCGGGTCGAACCAGTTGTAGAGCCCACCGGACCAGAGCAGGACCTTGTCGTCCGCTGCGATACCCGCACGCACGCCCTTCAGCACCTGGGCCCAGTGCTCGGGCGGGGTGCGGTCCAGCCCGAACGGCACGACGTCGATGAGGCCGGTCAGATCCGGGTCGTTCGCGTAGTTGGCCGGGTTGATGCGACCGAGCGCGGCGAGCTGCCCGAGATAGAAGAACCTCTGCCGCTCGGAGGCGCAGAGCATGAAATCGGCGCGAGCGAGCTGTTCGTTGAGCACCTCGGTGGCATCGGTGACCTGTTTGTCCCAGGTTGCCGCCGGGAGTTCTCGTGCCTGTTCGAGCTGTTCGAGGTGCATCGGGTCGTAAACGTCGGCGACGATGATCTTCTCGGTGTACCGGAGGGCCTCGAACACCTGCATCGCGTGACCCTGGAAGACGATGACATCCGCCCAAGCCTCGAGCGGTTCGAAGGCGCGGTTGTCGCCGGCGCGCACGTGAACGAGCCGAAACGGTGCCTCGATCGGTTCGAGGGCGGACAACGTCACCAGCGTGACGTCGCAATGAGCCGCGAGCGCCTCTGCCATGTGCCATGCGCGGATGGCGGGACCCGCCATCTTGGCGCCGATCGGGTCGCCGGTGATGATGACGACCTTCCTCGACCCAGGGCGTTCGAGCACCTCGAACGCCTGCACGATGTTCTCGTAGCCCTCCAGGTATGAGCTGTCGTCGTTGGACGGCGCGTCCACCCGCCGGAACAGGGACCAGATGGCCCGGTCGGACACAACCCTCGTTGCCTGGATCTGGTCTCGCGACGCGGTGAGAGAGGGAAGGTGTTTCACGAACTGGTCGACCGCGTATACGCTCGCGAGCAATTCCTTGGACACCGCCTGGGCATCGTTGTCGTCTCCCCCGGCGGAGCGGAAGTCGAATTCGGTCGAATCGTTGCCGGCCTTCGACACGCCTCGCCGAATCGATAGGGACAGCGCGCCAGGCAGTGCCTGGTCGAGGCCCGCCTGCTCGAGGTTCTTGTACAGGGCGAACAGAGCGTTCCGCTCCAGGAAATAGTCCTCTTTGAACGACCCGAACTTGCTCACCGAGCCGTGATGCTTGTGGAACGCGATCGACAACGGCTGATAGCGGTAGCGGTAGCCGAGAAGGTTGAGTCGCCAGCCGAGGTCGACGTCCTCGAAGAACATGAAGAAGCGCTCGTCGAAGCCGCCGAGCCGATCGAAGACCTCGCGGCGCACGAACATCGCCGATCCGGTGCCGAAGAGGACATCCGCTGCCTGGTTCGCGTGGAACGGCACCTTCTCGCCCACGAACGGCTTGTATCCCATGCCGAACCAGGTCATCGCCGAATCCACGTAGTCGACCACGCCTCCGTCCCAGTCGAGCACCTTGCTCGCGACCGCTCCGATCTCCGGCGCCTCCGCGAAAGTGGCGACCGCGGCAGCGATCCACTGCGCATCCGGCTTGGCGTCGCTGTTGAGGAAGCCGACGAACTCGCCGGTGCTGCTGGCGACTCCCAGGTTGCATCCTCCGGCGAAGCCGAGGTTCTCGCCCGACTCGACGAGTCTCACCCATGGCGCGGCAGTCCGAATGCGCTCCGCACTTCCGTCGCCGGATGCGTTCTCCACGACGACGACCTCGAGCAGTTCTTCCGGCCAGTCGACCTTCTGCAGTTCGTTGACCGCTTCGATGGTCAGATCAGCTCCGCGAAAGTTCACCAGAACAATGGACACAACGCCCGGCCTGGACTCAGCCATGTCGAACCTCTTTCCGGCGCACAGAATGCCCGCCCAAGCCTACGGCAATCGCGGCGGCGTCAATCCGCGCGGCGATTCCCCCGACCGAGCAGGTCGCGGACGACGTCGCTTGCCGCCCGGAGCGGGGCGGTGAGCCGCCAGGACGAACTCGCTTCCATACCCTTCACCCGGGTGGTGAGCCGTCGCACCTGGTAGCTGCTCGCCGGCTCGATGCCCAGCGCCAGGTCTGGTGCGTGCCGTGGGTTGAGGCAGAACGCGATGAGCGGCCGAAGAACGACGGCCCACTTCATGGTCTTGGCGAATTCGCGGACGCGCTCCGCAACCCTGGCGTGCTCTACCTCGTCGTAGAGCAGAGTCTCGAGCGCCCGCTCGAGCGCTCCGACGTCCTCAGGAGGAACGGCAAGGCCGAGACCGTTCGCAGTGATGATGTCGGCAAAGGTGTCGCCGGTGGTGCTGACGAGAGGCAACGACGCCCACAGGTAGTCGAGGATGCGGGTGCGAAAGCTGTACGCGGTCTCCAGGTGATCCAAATGCGTGCTGACCCCGACATCCGCATCGAGAAGGTAGTTGGCTCGCTCCTCATAGGGAACCCACCCCTCGTTGAAGAACACCACC
>JAODMG010000050.1 GCA_025464895.1 Microbacteriaceae bacterium | reverse complement strand
AGGTGTGATGCTGTCGATGACGGAGCGCAACGCTGCATCCGCCTGGAGGAACAGTTCTTTCTGCTTCATGCCGGGCAGGCTACCAGTGGGCAGAGACAGCGGGAAGAGACACCTGGATGAGCCTTCGGCCGGCGACCTCCGCTCATGAGTCGAACCCGAGCCCAGCCGCATCCAGGGTCTTCAGCAGCAGGTTGCGTCGTCCGCCGTGGTGATCGGCACGATTCATGGCCCACCTGGATGCCTGCACGCCGAGGTAGGCCGCGGGCTCTGGCGGGAACGGAAGTGGCATGGTCCGAACCATTTCGAGGCTGGTCCTCTCCGTCTCAACCCCGTCGAGATGGTCGAGCATCACGTTGGCCGCGAACCTGGTCGCGGCGACACCGAGCCCGGTGAACCCGGCTGCGTAGGCGACCCGGTTCTGACGCGCCCGACCGAAGAACGCGCAAAAACGGCTGCTGGTGTCGATGACGCCGGCCCAGCGATGGGTGAACCGCAGGCCGGCGAGCTGCGGGAAGGTCGTGAAGAAGTGCCTGGCGAGTATCTCGAACGTCTGCGGCCGATCTTCGTAGCGGGACCGGATGCGACCGCCGTAGTGGTAGATCGCATCGTAGCCACCCCAGAGAATTCGGTTGTCGGCGCTCAACCGGTAGTAGTGGAATTGGTTTCCGAGGTCCGCGACCCCCTGCCGATTGCCCCAGCCGATGCTCGCGAGCTGGCTTGTGCTGAGCGGTTCTGTCATCAGCACGTAGTCGTAGACCGGAACCGTGTGCAGGCGAAAACGCTTCAGCAGCGACGGGAACGCGTTTGTCGCGATGGCGACCCGATCGGCGTTGACGAACCCGCCGCGCACCACGAGGGTCACCGGTCCGGACGGTAGCTCGCTGTCGATGCCGGAGACGGGAGACCGCTCGAAGATCTGCACACCGGCCTCGACACAGGCACGCGCCAGTTCTGCCGCGAGCTTGCCCGGATGCACCATCGCCGTCGCCCGCTTGCTCCACAGACCGGCGAGGTAGGTCGGCGAATCCAGCTGCGAGCGCAACGCCTCCCGGTCCAGGAAGATCTCGTCCTCTCCGTCGTGCGAGTCGCGCAACTCCCGCACCTGGTAGTCCTCGACGGCGACGGCGAGCGAGCCGGTGCGCTCGAAATCGCAGTCGAGTCCGAGCTCCTGCACAGTGCGCTCGATCTCGTCCAGATTTTCGAGACCGAGCCGGTTGAGCTGGTCGAGCTCCCGCGGAAACCGGCTCCTTCCGTTGGCGTCGCCGTGGGTCAGAGACGACTCGCAGAACCCTCCGTTGCGACCGGATGCCGCCCAGCCGATCGTTTTCGCCTCCAGGAGAACGACCCTGGCATCCGGATTGCGTTGCTTGGCCTGCAGAGCCGTCCAGAGTCCGGTGTAGCCGCCTCCGATCACGGCCGTCTCGAACGCGCCGGTGCCGGCATAGCGCGGAAATTCCGCCCTGCCGGGAAGGTCGTCCAGCCAGAATGCCCCGTTCCTCGAGCCGGCCAGAGCCTCGGCGGCGACGCGCGGATCCGGTAGCGAACGGTCGAAGACGATGCTGGCCATTCGCCCAGAGTAGCGAAACCACTCCCTTTTACGACTGCCTCTGGCCCTCTTGCGTCTGCCTCTGGCCTATCGCGGAAAGTCGGAGCAGACTGGATACGAAAACACACCCGCGTGGAGGCAATGATGCCGAGAATTGAACTACCAACAGAGATGCCCGTGCTGTCCACCGGGCGTCACAGGAACGCTCGAAGAGGCGCGTGCTTCATGGAGTACGCCTCGGTCCTCGCAGGCGAGAGCTGGAGTGACCACCCCGCCTGCACCCATCCGGCGCTCGCGTCGTTGGCGAGGCTCGTCAACGACTGCAGTTCGGATTCTGCGCGCTCCGAGCTGGCGGTCCTGGTGCCGTCGGTCATCGGCCTGAACGACGACGATCCACGGACCACCGTCCTGATCGCGGTGCATGCCGCCTGCACGGCCCTTCCGGTCGCCAGGGAAGACAGGCAACGCGCGCTCGCTGCCGGACTCCTGTGCTGCGACCGCTACCTGGTGCAGTTCGGCGACCGCGCGGACGATGAGCGCACCCTCATCGCCGCGTCCCTCGAGCTGGCACCCGGTGCCGCCAAGTGGGCAAGGGACTTCTCGGCGAACGAGCCGGCACCGAAGGCGAAGGCGATACCTCGGATCTGTGAAGCCATGCTGCGGATTTCGGTAATCGGAATCACCGAGGCCTGCATCCAGGACCCGGACTCGATGCTGCGCGACCTGCTGGAGTCGACGATCGATGCCTGCGTAGTCCGCATGCGTCCGGGGATGCCTGTCGGCTGGCGCGAAGACCCGGCAGAGCGCTTTCGCGACGCACCGGTTCGGCAGTGGGAGGCACGACACGAAGCACTGCAAAGGGAGGGCGCCCGCTGACCGAAGTGTGAGCAATCCGAAAGTGTGAGCAATCATGACCGGATTGTGAGCAGTCAACCGATCCAATACAGGCTCTGGCCGTGCCCGCCGGCGAAGGCGACCGGCTCGCCGTCCTGGGCGAGCACGAACAGGGCAGGATCGGGCAGCGGTACGGGCAGTTTCTCCCGCACCCCCGGCACCACCAGTTCTCCCTCGTTCGAGATCCAATGCACCGGAAGGTCGCGAACCAGTTCGGCGAACGCGCTGCGGTCTTTCGCGGTGAAGTAAGCGAGCGCGGCGCTGTGATAGACCACGACCGTCGTATCCTTCGGCGCCTCGGCGACGAGAGCGCGAAGTCCGCTGAGCGCATCCGTCCGCACGATTCGCGGTGGGTCCTTCCGCACGATCTCGATCGCCGCACGCAGCCGTTCCCGGCGATCGTCGTGCTCCGGCCAGACCAGGGCCTCGAGCCAGGCGACATCCGCTTCGGATGACACGTCGAGCGGGTTGAGATCGAGCCCGGCCCGCCAGGCAATCCGCGGCATCCGATCCGGCACCGGAACCGGTCCAGCGATTCTCGGGCTGAGCAGCACGGTGCTCGGACCGTCGTCTGGATGCAGCACCGTGTCGCCGTAGCGATAGCTGTAGCGGTCCGGGTAGAGGCACAGTCCAGCGGATGCTCCGACCTCGATGATCGCGAGCGGTTGCGGCAGCGCGGCGAGGAGTGGAAGCAGCACGGCACAGCGGCCCGCCTCGTTGGTCTGGGTCGCGTGGCTGAGCGCGATGTCGCGGACCCGATCCCAGGTGGCCACCAGCCACCGCCGGAATTCGGGATATCCGGAGGCCCCTGCCCCGGCCGCTCGCGCAGCGGCGAAGACGAGGTTGACCTGTCGCTTCGGCGCCGGCAGCTGGTCGATGAGCGCGATGATCTCCGGATCGCCCGCGATTCCGAGCGCCCACGCCTCGTAGGTCGGGGACAGCCCTGGCGCCTCGATCATCGCGAAGGAGCGGTACAGCTCTGCGGTGTCCATGCCTGGATCGATCACGGGTTCCATGAATCGATTGTGAGCGCCTGTTCGGTTCTCCGCCAGCGAATTCACGAACCGGACGCCGACCCGCGAACCGGACGCGGCTCGCAGGGAGCGCATCCGCCTCAGCTATAGGGTTGATTTCCGGACACAATCCGCCGCGAGCAAAGGACAAGCCCCGTGCCAGGAGAAAACCTCACCAGAATCGAAGCGCAGGAACGCAAGTCGATCGTCGACGTCGCCAGCTACGACGTCACCCTCGACCTGACGACTGGTGATGAGATTTTCCGCAGCACCACCGTGGTCACGTTCGAGGCGTCAGCCGGGGCGTCCACCTTCATCGACGCGTTCACCCGCACCGTCCATTCGGTGACCCTGAACGGTGCGTCGCTCGATCCTGCCGTGGTGAGCGACGGCGTCCGCATCCAGCTCGACGGCCTCGCGGACGAGAACGTGCTGACAGTCGTCTCGGATGCCGAATACACCAACTCCGGCGAGGGCCTGCACCGGTTCGTCGACCCGGTCGACGGCGAGGTGTACCTCTATACGCAGTTCGAGGTACCGGACTCCCGTCGTGTCTTCGCGGTGTTCGAGCAGCCGGACCTGAAAGCGACCTTTGCGTTCACCGTCACCGCGCCGAGCGCGTGGGCCATCGTCAGCAACTCACCGACGCCCGCGCCGGAGCGCCTGGACGACACCCGCTCGGTGTGGGCGTTCTCCCCCACCCCGATCCTCTCCAGCTACGTGACCGCGCTGGTCGCAGGCCCGTACCAGTCGGTGCAGAGCGAGCTGACCAGCCGCGACGGCCGCGTCATCCCCCTCGGCATCTACGTACGCGCATCGCTCGCCCAGTACCTCGACTCGGACTACATCTTCGAGAAGACCCGCCAGGGCTTCGCCTACTACGAGGAGAAGTTCGACTACGCCTACCCGTTCGAGAAGTACGACCAACTCTTCGTTCCGGAGTTCAACGCCGGCGCGATGGAGAACGCCGGGGCGATCACCTTCACAGAGGCCTATGTCTTCCGTTCCAAGGTGACCGATGCGATCAAGGAGCGCAGGGTCGTCACCATCCTGCACGAACTCGCCCACATGTGGTTCGGCGACCTCGTCACCATGAAGTGGTGGAACGACCTGTGGCTGAACGAGTCGTTCGCCGAATGGGCGTCCACGATCGCGACCGCCGAAGCCACCGAGTGGACTGAGGCCTGGACCACGTTCCAGGCGATGGAGAAGAGCTGGGCCTATCGCCAGGACCAGCTGCCGTCCACGCATCCGGTGGTCGCCACCATCAACGACCTCGAGGATGTCCAGGTCAACTTCGACGGGATCACCTATGCCAAGGGCGGATCCGTACTCAAGCAGCTGGTCGCCTGGGTCGGCATCGACGCCTTCTTCGCCGGGGTCGCCGCCTACTTCAAGAAGAACGAATACGGCAACACCGAGCTAGCAGACCTCCTCGCCGAGCTCGAGGTCACCAGCGGCCGCGACCTCAGCGGCTGGTCGAAGCTGTGGCTCGAGACGGCCGGGGTGAACACCCTTCGCCCCGAGATCGCGACGGATGACGCCGGTACGATCACCTCGTTCGCCGTGCTGCAGACCGCGGTGGAGGACTATCCGACCATCCGTCCTCATCGCCTCGCGATCGGATTCTACGGCTTCGCGGGCGGCAGCCTGGTGCGCACCCACCGGGTCGAGCTCGACGTCGACGGCGAGCGCACGGAGGTCGCCGAGCTGGTCGGGCTGGCCAAGCCGGACCTCGTGCTGGTGAACGACGACGACCTCGCCTACGCGAAGATCCGCCTCGACCCGGCATCGCTCGCCATCGCGATCGACAACCTCGCGGCGATCGAGAACCCGCTGGCTCGTTCACTCGTCTGGGGTGCGGCCTGGGATGCGACCCGCGACGCCGAGATGAAGGCGAGCGAATACGTTCGCCTCGTCCTCGGCAACATCGCGACCGAGACAGAGTCCACGACGATCCGCACCACCCTCGGCCAGCTCGGCACGGTCACCCGGTTCTACGTCGCACCGGACACTCGCGCGGCGACCCTGGCCACGGTAGGCGACTCGCTGTGGACGCTCGCCCAGAGCGCCGAAGCCGGTTCCGACGCCCAGTTCCAGTTCGTCAAGTACTTCGCGAACCTGGCATCGACCCCCGAGCACGCCGCGGCGCTGCAGGGACTGCAGGACGGATCCACCACTCTCGCCGGCCTCGAGATCGACACGGACCTGGGCTGGGAGCTCCTCGAGGGACTCGTCCTGAACGGCGCGGCAGGCCAGGCGGAGATCGACGCGGCACTCGCGAAAGACAACACCGCCAACGGGCAGCAGGCCGCGGCCCGCGCGTCTGCCACGATTCCGACCGCGGCGGGCAAGCAGAAGGCGTTCTCCTCGATCGTCGACAGCGACAAGCTGCCGAACGAGATCGTGCGGATGACCACGGTGGGCTTCCAGCACACCAATGACCCGGCGACGCTGGAATCCGTCGTGGATCGCTACTTCGCGAGCCTGAACGAGATCTGGACCAGCCGCAGCCATCACATCGCCGAGACGCTCGTGGTCGGGCTCTACCCCGCACCGCTCGCGAATGCCGCATTGCGCGACGCGACGGAGGCCTGGCTCGATGCGAATCCGGATGTGCCCGCGCTCAGGCGACTGGTCACCGAGAACCTCGCCGGAGTCATCCGTGCGATCAAGGTGCAGGAGCACGACGCGCGGTAGAAGTGCCGCCGTGGCAGTGCCACGGTGCGATGGCGGCTGGGGCTGCGAGATCGGCAGCCCCAGCCGGCCATCACGCAGTCGCGAGCGCCTTCTGCAGCGCCGCCGCGAACTCCGTCGGCTGCCCCATGAATCCGCCGTGGTCTCCGGGGAATTCGACCGGTGTTGAGCCGAGGAGTTCGGCCAGCGCCAGCGAGGTCTGCAGGGTCACAAGCCCGGCCGAATCCGCGCCGAACCCGATGATCACGCGAGAGCGACCGCTCGTGAGTGCGGGAATGTCCGGCAGGTAGCGGGTGGTGCCGCGGATCTCGTGGGTGAAGAAGTGCCTGCCGTTGGCGAGGCTCTCTTCCGACGGCTGTCCGTGCGCGGGCTGTTCGGACTCTTCGTGCTGCTGCTGTGCCTGTGGCTGTTCCTGTGGCTGTTCCTGTGGCCCGCCCCCGCTGTCGGAACGGGCACTGGCCATGAACGCCATCCAGGCTGCGCCTAGACCGTCCCGATGGAACGTCTCGATCGTGTCCTCGACCACGGCGCGCTGTTCCGCGGCATCCGGAAGCAGCTCGAGCAGGGGAGGCTCGTGCGCGACGAGGGTCTTCACCCGGCCGGGATGGCGCGCCACCATGGCGAGACCGGTCACCGCTCCCCCGCTGCTGCCGAACACGTCGGCGGACTCGATTCCCAATGCGTCGAGGAGCGCCGCCGCGTCATCGGCGCGCAGTTCAGGTGTGGAGTCCTGATCAGGATCATCGAGGTGGCTGCCGGAGATGCCGCGCGGGTCCACCGTGACGACGGTGCGATCTCGCGCGAGCGCATCGGCCAGCGTGCCGAAATCCGCCGCGGCCATTGGCGCTCCGAGCACGAGAAGCACCGGACCGGAGCCGCGGACCTGGTAGCTCAATTTGCCGCCGGGAATGTCGATGGTGTCGATCGTGGTCATGTCGCCGTCCTCGTGCGTCTCGTGCGATGGCGGTGCGCAAACGACTGCGGCACCCCAGCCGGCCGTTGACCGGCATCGCTTCGAAATGTACAGTGTCCACATTGTGGGTGGCAAGGCCCAGAAATAACGCAGGCCGAGCGCCAGATCAGCGCAGGGAGGACACCGTGACCACCGCCGTGCTGGATCTCACCGCCCTGCAGCAGCGAACGGTGCGTGTGCTCGTGGTCGGCCAGATCCTCGGCGGGCTGGGCATTGGCGCAACGCTGTCGATTGGAGCGGTTCTCGCCACCGCCGTCAGCGGCTCAGAGGCGTTCGCCGGGGCGGCCGCCACCACCAGCACCCTGGGAGCTGCCGCGGCGGCCATCCCGCTCGCGCGCCTCGCCCAGCGTTTCGGCCGTCGCATCTCGCTATCCGTCGGTACCGCCACCGCTATGGCCGGCGCGTTGCTGACCATTCTCGCCGCTGGCCTGATGTCGTTTCCCCTGTTGCTCATCGGCTTCGGACTTCTCGGATTCGGTGGCGCGGTCGGCCTGCAGTCACGCTTTGCGGCGACGGATGTCGCGAACGCCGACCACCGCGGACGCGACCTCTCCATCGTGGTGTGGTCGGCCACTGTGGGGGCAGTGGTCGGGCCGAACCTGTTCGGTCCAGGCGAAGTGCTCGCCGAGTGGCTCCGGATGCCGCCCCTCACCGGCTCCTTCGTGATCGCCGTGGCTGCTCAACTGGCGGCGGCGCTGGTCTACTTTTTCGCGCTGAGACCCGATCCGTACCTGGTGAGCCAGGAGCTCCCAAACCTGTCGGTGACCGAGCAGGTCGACGGAACCGTGCGGAACCGCACCATCGTGCTCTTCGCGATCGCTGTGCTGGCGATCAGCCATGCCGTCATGGTGTCGGTCATGTCGATGACGCCGGTGCACCTCGTGCACCACGGGGTGTCCCTGGTCGAGATCGGGCTCATGCTCAGCCTTCATATCGCCGGCATGTTCGCACTGTCTCCGGTCTTCGGCTGGCTCAGCGACCGGCTCGGCCGGCTCGCCGTCATCCTTCTCGGGCAGCTGCTGTTCGGTCTGGCGCTCGGTGTCATCGCCCTCGGCGAGAGCTCGGAGACTTTCATCACGGTCGGATTGATCTTCCTCGGACTGGGCTGGAGCGCATCGACGGTGTCGGCATCCGCTCTACTCAGCGACCTGCTGACCGGCGCCGCCCGCCCGAAGATCCAGGGGCGAAGCGACCTGGTGATGAACGGTGCCGGTGCGCTCGGTGGCGCCGCTGCCGGGCCAGTGCTCGCGCTGGTCGGTTACTCAGGGCTCGCCTGGGCGGCTGGGGTGCTCGTCGTCGCGGTCACCGTCGGCGTGGTGGTCTCGATGGCGCGGCGGCGCCTTCGTCCAGCCGAACCCCATACGCTACCCCTATGAGGATGAGTTCGTGATCGAGGCGGTCGGCCTGACCAAGCACTACGGCGAGAAGATCGCGGTGAACGACATCAGTTTTACCGTCCGTCCCGGAATCGTCACCGGATTTCTCGGACCCAACGGAGCCGGCAAGTCGACGACGATGCGGCTCATCGTCGGACTCGACCGGCCCTCCGCTGGAAGTGTCACCGTGAACGGGAGTCGGTACTCCCAGCTCCACGCTCCGCTTCACGAGGTCGGCGTGCTTCTCGACGCCAAGGCGGTACACACCGGCCGGAGCGCACTCAACCACCTGCTGGCGATCGCCGCGACGCACCACATCGGCCGACGCCGCGTCAACGAGGTCATCGGCATCACCGGATTGGACTCGGTGGCGCGCAAGCGCGTCGGCGGCTTCTCCCTCGGAATGGGCCAGCGACTCGGAATGGCGGTTGCGCTCCTCGGAGACCCGGCCACCCTCATCCTCGACGAGCCGGTGAACGGCCTCGACCCGGAGGGGGTGATCTGGGTGCGCACCCTGGCCAGGCAGCTCGCAGGTGAGGGACGCACCGTGTTCCTCTCCTCCCACCTCATGAGCGAAATGGCACAGACGGCGGACCACATCATCGTGCTCGGCCGTGGCCGCGTCATCGCCGACGCGCCGGTCGCCGATATCGTCGCTCTTGCCGCGGGAACCGCAGTGCGCGTTCGCACACCGGATGCCGCGCGCTTCGCGCCTCTCCTCCAGGCCAACGAGGCCGGGATCTCCACCATCGAACCGAGCCTGCTCGAAGTGACCGGCCTGACGGCTGCGCGCATCGGCGAGCTTGCGGCAGAAGAGCGGATCGTGCTTCACGAGCTCGCCCCGATCAACGGATCCCTCGAGGACGCCTACCTCGCACTCACGCAGGACGAGGTCGAGTACCACGCCGGCGGAACGGACAACGCATGACCATCATCGACGCTCCTCCCTCCGCGAATTACCGGCTCTCGTTCGGCGGCATCCTCCGGTCCGAATGGATCAAGCTCCGCACCGTGCGCTCAACCAACTGGTGCTACCTGATCATCATTGTGCTCACGGTCGGACTCGGTTACCTGGTCGCGGGAACCATTCCCGCACCGTCGGGCGCCGGTGCCGGCTCTCACGCGGCACAACAGGCCGCCTGGGTGCAGGCGGCGACCATCGGAGTCAGCTTCAGCCAACTGGTCAGCGCTGTGCTCGGCGCGCTCGTCATCACCAGCGAATACGGCACCGGGATGATCCGCTCCACGATCACCGCCGTGCCGACTCGCCTGCCCGCGCTTGTCGCGAAGGTGCTCGTGTTCGGCGTCACCACCTTCGTCGTTGCGCTCGTGTCCCTCACCGCCACAGCGCTGCTCGTCGCTCCTCTGCTGTCGGCCAAGGGCATTCACCCCGATTTCGGCGACCCGGCGGTCTGGCTCGCCATCGTCGGCGGCGCCGGCTTCCTCGCGCTGATCGGGGTGCTCTCGCTCTCGCTCGGGGCGATCATCCGCAACAGCGCGGGCGGAATCGCCACATCGCTCGGCCTGATCCTGGTGCTCCCGATCGTGCTCAGCATCCTCACCGCGGTCACCCAGGCGAACTGGGCCAGGAACCTCGAGTCGTTCCTCCCGAGCGGAGCCGGCGGCCGGATGTACGCATACGTCTCCGGCACGGAGACCGCGATGCCGGCCGGAATCGTGGTGCTCGAGCCGTGGCAGGGCTTCCTCGTCCTGGCCGGATGGTTCGTCGTCCTGTTCTTCGTGGCGTCGACGTTGTTCAAGCGACGGGATGCCTAGCGCGACCGGATGACCGACGAGTCGCCCAGGTGCAGGACACCCAGGCGCAGGGGAATGACCGCCCATAGACTGTCGTAGACATGACTGACGTTGAATTGACCACCGTGTCGACGGCGGTCTCGCCCCTCTCATCCTTCTGGACCGACTGGAAGGTGCCGCTCACGATCGTCGGCGCCATCGTGGGCGCAGTCCTGATCCGATTGGTCCTGCAGTTCGTCATCCGGCGGGTGGTCGACCGCGTCGTCAGCGGGGTGAAGAAGCGGCAAAACGTCGACGACACCCAGTCGCTGAAGGCGTCGCCGCTCGCCGCGGTACGCATCGTCCAGCGCACGCGCACCCTCGGGACGGTGCTCAGCAACGTGGTCACCGCGGTGATCGCGGTCATCGCGCTGACGATCATCCTCAACACCGCCGTTCCGAACATCACCAGCTCATTCGCCCTGATCACCGCGGCGCTCGGGGCCGGGCTCGGCTTCGGGGCACAGAACATCGTCAAGGACGTGCTGAACGGCCTGTTCATGGTGGCGGAGGACCAACTCGGCGTCGGTGACGTCGTCGACCTCGGGCCGGCGACCGGCGTGGTCGAGGCGGTCGGCATCCGGATCACCCAGGTACGCGACGTCAACGGCATCCTCTGGTTCGTCCGAAACGGCGAGATCCTGCGAGTGGGCAACATGTCTCAGGGGTGGGCGCGGGTCATCATCGACCTGGGCATCCCCTACGAGCTAGACGTCGATGAGGTGCAGGACCGGATGCTCGCCACAGCGACCGAACTCAGCACCGACGCGAAATGGCGCAGTCGCATCATCGAGAAGCCGGAGATCTGGGGGCTCGAGTCCATTTCGATCGAGGCCCTGTTCATTCGCGTGGTGATCAAGACCCGATCGTCGGCGAAAGACGATGTCGCTCGCGAGCTGCGGATGCGCCTGAAGAAGAGCCTGGACGAGATGGACGTGCGACTGCCGGCGCTGAACACCATCGTGCTCACCGGCTTCGACGGGGCGACCTCGGTGAAGGGCGCTCGCCCACCGAGGACCCGCGCGCTCCCGGAGACTCCAGCGGCCCCGGCGGCCCCGCGCGCGCCCGGCCTCGCGAACGGGATTCCGGCCAAGGCGAAGCCGACCCGCTCTCCCCGAGGCACCGCGAAGGACAACTCATGACCGAGACCCCCGGCGGGCAGGTCAACCCTGTGACACTCCGCGTGAGCGAGAACGGCGGGGCCGCGACCGGCAACTTCTTCGAACAGATCGGCGGACACGCCACCTTCGAGAAGCTGGTCCGCGCCTTCTACGCCGGCGTCCAGACCGACCCGGTCCTCTGGCCGATGTATCCGCAGGACGACCTCGATGGCGCCATCCATCGCCTCACCGGGTTCCTCGAACAATACTGGGGCGGTCCGGGCAGCTACAGCGAGGAACGCGGTCATCCGAGACTTCGGATGCGTCACATGCCGTTCACGGTGAATCCGGATGCCCGCGACCGCTGGCTATCGCACATGCGTCACGCCGTCGACGGACTGCAGCTGTCGCCGCTGGACGACGCGACGCTGTGGGCCTACCTCGATCGCGCGGCCCACGCCATGGTCAACACCTTCGAGGAGTAGCGGGCCGGACGCCACCGGACATCCGCGGTACCCCCGCAACGTGGTACCCGCTACGTGACAGTGCGGCGGTTTGTCATCCGTGCGCCGTTTCTAAACGGCGCACTGATGACAAACCGGCGCATCGATCGGCGCGATCACGAGGCGGACCGCCGCTGGCAGGAGCCGCCGGACGGGCGTCAGCCGACGCCCAGGTAGGCTTCCTTGATCGCGGGGTTGGCGAGA
>JAODMG010000001.1 GCA_025464895.1 Microbacteriaceae bacterium | reverse complement strand
CATTTGCGCCGCCAACCACCGCAAAACACTTGGTGGCGTTGCAGTACTTGTCGGTCAGGTCCATCAGGATCGCACCGGAGGTCCTGGCCGCGGCGACGACCGGGTCTACCTTCTTCAACACCTGGCTGCGGGGTTCGCTGCAATCGGAAGCCGGACTCACCCTCAGGCACTTGTTCGGATCGTCCAGGAAGTCCGGATTGTCGACGATCGTGACGATCGGCGCACCCTTCGCCTGCTTCCACGCTGTCACGAATCCGGCGCTGACCTGGCTGGCCGACGAGACCTGGTACGGGGTGTCGGCGAGGGATGACGTGAAGATCGCGTCGTAGCGCGGCTGCTTGGCCAGCTCAGCCTTGAGGTTGACGAGCCAGGCCTGGCAGGAGTCGGTGAACGCGACGCTCGGACCGCCGATCGGGGCGGCGTTCCACGGGCAGGCGCCCTTCAGATAGGTGGTGAGCGCCCAGCCGTTCTTGTTGGCGAGGTCGATCATGGTGTCGATGTACTGGTACGCGTGGCTGTCCCCGATGAGGGCGACCCGCGGAGCGTTCGGAGCCGAGGATCCGAACTGGCAGGCGACGACATTCGACGCGTTCAGCTCGACGAAGCAGGCCGCATGGTTCGGCTGGTCTGCGTTGCCGAATCCGGCGCTCGGGATGACGCTGCGCGCGAGTTTCGGATTCTGGCAGGTCGGCGATGCCAGGGCGCCGAAGCAGGCCGGCGGATTGGCGTTGATCTGGTGAAGCTCGGAGGCTGCAGCTTCGTACTTCGGGTTGTTAACCGCGAAGGCGACACCGACCAACAGGGACGAGACGGCCATCAGGGCGACCATGAATGCGTAGCTGAAACGGGGCTTTCGCTTGGTCAGGAAGGTCCACTGCCTGGCCGGATCCTCGATGTACTTCTTGGTGAGCCAGCCGAGCACGAACGAGACGAGGAAGAGGACGACGCGGTTCCAGCCCTGGAGCCCCCACCCCGGGACATATGGCGCGATGATGATGAGCGGCCAGTGCCAGAGGTAGACCGAGTATGAGATGTCCCCGATGAAGCGCTGCGGACGGCCACCCATGACCCGGCCGATGTCCCACCACTTCTCGGCACGATCGGACGCGATGACCAGCGCCGCACCGAGTACAGGGAGCACGGCGAGATATCCGGGGAACGCCGACTGCGCGTTGTATTCGTACGCCGTTACGAGAATGATCGCGAGACCGCCGTAGCCGAGGATGTTCGGCCACCATGCGCCGCGCGGACGCCACTTCGGAAGCAGGGCAAGGAGTGCGCCCGCACCGAATTCCCACACTCTTGTGAAGGTCACGAAGAATGCCTCGGCCGGGTTCGTGTGCGTGTACAGTACCGAGGCGATCAGGGACAGCACGCTGACGATCACGACCAGCGCGACCATCGGCACCCACTGCCGACGGGTGAAGAGCTTCACACCGACCCAGGTCGCGCCGAGAAGCAGGAGCGGCCAGAAGACGTAGAACTGCTCCTCAAGCGACAGCGACCAGTAGTGCTGCACCATCGTCGCGCTGTGCGCCCCCAGGTAGTCGACCGAGCCGACGGCGAGCGACCAGTTCTCGAAGTAGAAGGTGCTGGCCAGGATCTCCTTGAGGGAATCGACCAATCCGCTAAGCGGCAGGATGAAGATGGTCGCGAGCGTGCAGAAGACCAGGACGGTGATGGATGCCGGCAGCAGGCGCCGCACCCGCTTGCCCCAGAACGCCGGCAGCCTGATCGTTCCGGTGCGCTCCAGTTCACGGGAGAGCTGGCCGGTGATCAGGAATCCGGAGATGACGAAGAAGATGTCGACGCCGATATAACCGCCACCGAGTCGTCCTGGCCAGAAGTGATAGAGCACAACGAGGATGACCGCAATGGCACGCAATCCTTGGATGTGCGGCTGAAAGTGGGTCGCCTTCGCGGCGGTCGCCTTCGAGGCGGGATCACGGGAATGGCGACTGGTCATCGCCAGCCAGAGTACCAGCGACCACGCGCCGCACTCTGAAGATTCGCCCCCGACCTCAGCCGGTCGACTTGATGACGCTCAGTCCGTCGCGATCCGGATCGATGTCCACGAGCACCGTGTCCCCGTCGACCACGGTTCCGGCGAGCAGGGCACGCGCCAGCTTGTCGTCGATCTCGGTCTGCATCAGGCGCCGGAGTGGCCGCGCGCCATAGTGCGGGTCGTAGCCGCGCTCCGCCAACCAGGCACGGGCATCCGGGGTCACGGCGAGCTCCAGCCGACGGTCCTGCAACCTGGCCGACAGGCGATCGATGTACAGCTCGACGATTTGGCCGAGGTCGTCGACCGACAGCGGCGAGAAGATCACGATGTCGTCGAGCCGGTTGACGAACTCCGGCTTGAAGGTCTGCCGAACCATCGCGTTGACCGCCTGCTCCTTCTCCTCCATCGACAACGACGGATCGATCAGGTACTGGCTGCCGAGATTCGAGGTGAGGACGAGGATGGCGTTGCGGAAGTCGACCGTGCGACCCTGCCCGTCGGTGAGCCGGCCATCATCCAGCACCTGGAGCAGAACGTCGAAGACCTCGGGATGGGCCTTCTCGACCTCGTCCATGAGCACGACGGAATATGGACGCCTGCGCACCGCCTCGGTCAGCTGGCCGCCCTGTTCGTATCCGATGTACCCGGGAGGGGCGCCGAGGAGCCGAGCGACGGAGTGCTTCTCGCCGTACTCGCTCATGTCGATGCGGATCATCGCCTTCTCGTCGTCGAAGAGGAACTCGGCGAGCGCCTTGGCCAGCTCGGTCTTACCCACCCCGGTCGGGCCGAGGAAGAGGAAGGACCCGGTCGGCCGGTCCGGGTCGGAGATGCCGGTGCGCGAGCGGCGAACGGCGTCGGCGACCGACTGCACTGCCCGCTTCTGCCCGACCAGGCGCTTGCCGAGCTCGGCTTCGAGGTTCAGGAGCTTCTCGGTCTCACCCTGGGTGAGGCGGTCGACCGGGATGCCGGTCCAGGCCGCGACCACCGCGGCGATGTCCTCCTCGGTGACCTGCTCGTTCACCATTCTCGGGCCGCTGTCCTCCACCTGCTCGGCGAGGGCGATGTCTGTCTCGATCTTCTTGATCACCTCGTAATTGAGGCGGGAGGCATCCTCGTACCGGCCTTCGCGCATCGCCCGGTCCAGCTCGATTCTCGCGTCGCTCAGCCGTTGCTTCAACTCGCCGACGCCCTGCAGGGACGCCTTCTCCGCCGCCCACCGGGCGTCGAGTTCGTCGAGGGTCTTCTGCATCTCTGCCATCTCGGCGCGGAGCTTCTCGAGGCGCATCCTGGACGCGTCGTCCTTCTCCTTCTTCAGCGCGAGCTCCTCGAGCTTCATCCTGTCGATGGCGCGTTTCAGCTGGTCGATCTCCACCGGGGACGAGTCGATCTCCATCTTCAGGCGGCTGGCGGCCTCGTCGACCAGGTCGA
>JAODMG010000219.1 GCA_025464895.1 Microbacteriaceae bacterium | reverse complement strand
CGCCGGTAGCGGGCAAAGGGTTCCGGCAAAGGGTTTGGGCAAAGAAAAAGCCGGTCCCCGCCTGAGCGGGGACCGGCCCTTGTCCAGCTAACGAATTAGAGCGGGCGGATGTTCTCTGCCTGCGGACCCTTGGGGCCCTGCGCCAGGTCGAATTCGACCTTCTGGTTCTCGTCCAGGGACTTGTATCCGCTGGTCGTGATAGCCGAGTAGTGCGCAAACACGTCGGGGCTACCGTCCTCGGGGGCAATGAAGCCAAAGCCCTTCTCTGCGTTAAACCACTTTACGGTTCCAACTGCCATTTCATTTCTCCTTCAGGAGGTCTTCGCGTAACCCCGACTGCCGGGGCCACTCGTCGCGGTGTTCATCGTCCGCTCCCGAAAGAAACATGCGCCGGAAGGCGACAAGCATTCAAGATCTGCGAGGTACAGCAACTGCACTGGCAAGCGTAGCTTATTGTCGCGGTTTTAGGGGATATTTCCTTGAATGACTGTCTCGGCGGCGGCAAACGGCCGTGAAGAGCGACATTGGCGCACCATCTCGGCGTTGAGCTGAGGTTATCGTCGCACGCTACTCAGAATCGGTCGATCGGAAGGTTCATTTTGACGGATGAAATCTCGCACCCCCCGTTGTAGGGTCAAAAAGTAGGGGTTGCGTCCGCAATCTCGCTGCCGAACTCGACGACAAGGACAGGAGAAGGTCATGGGTTTGCTAGACAATGCCAAAGATGCCGCGGAAGCGACCGGTAAGAAAGTCCACGAATGGGCCGACGACACCAAAGAACGCGTCGCCGACAAAGCAGACGAGGCAAAAGCGGAGTCCGAGGTGAAGCGGGCGGAATCCAACCGCGACGCCACCAAGGCAAAGAACGACTACAAGGAAAACCTTCGCGATTCGTGATTCGCCTGGGTCACGGGGGTCGGCGCGATGCCGGCTCCCTTCCTATATCCGCATGACGTCAGCTCGACGGGCCGAGGAGAAGCGCCCGAAGACCCGATTCCGAACCGGACGCTGAGACATCGATCGTCTCGCCCTGGATGTACCGGTCGATGATTCGGGGATCCACGTAACTCTTTCGCGCGATGGCCGCCGTGTTGCCGAGAACCGCTGCGGCATCCGTCATCGCGTGCGCGATCGCGATGGTCCGTGCGCGCTGGCTGGGCTGTGGACCGGACTTCGCCAGGCTGTCCGCTGCGGCAACGCTGCCGCGAAGCGTTCTGAAGTCCTTGGCACTGAACGCCGCACCCGTGCGCTCCTTGACGAACGCGTTGATGTCGGCGGCGGAAAGCGGATGCCACGAACCCTCCGCATCCCACCCGAGCACCACATCGTTCCCCTTGGCCCGCAGGCGCTGCCGCAGGTACCTCGCGAGGTCCGGATCGGTGATGTCGCTTTCCCACAGCTGACCGCTCTTCGCCGGGAAGCGCAGCGTCACGGTGTCTCCATGGACGGTCACATGGCTGCAGAGGAGGGTCGAGAGACCATGACTCCCATTCACGTCGGCGTACCGTTCACTCCCAATACGCAATGAGCCTGTGTCGAGCATCCGGAATGCAGCGGCGAGGGCGCGCTCCCTGGTGAAGCCGTCGGTGCGAAGTGCACGGGTGACCTGACCTCGCGCGGACGGCAGCGTCGCCGCGAGCTCGAGCGCCCTGTCGAACTTGACCCTGTCCTTCTTCTCGCGCCAGTACGGGTGGTAGATGTATTGCCGCCGGCCGGCAGCATCCACCCCCGTCGCCTGGATATGCCCGTTGGGGTACGGACAGATCCACACGTCCGTCCAAGCCGGCGGAATCGCGATCGCCACGAAGCGAGCCTTCAACAGCGGGTCGTCCACCTTGACGTTCGACGGGTCGAAATAGCCGAAACCGCGCCCGGAACGACGGCGTGAATACCCCCGGGTGGAGGAATCGCTGCGCCTGAGCCTTGTCATCGAGGTGGATCGGCCGCGGGCTTCGCGCCATTGGCGGAACTGGCCTTCGGCCCCCTGCGGGCGATCGATGGCAGGACGATCAGCGCGACAACGAGAATCACCGCGGTCCCGACCCCGGCGACGACACCCTGGGTTCGACCGAGGACGACGTCGAAGACGAGCAGCACGACTCCCGCCGCGAGAATCGCGACCACCCACAGGGTCGCAACCAGGATCTTGCTCGCAATGGTCACCATCCTGACCTTCTCATGGCGGCGGAACAGGGTGCGATGCAGGCTCACCGGCGCAAGCAGGAGCGCGGTACTTGTCGCAGCCAGAACAACCAGCACGAGATACACCGTGACCTGGAAGCCGTCGAGCTGCGTGAAGCGCGGCTGGAATGCAATGGTGAGCAGAAATCCACTGATGATCTGGGTGCCGGTCTGGATGACACGAAGTTCTTGCAGGATGTCGTTCCAGTTACGGTCGGAGCGCTGCTCGGGGCTTTCATCTCGTCCATGAAGTGCGCGATCATCCGTGCTCGGTGGGGGTTCGGATGCCAAGAGTGACCTGCTCTCGCTCGCCAGAAGTAGTAGCACGGTGCCGTTGTCGACCCTATGCATGCAGTGTCCAAACTACCCAGCGATGATGCGCGCGGCGAGGTCCCTTGGATTCCTCGCCGCGCGCGGCCTTTCGCGACCCACCCGATTCGGAGGTGAGGCACAAACCTCACAAACTGTGTCGCATGCCTTCGATCTGGATCCGTTCGACGACGACGCCGCCTCGGGTCCCATAGATCTCCGGTTGGAGATCCATCCACACACAGGCGTGAATCGGAAGCACCTGCACGCGGTCCCCAACGGAGATCGAGCCCTGGACCTGCGGGATGGAAAGCACCCCGTGCTCCTCGGACATTCGAGTGAATGTCGCTGAAGGCTGTTCCGGCAGGTAGCCGTAGCCGTATTCCGAATCCTTGGTGCTCGTCAGGGTTTTGCTGCCAGCATCGAGAGTGACCCGGTCGTGGTTGATGCTGACAACCGTCGACAACATGCTGGGCGCGATCATGTCCGGCGTGCAGGCGAACCGGCCGAGCGTGCGCAGATCGTTGTAGATGTACGTGCCCGGACGGATCTCGGTGATGCCGTCACTGGCTCGCAGGTACGGGCTCGTGATGGTCGAACCGGCCGAGACGATGCCGACGTGCAGCCCCTTCTTCTCGAGGGCATCCCGCACGTCCCCCATCAACGAGCCTTCGAGCCTGGCGACCCTGGCGATGTCCGCCTGCGTCGTCACATCGTGGGCGTGACCGGCGTGCGTCATGATGCCCGAGAACTCGAGACCATCACCCCTGGCCACGTCGATCGCGACCTCCGAGACATCCGCGGGTACCGCACCGGCCCGATTCATCCCGGTGTCCACCTCGACGAGCACCCGGATGACCGTGCCGAGCGACTTGGCGAAGCGCCGGTAGCCCTCGGTCACGGCGAGGGAGTCGGTCACCAGCGTCAGCCGCCGATCGGCAGCGAGCTCGACGAGCCGTTCGAGCTTGCGCTCGCCGATCAGCGGATAAGCGACGAGAATGTCCGGCGCCGCACTGGCCGCCATCACCTGCGCCTCGGATGCGGTCGCAACACAGAGCCCGGTGGCACCGGCCTCGAGCTGGCTGGCCGCCATCCTCAGGCTCTTGTGCGACTTGACGTGCGGGCGCAGCGCGAAACCCTCGCGGGTCGCAAACGCCTGCATCCGCGCGATGTTCGCATCGACGATGTCGAGGTCCACCAGCAGGGCCGGGGTATCCAGGTCACTGTCATCGACGGAGAGAGGCAAGATCGCCCCAGCCCGCAGCGGGACCGGTGGTGAGAGTGTCAGCGCCACTGTCACAGCGCCACGACCGCGGTCTTGATCTGGCCGAAGCCGCGCAGGCCCTCCGCTCCCTTCTCGCGGCCGTGTCCCGAGCGCTTGAATCCGCCGAATGGAAGCTCCACTCCCCCTGACGCCCCGTAGGTGTTGACGAACACCTGGCCGGAGACGACGTCCCTGATCATGCGGTGCGCGGTCGACACGTTCGTCGTCCACACTCCAGCGACCAGGCCGTAGTCGGTGCCATTGGCGAGTGCCACCGCCTCATCCGCATCCTTGAACGGGGTGACGACGAGCACCGGTCCGAAGATCTCCTCCTGGGCGAGGCGGCTGGTCGGGTCGACGTTGTCGATGAGGGTGGGCTGGATGTAGTACCCGTTGCCCAGCTCTCCGCCGTTCAGCGCCTCTCCACCGAAGCGCACCGATGCGTGCTCTTTCGCCCAGGCGACGTAGCCGAGCACGCGCTCGCGCTGCTGCTCCGAGATGAGTGGGCCGAGGGTCGGATCGGTCGATGCCGGTCCGATGTCGACCTTCTCGAACGCTTCAGCCAGCCGGTCCACGAGCTCCTCGTGGATGCTCTCTTCGACCAGGAGACGCGATCCGGCCGAGCAGGTCTGCCCGGCGTTCTGCAGGATGGCGTTGACCAGGACCGGCACCGCCTTGTCCAGGTCGGCGTCGGCGAAGACGATGTTCGGCGACTTGCCACCAAGCTCCATCGTGACCGGGATGGTGTGCTCCGCGGCCGCGCGACTGATGATCTTGCCGACCTCGACCGAACCGGTGAAGGAGATGTGGTCGATCCCGGCGTGGTTGGTCAGGGCGATGCCCGCCGTCTCCCCGAAGCCTGGAACCACGTTGAACAGCCCGGCCGGCAGGCCGGCCTCCAGCGCGAGTTCTGCGAGGTGGAGCGCGGTCAGCGGGGTTTCCTCAGACGGCTTCAACACACATCCGTTGCCCATCGCGAGCGACGGTGCGATCGAGCGGGCGAGAATCTGCAGCGGGTAGTTCCACGGAACGACGTGGGCCGTCACACCGTGCGGCTCCCACCTCGTGAAGATGAGCGTGTCGTCGTTGAGCGGGATGGTCGTGCCGTAGAACGTCTCCACGACGCTGGCATAGAAGTCGAAATAGCGCACGGTGATCTCCACATCACGCCGCGCCTGCTTCATCGGCTTGCCGGTCTGCTTGGACTCCAGGTCTGCCAACAGTTCCCTGTCGCGCTCGACCAGCACCGAGATCTTTCGCAGGATGCGCGCACGGTCGGCGACCGGAACCCGGCGCCATGAGCTGCCAGCCTCCCGTGCCGCCGCCACGGCGAGGTCGATCTCCGCGACACCGCAATCGGCGGTTTCGGCGAACAACTCGCCAGAAGACGGATCGATGACTCCGACGCTTCCCTCTGTTTGTACGTGCTTGCCGTTGATGATGGCACCGAGTTGATTCATGCTGGTCCGTTCTGTTGAGGTAGTGCTCTGGAGCTGTGTGGTGAAATCACTGGGCGGTGAAGCCGCCGTCGAGGACGAGGCAGCTGCCCACGGCGAATGAACTGTCGTCGCTGGCCAACCAGAGTGCGCCGTGCGCGATCTCTCGCGGATCGGCCACCCGCATGATCGGCGCCCACGACGCCTGCTCTGCGGCCGTCTTCGCCGGATCGATGCTGTTGTCGACCTCGGCCTGAAGCAGAGGCGTGCGGGTGATGCCTGGACACAGCGAGTTCACTCGGATGTTGTAACGGATCAGGTCGATGGCGATCGACTTGGTGAACATGATCACCGCGCCCTTGCTGGCGTTGTAGGCCGGCGACTCCGGAACCGCGACGATTCCCATTTCGGAGCCCAGGGTCACGATGTTGCCGTGACCCTGGGCCTTCATCTGGGGAACCGCGTGCTTCACCAGGGTGTACATGCCCCGCACATTGGTCTCGATCACGCGGTTCCACTCGTCTTCTTCGAGGGTCTCGATCGGCGCGACGCTGGTGATGCCTGCGTTGCAGACCAGGATGTCCAGTGCGCCGTGTCGCTTGACCGTCGCCGACACCATCTCGGCGGCATCCGTCATGCTCCGGACGTCACCGGTGACACCGCTGACCGGCCCGAACGGCGCCAGCTCGTCAAGTGCGCTCTGCAGGGTGTCCGGGTTGAAGTCGGAGATGACTACCAGCGCACCCTCCTCGAGAAAGAGCTGGGCGGTCGCCTTCCCGATACCGGATGCTCCTCCGGTGATCAGTGCTACCTTGCCGTCGAGTCGCGCCATGGTGATTCCTTTCAGTTGTTCAGCTATTAGCGAGCGGTCGGCTCGCCGAAACTTCTTCGTGGCCGGCGAAGTCCTGCGCCTCCGGCATTGCCTCGGCCTCGACGAAGAGCACTTCGCCGATCCGATCCAGGGTGGACGAACCGCGTCGCTTCAGCACCGTGCCCCAGATTGCCGCACCGACCACGACCGCGATGATAATCCACGGCATGACGCTGAGTGGAGCGGCCGGCCACGGTGACACGTTGAGCCAGATCGCCGCGACGAAGGTGATCGTCGACAGCGCGGGGAACACCGCGTGGAACATCACCGAGAACTCTTTGGGGTGGCGCTTGCGGATGAACACCGGCAGGGCGATGTTGGTGACGATGAAGATCGGGAGGATGCCGAGCGACGACAGGTATCCGAGGTTTCCGAATGCCGCCAGCGGGCCCCAGACCGTGCCGGCGATCAGGCCGATCACCAGGGTGGCGATCGAGTACACGATGATCGCGACATGCGGCGTATTGTGCTTGGGGTGGGTGCGACCGAGGGCCTTCGGAAGCAGGCCGTCTCGACCGAGCGAGAACATGATCCGGAAGTTCGCGGTGTGGATCGCGAGGACGACCGCGACGAGTGCGGACACCGCCGCGAGGTCGACCAGGTAGCCGTACCACGGGCCGATGTAGCGTACTGCGAGGTCGTGGAGCGGGGCCGCAGCCGCAGCGAGCTGGTTGACATGCCCTGCACCGTAACCGACGATGATCGAGTACATCGCGAAGGTGAACCACGCACCGGTGATCAGCACCGATCCGATTAGCGCGATGGGCAGGTTGCGACGCGGGTTGCGAACTTCCTCAGCGACGGTCGAGCTGGACTCGAAGCCGAAGAATGCCAACACGATGAAAACGAATGCCTGGCCGAGCCCACCGAGGCCCTGGGCCGAGTGGGCGGGGGTGAACGCCTGCGGAACCTGCCCGGAGTCGCCACCCTTGAAGACGATGAGGAAGAGCAGTACAGCGACCACGACAACCTCGGCGATCAGCAGCGTCATCCCGAACTTCATGGACGTGCGCACCGAGAACCAGGCGAGCGCGCCGACACCGATGACGACGGCGATTATCAGCACCCACCACGGGATGTCGATGCCGAAGTCCGTCTTCAAGGCGTTGCTCACGAATCCTCCGAAGAGGTTCGTGTTCAGCGGGCTCTGCAGCGCGTATGCGAACATCAGCAACATGCCGGCGACGAAGCCGGCCCGCTTGCCGAGAGCGAGCGTGATGAATTTGTAGAAGGTTCCTGCCGAAGTGACCCTGCGGGTGAACTGAGCGAGGGTGGAGGCCATCAGTGCGATGCCAAGGGTTCCGAGGATGAAGGTGAATGGCGAGGATACGCCCGCCTTACCCGCGATGAGTGCCGAGATGAAGATGACGCCGATCGTGGGGGAAATGAATGCCAGCGACATCCCCATCGCGCTCGGAAGCCCGAGCGCGTTGCGCCTGAGCTCGTTGGTGGGCGGAGCTTGTACTGCATCGGGCACGGCCATGTTTCCCTCCCAGGAATTCTCACGGGTCACTTCGTACACAAACTCTTCTGCCAAACAGTATGCCAGTTTGCATGCGAACTTGTCCTGCCAAGCTATTCCGCTTGTGTGACGGAAAATCGCTCGCAATGTTTCGGGTGTGTGAAGTGTTACTGGGTACCAATCGAGAGTTCGCTGGATGCTCCGGGTTGACCTCCCGTCGCCGTCATCCACAGCAACTACGCTCGTCGATGTGAGCGAACAGCCGTACCTGCACACCACTCGTGCGAGTTACGACGTCATCGCGGTCGACTATGCCGAACGATTTGGCGGCGAACTTGCGGACAAACCGGTCGACCGAGCGCTGCTCGCCGCGTTCGCGGAACTGGTCGTCGGCGGCGACGGTCCGGTCGCGGACATCGGCTGCGGACCGGGGCACATCACCGCCCATCTGCACTCGCTCGGGCTGTCGGTGTTCGGAATCGACCTGTCACCCGCGATGGTCGCCGTGGCCGGCAGGTCCCACCCCGGCCTGCGGTTCGAAGAGGGTTCGATGAACGCCCTGGACCTCGCCGACGGCAGTCTCGGCGGAATAGTCGCGATGTACTCGATCATCCATCAGCCGCCGGAGCAGCTTCCCGTCGTACTCGCAGAATTCGCCAGGGTACTGGCTCCCGGCGGGCGACTGCTGGTCGCGTTCCAGGCCGGCGACGAGCGTCGCCACATCGACGAATGGTTCGGCAGCGCCGTGGATATCGACGCCTACTCGCTCGACCCTGGGCGGATGGTCGCGCTGCTCGGCCAGGCCGGATTCGCCATGACCGCTCGAACAGATCGCGAACCGGACGGAACGGAGAAGGTGCCGAGGTCCTACCTCCTGGCTCGCAAAGCGTTGGTCCCCGGCGCGTAACCGGCACTCGCTCCGGCCATTCCCGCTGCCCGTTGCCCAGTGCCTCAGCTGGCTTCGGACCGCCTCCCCGACCGCGGTCGTAAAGCTCAAATGCAGGATCGCAGCCTATGTCGCGCGCAGCATTTGCCGGAATCCGGGGGTCTAGTCAGGCTCTCGTGGGCTGCGGTCCTGCATTTGAGTCGGAACGAGCGAGGCGAGGCTCGCCATCCCGGGGCAGACAGTCCAGCACAGCCACCCTCACCCACGGGAGAGCTACTGGCTGACGCGCCAGGGCGGCAGATAGCTCGTTGAACCGCGAGAGTCGAACTGCCAGCATGTCGCGAGCGAGAGTATCGGGCTCCGCTCGCGAGAGCTGAACTCGATCGCGTCCTGCGAACTCTGTCAACCAACCAGCCGACTCTGCAGCAATGATGGCCGCCCCGAAGGCGGAGTTCCGGTCGGAAAATACCACCCTGCGATCTAGTGCGTTCGCTAACAGGGTGCGCCATCGACCACTCTGTCCGCCACCGCCACCGCCAGCCTGCACCGAGTCGGCTTCAGCCTCAGCTGGCGACCACGCAGAACCGGTTGCCTTCCGGATCGGCGAGGATCACGTAGTCCGCGTCATCCGGCAACCTGTCCCACTGCACGCGGGTCGCCCCGAGCGCCACCAGCCGATCGACCTCGTCACGCTGGTCCTCCGCGTACAGGTCGAGATGGATGCGCGGCGGGATCTGGAGGCTCGAACGCACCCGATCGAGCGACAGGTTCGGGCCGACGCCGTTTCGCGGCCGCAGCAGGACGAAGTCGTCGTCGGGCTCATCGTCCCGGGGAACGTAGTCCAGTGCCGCAGACCAGAAGCTGGTCTGGCGCGCGAGATCATCCACTCGAAGCACGATCGAACCGACCCGGATCATCCTTCGACGGTAGCTCCCTGCGGTGACAAATGTAGCGTTCACCCGACGGCGGTGAACCATGTCGTGCGCTTCGGGCAGACTGGTCAGATGACCTTGACTCGCGACCAGTTGGCGCTTCGGGGGCGGGGTATCGCCCTCGAATGGATCACGCTTTCGTGGAATATCGTCGGCGTCGTCGTGTTGGCCTACCTGGCGTTCACAGCGGCGTCTGTCGCGCTAGTCGGATTCGGCCTCGATAGCCTGATTGAGATCGGCGCGAGCACAGTCGTTCTCTGGGAACTGTCCGGTGGCGGCCAAAGCCGTCAGCGGCGGGCATTGCGCTTGATCGGCGCGGCCTTCATCGCTCTCGCTCTGTACCTGCTCGCCCAGTCGTCGGCTGCTCTCCTGACCGGCCACCATGCGACACCCAGCGCCGGTGGCATCGCCTGGACCGGGGTGACTGCACTGGTCATGTTCTCCCTCGCCTACGGCAAGCGTCGGATCGGCACGGCCCTGGGCAATCCCGTGCTCATCACAGAGGGACGCGTGACTTTCATCGATGGGCTGCTTGCCGTCGCGGTCCTTGTCGGTCTCACGCTGGACCTGTGGTTCGGATGGTGGTGGGCCGATCCCGTCGCCGGTCTGGTGATCGTGTACTACGCCGTCCGGGAGGCGGTCGAGATCTTCCGCCCGGTGAAGACATGAGCGAATGGGTGCAGCCCGTCATCGGCATCGTCGTCGGGATGCTGCTGCTGTGGGCCGTGCTCGTGCTCGCCCTATGGCGCGAATATCGTCGGCATTCTGAGGCCGTCAAGCTCCGGCAACTGCTGCGCATCGCACCGGACGTCGTGCGCCTTCTGAGGCGGCTCGCAGCCGATCCCACGGTGCCGCGCGGGGTTCGGGTGTGGCTCGTCGTCCTGCTGGCCTACCTGCTGTCGCCGATCGATCTCATTCCCGACTTCATCCCCGTTCTCGGATACGCCGACGACGCCATCGTCATTGTCGTCGCTTTGAGATATGCGACCCGCCGTGGGGGCAGAGAAGCCGTCACCAGGAACTGGCCCGGGACCCCGGAAGGGCTGAGCACCGTCCTCCGGCTGGCGGGTCTCGACGCCTGACAGGCAATGCCCGTGCGAACAACAATTAGCCCGGATTCTGCACTGCCGCGATCGCTCCCAACTGGTCCGGGCAGTACTGTGCCGCCACCAACTCGAGCACTTCCTTGGCCTGATCGAACTGGACTTTCGCCGTCTGTTCGACGCCGGTTACCGAGGCGAGGCGCTCTGGCGTGCTGGTCTCATTACTGAGGTCGTCACACAGCCCGTTCGAGAACGTGTCTACATTCGCGGCGGTGAGAGCGGACAGCGCCCCGAAGCTCTGGAGCGTTTGGAGGAATCCCGCGGTCGTGAGCGCGCCGCCCGCGGCCGCCGTCGGCGTGCTGCTCGGTTGCGCGGCGGCCGATGCGGAAGCGTTGGGCCTGGCGGTTGCTGTGCTCGCGCACCCCGTGAGGAGGAGCGCTGCGGCACCGATCGCGATGAACGCAAGTGACTGTCTGATGGGCATGCAGTCCACGATATCTGCGTGAACTAGGGGTTTCATTGGGACGGCACACCGCCGCGCTTCCATAACTGACGCGGCGCAGAAGAGAGCTCACCCGGCGTGGCATCATGACAAATCATCGCCTATCGTTAGGGGATTATCCAGAGCCCGCACCGGAACAGACCGGGCGGCTGACATGGCCGGGGCCGTATGACGAACCGAGATGCGACATCCAAGAACGATCGACGCCAGAGTGCCCGTGAGACGGCCAGGGCTTTTCGCGAGAAAGAACACCAGCGCCAGCGCCGGAATCGGATCTTCATCCAGGGCGGCATCGGCGCCGCGGTTCTTGCCGCCATTGTCATCATCGTCCTCGTCGTGAGTACCACGAACCAGAGGGCCACCTCAAGCGCGTCGACCGATGTGGGGCCGAAGAACATGGCCACCGACGGCATTGTCTTCCACGGGGTCAGCGGAACAGTCGAACCGGTCTCCACCGCGGGTATTCCGGCAAAGAGCACGCCCAGCCCAGTCGCGACGAGCAACGCCGACGGGATCGCGAAGGTTGTCTCCTACATTGACTGGGCGTGCCCCGTCTGCAAGCAGTTCGAAGAGACTTACTCAACGCAGATCCTCGACCTTGTCGCCCAAGGCAGAGCCACGCTTGAGATTCACCCTGTCTCGATCCTCGATCGCAACTTTCAGAACAGTCGCTACGCCAGCCGGGCGGCGAACGCGGCAGCGTGCGTCGCGAACTATGACCCTTCGCAGTTCCTCGCCGTCCAGAAGGAGTTTTACGACAACCAGCCGGCCGAAGGATCGACCGGCCTCACGAACTCCCAAATTAAGGCGCTCATAGTCAAAGCCGGTGTCAGGGACCCGAAGGTCGCTTCATGCGTCGACAACGAGTCATTCAAGTCCTGGGTGACCGCGACCACGAACCGTGCCATCGCGGATCCATCCCTCGTCAACCCGTCGTCGCAGGGATTCGGTACCCCCACGGTCCTCATCGACGGCAAAATCTGGGACAACTCCACGACACTGATGACTCTCATCGACCACGGATAGCGAAGCTACGCGGGACAACCAGCATGACATTCATCCTCAGATCGTCTTCGTCGTCCGTCACTTCTGATGAGAAGGTGATGTCCTGAACCTGGACGTCACCCAGATTTTCGATCGAGCCAGTGACTCGGCGAATCAACGCCGGAACATCGCCTTTGCCCTTCGCCCTCGGTGTTGCTTTGCGCGAAGGAAGATCACCCATCGACGTCTAACGCGGCCTGTTCATCCCGTGCCCCAAGGTCAAAGCTCACGATTGTGAAAGATGGTGCGCACGTTGAGGTCTCGGCGCGTGGTATTGCGATCTAAGAGGTCAATCGCAACCGAGGCACCGAGCCACTGCGCGTCGGCGAGTTCAACGATCTGTTTGAGTGCCGTTAGCTGGCTACCAGTGTCGACAATGTCGTCGACGGCGAGAACCCGGTCGGTGGACAAGAGGCTGCCGCGGCGAAGCCCCAACTCAAGATGGCGGTCGTGGTAGTCCGGTGGAGTCGTGACGACGATCCACGGATCGCTGTCGACAGCGACGACAGGTTCCTTGCGAACCGCCGCAAAACCTAAGCCGAGGTACCTTGCGACCAAACCGCCAAGAAAGTGCCCGCTCGCAGGCGGCCCAATAATGACGGTAGGTGCGGGATTAGTGAAGGATGAGGCCAACAATTCGCCAATGCCCGCAACCACGATTGCGTCCCTCCACCACGGCTGCAGGTTGACGTATTCGGACCGGTCACCGCGGTCGGTCACCGGAACATAGAGCTCAGCCATACGCGCACGAACGTCCGAATTGCTCACCCCAGAAGCATATGGGAGCCCTGCGAGCACAAATCATTGGGACATGCTCCGCTTGCGAATCGTTGTCCTCGACTTGCCGCAGATGCCGAACGGGAATCGGTACCCTGATCGTGTGGTCGGGGTTTTGTGGCAGCTAGGCGCACGATTCAGCGTGCGTTGGCGTCTGCGCGCGTCGTGGCGCGCGCGACGACGCCTGGGCGGCGATTTCACAAGTGGCGAGATCAGTGCTCGCGCGGCGGACCTTACAACCCGATGGAGGGAGCGTTGGCCAGGGCGCCCGCCACTGGCGCCTGGAAGACCAACCTCGCTAGAGGCGTACGACGAACGATGGGTTCGCTTCCACAGTCTGCCGGAGTCAAAGCAGTGGCCCGACACCCAAGACGAGCGATTCGAGATTGTCTACCGACACTCGGCCGCTTCAAGCGAACTAGCCGAGCAGTACGGGTGCGCGGAACTAATTGTCATCGTGCAGGACTACAACTCCAATGACTTGTTCGGCGGATGGGCTAAGAAGCACCTCCCCGGATCTTGGCCGTGGACCTCTTGGCGAGATCCCGGTGACGACGAGAGTGATCCTTTTACGTATTACTGGGTCGCCCCGATGACATCCATCGGCGAACTCAACGAGCTTTTCCTGCTCATAGCCGAGGACACGGGCAATGCGATGATTACTGATTGCCAGATGACCTGGCTTTACATTCCTTATGGCGGTGGCGCGGACGTTTATCTCCCTTCGTCCACCGAGCGCGACGAATTCCGTGATCGCCACCCCGAATGGCGTCCCAAGGTAGGGCCGGGCTCGTAGCTCACCATTCAGCGCGACGCGCCTTCGCTGCCTGTGAAGCTTGATTGGATCATCGACCGCTCCGCTGACCGTCGCAGATGATGCCCCGCAGTGCGGCGGGTGTGTCGCGCTATTCCTCGCGGTCCCGTCCTGTGTCTGACAGAGACCAAGGGGGCAGTGGATCGGCGCCCTGAGTCGGTCGAGGGTAAGTTGGGAGACGTGACAAGCCGTACCGGCCGCATCGCCCTGATCACCATCGGCGTGATCGCTCTGATCGTTGGCGGAGTGTTTGCCGGGCAGGGCTTGAATCTGATCCCGGGAAGTTTCATGACCGGTAGCCGCATGTGGCTTGCCGTCGGTCTCATCGTCGCCATCGTCGGCATCATCCTGATTGTGCTCGGCCTACGCCGACCAGGACACGGCCGCACGAGCAAGTGAAACTCCAACGGTCGCGGGCCTAGGTAGCGCTCCGATGCACGACCGCAAGCCGGACCTTCTCCGGACAGTCGGCCGAGAGCTGCCGAACCAGCCTGGAAAGTCACCGGTCCGTAGTGCTGCGTGGACCTTAGTATCAACGCATGAAAAGCCTCAGGACCGGATACCTAGTCTTCCGCGGTGTCTTTGTCGCGGCCGTGCTGTTCTTTGGCATCTACGACCTCTTAACTGATGACGCCCTTGGTTGGCCAATCACGATAAGCGGCCTACTCCTTGCAGGGTTTCTAGTTTTTCGCATCTGGCTAGCTCGACGCATTCGGCGTTCTAAAGCTGACTCCGTGGCGGCGGAGTGAGTCGAGTCACCGGGATGGACACACCTGGCCTGCTACTTGCGTTGCAGCTGGCCGGTCGCATCCCGTCGGTCGCTCGCGCAGTTGGTCATAACGACTCCCCTGCCCATTGGGTGACATTCGTGATCACTCACACATGTCATTAGGCGAACGCCTACGGAACCGTCAACGGAACTGCTTGAGGGCCTCGCTATAACGCCGCGGTTCCTCGCGGGTCTCTTCTGTCACGAGTAGCGCGTTGCGTCCAATCACCCGCGTGTAGGACCCCTGACACGGGATGGTCACGATCTTGCCTAGTCCGGCTCGCCATGCCTGAACGAGGGCGGCAAGCGACACACGCTCCGGCTCTTCGTCCGCGGAGAGATGGCGTCGTCGAGACTGTGCTTCGAACCTGGCCCGATTCCAGGTCTCGTACCGCTCCGTGAAGGCTTCGTCGCCGAACTCGTCGCGCCAGGAAGGTCCATGAAGCGCATGAAGTAGCTCGGCGCGCTCAGGTGACCCGTTCGCAGTTTCAGGGAGCCGGTCGAACATCGCTGCATCGTGAAGCAGGCCTTCGTGCTGAACGCACGCGTCCCAGATCGAAGGCCACCCCTCCCGCCACCTCGTGACCCGGTCCGACGATTCGGGTCGGACGTGTACAGTGACGGATTCGTCTGAGAGCGGCGGCGGGAGGTCGTCCCCGACTGGCCTCAGATTCCATGTTTCCCGGATCCAGAGCAGGTCAATAAGCGCGTGCGGGTTGTCCTCGACGGTGATGACCATGTCGTGCGGCCACGGGTTGCCGGGTAATGGTACAGACGAACGCATCGCATTCTCCCTAACGATCGAACCGGATCAGTCTCGCGTCCGACAACGCCGATGACCGGCGCCGGTTCACACGGTCTCGGACGTTCCTTTGGCGTTTTGGGTGTTTGATTCACGAGCGGGCCACGTGACGAGCAAGAAAGCGGCGATTGGCCCCAGGATCAACGTCAGGAGGAACCAGGTCCACGCGGATCTATTTCGCATGCGTGCATAGCCGCCGGCGAGGATCGCCACGGTCAACCAGACCATTCCAGCGACGGAGGCATCGGATGTCATGCGGTCAAGCTAGCACACGGGATTCCGGCACCAGCCTCGCAAGCTGAAGCTTCCCTGACTGCACCAGTCGCATGAACGCCGCGCACTCCACACCACGCCCCAGCCCCGACCACCAGAGGCACCTGGACCCCTGCCGGGACGCTTGAAGGCACAGAGGAGCATTGCCTGAACTTAGACCTACAACGGAGTCTAGAGCGGAGGTAAGTAGCATCTGATCAAAGAGAAAGACCCCTCTACCGCGAGAATCCCTGGCCAGAGGGCCTATTTCGTAGGGCGGACGGGACTTGAACCCGTGACCGACGGATTATGAGTCCGCTGCTCTAACCAGCTGAGCTACCGCCCCGCGCCGCTTCACGAGTGGCACGACGGTGACCGGATCGATCACCGGAAGTCCACGATACAGGCTCGCGCTCCGGGCCGGGGCGAGGCCCGACACG
>JAODMG010000237.1 GCA_025464895.1 Microbacteriaceae bacterium | reverse complement strand
AGCAGACGGACCCGGAAGACAAGCCGCGCGGTGGCGTCGTGATCGACCTGTCGCGCAAGCGCCTCGTGCTCGACGACGAGACGGCGGCGCTCACCTACAAGGAGTTCGAGCTGCTCCAGTACCTCGTGCTACGCGAGGGCCGCACGATCGACGTGCATGTTCGTCGCCTGCGTTCGAAGCTCGGCGCCTATGAAGACATCGTCCGTACGGTGCGCGGGGTCGGTTACCGCTTCGACCGTCATGCGGATGTCTCCATCCGTCACACGTCGACGCCCAGCCCCGACGTCTTCTAGTCGACTGCGGCCTGCCTCGGGTCCGTAGCCGAGGCGTGACTTTCGATAGCAGGCCGATTATCCGGCAGTCGGACGTGTGCCGATGACGACGGTCGCGTAAAACTCCTCTGAGTTCGCGATCCGCGGGACAAATCCGTTGCGGGCGAAGATCGCCACGGTCTGGGGTGCCTGTTCATCGCTGGTCTCGACCAGCAGGTGGCCGCCAGGCGCCAACCACTGTTGTGCGGAGGCGGCGACCCGTCGCTGCACATCGAGCCCGTCCGCGCCACCATCGAGCGTCACATGCGGCTCGTAGTCGCGGGCCTCCGGGGGCATCATCTCGATCGCATCCGTGGGTACGTAAGGCGTATTGCACATCAGGATGTCAATGCGGCCTTGCAGGGCAGCCGGCAGTCGCTCGAACAGGTCGCCTTCGAAGACCTGCCCACCGATCGCGGCGAGATTGCGGCGGGCGCAGGCAACCGCTGCGGACTCGATATCCGCCGCGTACAGTTCGATGCCGTCAACCGCCGCGGCCAACGCGACGCCAAGCGCTCCCGAACCGCAGCAGAGGTCGAGCACAACAGCTCCCGGTTTGGTCAGAGCGGCGGCCTCGTGGACGAGAAACTCCGTTCGCTGACGGGGCACGAAAACCCCGGGATCCACGGCTATCCGCAGCCCACAGAACTCCGCCCAGCCGAGGATGTATTCGAGCGGCAGGCCGGATACCCGCCGCTCCACCATGTCGGCGAGCTCGGCGGCAGTGCACGCCTCGCCGATGAGAAGTTGTGCCTCGTCCTCGGCGAACACGCAGCCGGCGGCGCGAAGCCTGGTGACGATAACGGACGGAGAAAGAGGTGACGGGGACGGCGGCATGTGGGAGCCTCAGCGCGTGCTGACCCGGCCGAACTTCCAGATCGACAGTGGCACGAAGACGACGAGCAACACGACGATACCGATGAGAACGGTCGGGATGGGGTTCTGCTGCAGCCACGTGTCGCCGACGGGGGTTCCCGGCGGCACATTGCCGAACAGCTCCCGAGCGGCCTGCACAAGGGCCGACACCGGGTTGTATTCCGCGAAGATCCGAAGTGGAGTGGGACGGTTGTTGCTCGGTACGAACGCGTTGGAGATGAAGGTCAGCGGGAACAGCACGAGGAACGACACGTTGTTGATCACTTCGGGACTGCGCACGCTCATTCCTATGAACGCCATGACCCAGGAGAACGCGTAGGCGAAGAGCAGCAGAAGCGCGATGGCGGCGATCGCCTCGAGCGGACTGGACTTGATACGCCATCCGACGATCAGGCCCGTGCCGATCATCACGACCATCGAGATGGCGTTGATCAACAGGTCGCCGTTGGTGCGGCCGATGAGCACCGCGGACGGGCTCATGGGCAGGGTGCGGAACCGATCGATGATGCCTTCTTTGAGGTCCTGGGCCATCGCGGAGCCCGAATAGGTCGAGCCGAATACGACCGTCTGGGCGAAGATGCCCGCCATGATGAATTCGGTGTAACTGCTGCCCGGGATGTTGATGCTGCCCGCATACACATAACTGAACAGCAGCACGAACATGATGGGCTGCAGCGTCGTGAACACGAGGATGTCGGGCACTCGTTTGATCTTGATGAGGTTGCGGCGGGTGGTGATCCAGCCATCCGAAAACCAGGAACCGAAAGAGGGCGGCCTGGCAGCGACCGGCCTCAGGGAAGTGGTGGTGGTCGTCATGATGCCTTCTTGCTTTCGTCGTCGATGGTGGCGGCGTGGCCGGTGAGCTGGAGGAATACGTCGTCGAGGCTGGGGCGCTGCATGCCCGCGTCGTGGAGGCGGATGTTCCGCTCTTCGACTCCGGTGAGCACGGCTTTCAGCGCGGCCGGCCCGTGAACGACGCTCACGGCGATCGTGCGTCGGTCGGATGAGACCTCCAGCTCCGACGACGCGACGGCACGGAGAATCTCGATCGCGGCAGAGGTGTCGTCCTCCGAGACCAGGGTCAGCTCGATCCGCTGCCCACCGATCGAGGACTTCAGCTCGTCAGAGGTGCCCTGGGCGATGACCTTCCCGTGATCGATCACCGCGATATCGTCTGCCAGCTGGTCGGCTTCCTCGAGGTATTGAGTCGTGAGGAGCACGGTCGTGCCGCCCGCGACGAGTCGCGTGATAATGTCCCACATCCCGATCCGGCTGCGCGGATCGAGTCCCGTCGTCGGCTCGTCGAGGAAGAGCACCTGCGGATCGGTTACCAGGGCGCCTGCCAGGTCGATGCGCCGCCGCATCCCGCCCGAGAAGCCCTTGACCGGGCGGTTCTGCGCCTCGGTCAGGTCGAAGAGCTCGATGAGTTCCTTGGCGCGAGCACGGGACGCTTTCGCACCGAGGTGGTACAGCCGGCCGACCATGTCGAGGTTCTCGAAGCCGGTGAGGTTCTCATCGACCGCCGCGTACTGTCCTGAAACACCGATCATTCGGCGGATGTCGCCTCCGTCGGTTGCCACGTCGATGCCGTCGATCGTCGCCGTGCCGGAATCCGCCGCGATGAGCGTCGTCAGGACTTTCACTGCCGTCGTCTTGCCGGCGCCGTTCGGACCGAGCAGCGCGGTGACCGTTCCTCGCGGCACGGACAGGCTGAGTCCGTCGAGCGCGCGCACCACGGGCGCTCCCCTCGGGGTGTAGGTCTTGACCAGATCACGTGCCTCGATGAAGCTCATCGCTCGCCTTTCTTCTGGGTCGCCGTTGTCCTCCTGGCAATCATGCCAGTAGAGCTTTTCGCGGCACAGTGGCAAGCCTCGTGACGGAATCTGCTCTATGCGTTGGTCAGTCGAGGGGCGAGGCCGTCGATGCGATGGGCGATGTCCTCGAACGCGGCATCGAATGCGGCATCCGTGCCCACACGCACGGGATCGGGCACAGACCAGTGCAAGTCGCCCCTGCCTCCGAGTTCTTCGTGCGCGTTGTCGCAGACCGTGATGATGAGGTCGTCGACGGTGAGCACGTCATCGAGCAGGCGCGGCGTCGTGGTCTGCAATACGAGGTCGTGACGCCTGGCGGCGTCGATAGCGCCTGGCTCGACGCGCTCGGCCGGGTGCGTCCCCGCGGATGCTGCCGGGATGGAGCTGGCCTGCTCCCAGAGAGCAGTCGCCAATTGGGAGCGGGCGGAGTTGGCCGTGCAGACGAACACGACCCGGTGCGCGCTTCCGGCCGCGCCCGGGGTGATGCCGACGAATGCGTCGGGGAGCAGATGCACGTAGCTGCGACGGCGGTCGGCCTCGGACCGGCGGCGAACGACCATTCCTTCGCCCTCCAGTACCTTCAGGTGATGTGCGACCAGGTTCGAGGGCATGTCCAGAGTCGACTGAAGGTCCCCCGGGGGAACTTCACCGAGGGTGAGCAGGTCGACGATCGGCAGTCGTGCGGGATCGGCGAGGGCCGCATGTTTCGCGGCCCGTTGCTCCAGCTGGTTCATTAGCTCAGTGTTCATTGCCTCAATCTTGACTGAGTGAAATGAATCCGTCAAGATGATGCAGTGACTTCG
>JAODMG010000211.1 GCA_025464895.1 Microbacteriaceae bacterium | reverse complement strand
TAAGGCTAACCTTACCCACTGAACTCTATAGGGGACGGCATATCCTGTCCACTGTGCAGCAGAATCACAGCCTCTCGCGCGCAGAACACGTGCTATTCGTTCACGCTCATCCCGACGATGAAACCATCGCAACCGGTGGCACCATCGCGACCCTGGTGGACCGCGGCGCCGTGGTGACGGTGCTGACCTGTACGAGAGGGGAACGCGGAGAGGTCATCCCCGCCGACATCAAGGTCCTGGAGGGCGACGGGCCCGCGCTCGCCGAGCATCGGACGCGAGAACTCTCCACCGCCATGGCGGTCCTCGGTGTCGACGACCACCGATTCCTGGGCAGCCGGGAGGCCAGGCAGCCAGGACTCGAGCCTCGCCGCTACCTCGACTCCGGGATGGCCTGGGGAGAATCGGGCGCGGAAGCGCTTGGCGAACTCGACCGGGAATCGCTCTCCGCGGCGGAATTCGGCGAGGTCGCCGCCGATGTCGCCGCGGTGATCGCGTCATCCGGTGCCGACGCCGTAGTCAGCTACGACTCGAACGGCGGCTACGGGCATCCGGACCACATCCTGGCGCACCTGGCGGCAGTCAGGGCCGCCGAGGTGATGGACGTCCCCTTCTACAGCATCGTCGCAGTGGGCGACCTGGTCGCGCCGGACGACATTACCGTCGACGTTTCCGCGGTGCTCGACCGCAAGACCGAGGCGCTGATGGCCCACCGCAGCCAGGTCACCGTGGACGGGGACAATTTTGCCCTGTCGAGCGGGCCCTACCGCCCGATCGAGACGCGCGAGAGCTTTCGCCCCGTAGCCGCGGGGCTGGCCGGATTCGACGGCTGGCGGCAGCTGCGGCCAACCGAGAAATTGGTCACCAGCCTGCTCGCCCTCGGGGTCGGTGCCGCCGCCGGTGGCATCTGCACGGTCAACCACCAGCTCGTCCTCTCGCTCGGCGCGGCCAGGATGCCGCTCGGAGTCGTGGTGTCCCTCGCCATCGTCGCCGCGCTGCTGATCGGATCCCGCGTCGTCTTCGGGAGCCGGATACCCACCAGCCTGGCGGCTGTCGGCGTGCTCGGCTCGCTCGCGGTGCTCACGCTCGGAGGCGCGGGCGGCTCTGTGCTGGTGCCGGCGAACGGGGCCGGCTACGCCTGGACCTACGGAGCGACGATCATCGTCGCCGTCGTCCTCGCCTGGCCGAGGATCGCTCGATCGACCGCTTCGAGTCCGATGCGATCGACAGCGGAGGCTCCGGTCCAGCCGACGCAAGATACGATAGAGAACGCTATGGAATCGAAGGGATCGCCCGCACCGTGACGTACATCATCGCCCTCCCGTGCGTGGATGTCAAAGACCGTGCCTGCATCGACGAATGCCCGGTCGACTGCATCTACGAGGGTGACCGCATGCTCTACATCCACCCCGACGAGTGCGTCGACTGCGGTGCGTGCGAGCCGGTCTGCCCGGTCGAGGCCATCTTCTACGAGGATGACACTCCGGAGCAGTGGGCCGACTACTACAAGGCGAACGTCGAGTTCTTCGACGACATCGGCTCGCCGGGCGGCGCGGCCAAGATCGGCGTCATCCACAAAGACCACCCGATCGTCGCGGCCCTTCCCCCGCAGCCCGTCGACGCCTAGCCATGGCGCTCGACCTTCCCGATTTTCCGTGGGACTCGCTCGTACCCTTCGCTGAGCGCGCCAGGGAGCATGCCGACGGGATCGTGGACCTCTCGGTCGGATCGCCGGTCGACCCGACCCCCACGATCATCCGTGATGCCCTGGTCGCTGCGACCGATGCGCACGCTTACCCGCTGACCGCGGGTTCCCCCGCGTTGCGCGAGGCGATTGTCGGCTGGTATTCGCGTCGCCGCGGGGTCACCCTGGGCACAGCGAACGTCCTGCCGACCATCGGGTCGAAGGAGCTCGTGGCCTGGCTCCCGTTCCTCCTCGGCGTCGGCGCGGGCGACACGGTCGTTGTCCCAGAAGTGGCCTATCCGACCTACGCCATCGGTGCCGCCCTCGCCCGGGCGTCGGTCCTGGCGAGCGATGATCCGGCGAGCTGGCCGGTCGGCACCAAGCTCATCTGGCTGAACTCTCCAGGCAACCCGGATGGGCGGGTGCTGTCGGTCGAGCAGCTTCGGGTCGCCGTCGCGCGCGCCCGAGAACTCGGCGCGGTGATCGCGAGCGACGAGTGCTACGCCGAACTGAACTGGGATGACGCGGACCCGATTCCGACGCCAACGCCGTCGATTCTCGACCCCCGCGTGATCGGCGATGACCGCGCACTCGTGCTCTCTGTCTACTCGCTCAGCAAGCAGTCGAACCTGGCCGGCTACCGCGCCGGTTTCGTGGCGGGCTGCAGCGACCTGATCGCGCAGCTGCTCGAGGTGCGTAAGCACGCCGGGTTGATCCCGCCCGCCCCGGTGCAGGCCGCGATGGTGGTCGCGCTCGGCGACGACGCTCACGTCGATGCCCAGCGTGAGCGGTACCGGGCACGGCGCACACGACTGCGTGCAGCCCTCGATGGCGCCGGATTCCGCGTCGACCATAGCGAGGCCGGGCTCTACTTGTGGGCGACAAAAGGCGAGGACTGCTGGCTGACCGTCGCCGCGCTGGCGGAGCTGGGGATACTGGTGGCGCCAGGCTCCTTCTACGGGGAGGCGGCATCCGGTCACGTCCGTTTCGCCTTGACCGCCACCGATGAGCGCATCGACGCGGCGGCGGCCCGATTGGCGACACTCTCCAACTGATCCGCCGTGTTGTTGGTGGATGCGACGGTCGACTCAACGGGCGTTTAGGCTGTATGCGTGAACGACGCTGCCTCCCATGACGCCGACAAGGCCACCATCCAGTTCCCCGGCGGAAGTGCAGACTTTCCGATCATCAGAAGCGTCGACGGTGCATCCAGCATCGACATTTCCACTTTCACCAGGAAGACCGGGTACACGACCCTGGACCAGGGCTTCGTCAACACCTCTGCGGCGAAGAGTGCGATCACCTATATCGATGGTGATGAGGGCATTCTGCGTTACCGCGGGTACGCGATCGAGGATGTCGCGGTGCACTCCACCTACCTCGAAACCGCCTGGCTGCTCATCTACGGTGAACTCCCGACTCCGACCGAGCTCGAGGACTTCGAGGATCGGATTCGCCGCCACACCCTGCTGCACGAGGATCTGCGTCGCTTCTTCGACGCACTCCCGCACAACGCCCATCCGATGCCGGTTCTGTCGAGCGCGGTGTCTGCGCTCTCGACCTACTACGAAGATTCGCTGAGCGTTCACGACCCTGAGCAGATCGAGCTCTCCACCATCCGCCTGCTCGCGAAGCTGCCGATCATCGCGGCCTACGCGCACAAGAAGAGCCTCGGCCAGGCGTTCCTCTACCCGGACAACAGCCTGAGTTTCGTGGACAACTTCTTGAAGCTCAACTTCGGCACGATGGCAGAGCCGTACGAAGTCAACCCGGTGCTCAGCACCGCGCTCGAGCGGCTGCTGATACTGCACGAAGACCACGAGCAGAACGCATCGACCTCGACCGTTCGACTGGTCGGATCCACCGAGGCGAACATGTTCGCCTCCATCTCCGCCGGCATCAACGCCCTCTACGGACCGCTGCACGGCGGTGCGAACGAGGCGGTTCTGAAGATGCTCGGCGAGATCAAGGCCTCAGGAGAAAGCGTCGAGAAGTTCGTCGCACGGGTCAAGAACAAGGAAGACGGCGTGCGCCTGATGGGCTTCGGCCATCGCGTCTACAAGAACTTCGATCCGCGCGCGAAGCTGGTCAAGCAGAGCGCGGACGAGGTGCTCGCAGCCCTCGGGGTGAAGGATGACCTGCTCGACATCGCCAAGGAGCTCGAGGCCGTCGCGCTCGCCGACGACTACTTCATCGAGCGCAAGCTGTACCCGAACGTGGACTTCTACACCGGCGTGATCTACAAGGCGATGGGCTTCCCGCCGCGGATGTTCACCGTACTGTTCGCCATCGGGCGTCTTCCCGGTTGGATCGCGCACTGGCGCGAGATGACCGCCGATCCCGGCACCCGTATCGGCCGTCCGCAGCAGCTGTACACGGGCTCGCCGGCACGGGAGTGGCCAGAGCGGTAGCTTCGCAGTACTCCGGCGGTCGGCGCGGAGCGGAGCAGCGCGGCGTCAGGCGTGCAGTGCGGCGTTCAGTTGGATGCCGGTGCCGGTGCGCGGCAGAACCTCAACCGCGCCGGAGATCGAGTTGCGTCGGAACAGCAGGCCGGGGACGCCGGAGAGCGCGTCCGCCTTGACGGTGGTCGGCTCCGCGGATCCGTCGAGTACGAGCACCTTGGTTCCTGCCGTCACATAGAGCCCTGCCTCGACCACCGAATCGTCGCCGATCGAGATCCCGATGCCGGAGTTGGCTCCGAGCAGCGCCCGCTCGCCGATCGAGACGCGCTGGGTTCCTCCACCGCTGAGCGTGCCCATGATGGATGCGCCTCCTCCGATGTCCGACCCGTCTCCGACGACGACCCCCTGCGAGATGCGGCCCTCGACCATCGATACGCCGAGCGTGCCTGCGTTGAAGTTGACGAATCCCTCGTGCATGACGGTGGTGCCGGGGGCGAGATGCGCACCGAGCCTCACCCGTGACGCGTCGGCGATGCGCACCCGCTCGGGCACGACGTAGTCGAGCATCCGCGGAAACTTGTCGATCCCGTGCGCCGAGATGCCGGCCCGCTGGATCGATGGGCGGAGCCGGGCGAAGTCATCCGGATGCATCGGTCCTGCCGTCGTCCACGCGACGATAGACAGGTGTCCGAAGATCCCGTCGAGGTTGATGGAGTTCGGGGCCGCCAGGAGGTGGCTGAGCAGGTGCAGTCGAAGGTAGGCATCCGAGGTGGATGCCGGCGCGGCATCCAGGTCGATGACAGTCGTCACAAACTCGACTCGCACGCAGCGGCGGTCATCCGGTCCGATCAGGCGCTCGAGCTCGGCCGGCGCGATGTGCGGGTCACGACCGGCGGGGAGGGCGCCGAGTGCGGGGGACGGGAACCAGGTGTCCAGCACCGTTCCATCAGTGGCAACGGTGGCCAATCCGTATCCCCAGGCGCTGCGTTCAGTCATGCTCCCAAGGATATCCAGTCCTGCCACTGGATAAACTGACCCCATGTCGACGACCGCATCGCCCGTACTCGATCTCAGTGCCACCTCGATCGAGATCACTCGCCAACTGTGTGACATCGAGTCGGTCTCCGGCAACGAGAAGACGCTGGCCGATGCGATCGAGGCGAGCCTGGCCGGGAGCGATCACCTCGAGGTGTTTCGCGATGGAGACGCGATCGTCGCCAGGACGACGCTCGGTCGAGAGCAGCGGGTGGTCGTCGCCGGCCACATCGACACGGTGCCGCTGAACGACAACCTGCCGACCTGGTTCGAGAGCGCCGACGGCGTGGACTACCTGTGGGGGCGCGGAACGGTCGACATGAAGGCCGGCGTCGCCGTGCAGCTCAAGCTCGCGGTCGAGCTGGCCGACCCAGCGGTCGACGTCACCTGGATCTGGTACGACCACGAGGAGGTCGGCGAAGACCAGAACGGTCTCGGGCGCCTCGCGGCCAACCATCCCGAGCTTCTCGACGGCGACTTCGCCATCCTCGGCGAGCCGACGAACTCGGTTGTCGAGGGAGGATGTAACGGCACCCTGCGAATCGAGGTCCGTACCTTCGGCACGAGGGCCCACTCTGCCCGCTCCTGGGTCGGTCACAATGCAATCCACGACGCCGCCCCGATTCTCGCCATCCTCGCCTCCTACCGGCCCCGTGAGGTCGAGGTCGATGGCCTGGTCTATCGCGAGGGCCTGAACGCGGTCGGCATCAGCGGTGGCGTCGCCGGCAACGTCATCCCGGACGAATGCATCGTGCAGATCAACTACCGTTTCGCGCCGAGCCGGTCGAGCGATGAGGCGATCGCGCACCTGAGCGAGCTGTTCTCCGGCTTCGACATCACCGTCGTCGATCGGGCCGATGGCGCCCGTCCCGGGCTGGATGCTCCGTTGGCGCAGGAGTTCCTGGCAGCGGTCGGCGGAGTGGCGATGCCGAAGTACGGGTGGACGGATGTCGCCAGGTTCTCGGCTCTGGGCGTACCGGCCGTGAACTACGGGCCGGGCGATCCACTGAGGGCGCACGCGGATGACGAGCGCGTGGATGTCACCCAGATCACCGAGTGCGAGCGCGGGCTGCGCCTATGGCTGAGCGGCGCTACTGGCCAGTAGCGGGCTAGCGGTCGATCCGCTTGGCCAGCTGGATTCCGCCGCTCGAGAAGATCATCTGGTAGGTGGTGTTGCGCACGGTCTGCTCGGCATAGCTGGCGACGTCGCTCGGAGGATTCGATCCCCAGGCGCCGCTGAACTGGTCGAGCAGTACGTAGTCGGTCGGCGGGTTTCCCGGGTTGCCGATCCAATACACGGTGGTGCGGCTGGCGAGATAGGCCATGAAGGTGAGGTCGCTGGAGACGGTCGCACCATCCGGAACCATGGCCATCGCGGTCTCCGCCTGGGAGTAGCGCGACGGGAGCGTGTAGGTCGACGGCTGGCCCAGTTCGCCGAGCGGCTGCTGCGGGATCATCACGATGGCGAATGCGACCGTGATCGGCACAACAACCCTCCCGTAGCGGCGAAGCCATGGATGCGGGGAGCGCCTCACCAGGACGATCGCATCGATCAGCGCCACGAAGGCGATCGGCATCAGGACGGCGCTGTAGTGCCAGGTCGGACCCCAGTACGCCTCGTTGTCCGAGAGGAATCGCCAGGCGAGGGTCGGCAGCAGCACGAGCGAAATCGGGGAACGGAACGCCAAGGCTCCTGTGACCAGGACCAGGAGGACGATGGTCTCGAATTTCTGCGTGGTCACCAGGGAGAGGAGGGTGTCCCCGAGGTGGAGGACCGAGCCGCCGATATTGGAACTGCCCCCGTATTGCCAGACGCCGCTCGGACTGAGAGCGGGAAGGATGACCAGTGTTGTGATCGCGAACCAGCCGACACCCCAGGCAATGAGAGCCACCCCGATCCGGCCTGCACCGCGAATGAGGAGTACGACGCCAATCAGCAGGACGGTGAGTCCGAGATCCTCTTTGACGAAGACGAGGGGAGCAGCCCAGAGCGCGGAGGCCAGCCACTTCTGTCGTACTAGCGCGGCGAGCGAGAATGCGAGCAGCGGCATCGCGAGGGCGATCTCGTGGAACTGCGCCGCTACCGCGTTCTGGATCCCCCAGCTGGCGGCATAGGCGAGGCCGACGAGCAGGCCAGAGACGAGCCCGAGCTTCTCCTGTGCGAGGTGGGTGACGACGAACACCGACACCGCCACCAGCGCCGCCTGGAGCACCAACAGCGTGAAGCCGGACGGGAACACCGCGTAGAACGGCGCGAGGACGACGAGCAGCGGATGAAAATGGTCGCCGAGCAGGTTGAATCCTGCACCCTTGATGGGAACGATCGGAGCCTGGAACGACGCGTAGTCGCGGAGGAGCTGGGTGAAGATGCCGAGATCCCACGACGGCACGTACAGGCGTCTCCACTGCAGCGCGCTGTACAGGGTGTATGCGGCA
>JAODMG010000194.1 GCA_025464895.1 Microbacteriaceae bacterium | reverse complement strand
CGGTGTTGGATCCCGCCGGAACTTCGACGGTGGGCTCGCCTGGTCACCGAATAGCTTGTACGCGGGGTTCTTCGAGAAGTAGCTCGCGTAGGTGGTCGCCAGGTCGGTGCGCATCGGCATCTGGCCGGTCATCTCGAGGAACTTCTGGTCTTCCGCCTTGCTGGTGGAGTACTTCAGGACGTCCCAGGCTGTGCCCTGGTTCTTGCAGGCCGTGAACATGCCGATGTTCTTGGCGTCGCTGAATGTGTAGGTCTTCGAGGCAGGCGTGCCGTCCTTCGTCGGCACAGGCACCGATCCCCAGTTGACGCCCTTGTAGACCGAGACCGCCCATGGGCCGACGATGGCCATTGCGGCCTTGCCGTCGGCGAACGCGTCGCCCGAGTAGGCCTCCTGCCCGGCGAGCTTCTGCTCGTAGAGGCTGCGCCAGAAGTTCGCCACGTCGTTTCCGGCCGTGTCGGCGAAGGTCGACTTGCCGTTTTCGACAAGCTGCTTGCCGCCAGTTTCAGCCGCATACAGCGGGTAGAAGTCGAACGACATCTGGAAGAACTCAGATGTCGGCGCCGGCAGGATCGCGTTGGGCGCGACGCCAGAGTCGACCAGCGTCTTCGAGGTCGCGAGGAAGTCGGCATAGGTCGACAGCTTGGGGTTCTCGGGGTCGAGGCCGGCCTTCGCGAAGAGGTCCTTGTTGTAGAAGATCATGACCGGGTTCGACTTCCACGGGAACTGGTAGTAGTCGCCGCTGGCGTCCTTGTACTGGTCGGCCTGCGAACCGCTGCGCGCGTCGATGTACTGCGCCCCTCCTGGCAGCTTCGACAGGTCCACCATGCCGCCCTGCTTTACCCATTGGCCGACGGCCGACGGGGCGGTGTTGTAGACCAGGCACGGCGAGTTGCCGGCCGTGATGGATGCGCCGATCACCTCTTCGCTGGTCTTTCCTGCCGGGATCTCCTGACCCTTGACCTGCTCTTTCGGGTGGCTCGCGTTCCAGGATGCGACCATCTGCTTGCCCCAGGCCACTTCCTGCTCATTGTTCGAGTACCAGATCGTGATCGGGCCCTTGGCGGTGCTGGCGTCGCTAGTGCTGCCTCCCGAGCCCGAGCAGGCGGTGATGCCGATCATGCTCACGGCGACGAGGGCCGCTCCAATGAGCCTTGTGCGTCGTTGCACGGTGTCTCCTTCTTTTGGGGGCGGCGTGCGCCGCCGATTACTGGTCGATGGATGCGGTGGTTTTCTCGCGGTAGAAAAAGATGCGGCGCTCGTGGGCCGGGGCGTCCCAGCCTTGCGCGAAGAGGCGACCGCGATCAGTGGTGACCATGCCGCCCCAGGCGAGTGCGCCTCCTGCGTTCACGGCTTTCTGGGTGAACGGCTCTGTCGTGTCGTAGAGCGCCTGGCCGGCGGCGAAGTCGCCGTTGTGGTCGGCGTAGAAGAAATCGAGGACGAAGCGGTTTGGATGGTCGTCGTCGACGATCGCGCAGGCCACCTCGTGCAGCGACCCGCCCAGTTCGGCGAGGTCGAGGTAGGGCCGTGGCTCGAATCGCCAGTGCACGAGGTCGGTCGATCTCCCGACCTGGAGGGCGCCACCGCACCCCTCGGAGAGGAACATCAGGTACTCGCCGTCGATCTTCACGGCCTCGCCCCGGCCGTTTCGCGGGATGACGGCTCCCTTCGCCCAGAGGTGCGAGACCTCGTGGTCGACAACGGGGCCGAGTTTCGTCCAGGTCGCGAGATCGTCAGAGACCGCGACGTTGATGTCGCAGCCGACGTCGCCTATCTCGTCGTCTGGCGTTGTGTACCGTTCCCGCGCATCCGGCGTGATCGGGAAGATGCCGTTGTAGAAGAGGAACCACCGCCCCTCGGCGGCGTAGAGCTTGGGGTCTTCGCAACCGAACAGTTCGTTGTCGAGCGTGGGGAAGACCTGGGGATTTGCGGGCGAGTCGACCCAGGCGCCATCGGCGCCACGCGTCGCCGAACCGATGCGGCTGCTGAGCGACTCCTTGGTTGGCGAGGCCCGGTAGAACAGGTGAAGAACGCCGTCGCGCTCTATCACTGACGGGTTGTAAATCGCATCGCTGGTCCAGCCGATTCCCTCGGGGTCAGCCCATTGGCCGGAAAGTTCGAAGGCCAGGTCGGCATCGTCTTCGAACGGGCCGACGGCCCAGTCGGGGCGGCTGGGATAGCGCGCCGAGAAGGTGCTCTGCGACAGTGCGGCGGTGACGTCGTTGCGGTGCTCGAGGGCTGCCTCGAGGTTCTCACGTAGGGCGTCACGGCTGAGAGGAATGAACACGTCTTTGGGCTTCCTGGTGGGGCGAAGTTTGTTACCGAAACGTTTCGGTGAAATTACGATAACACAGATCTGACGAATCGAACCCGTCAATTCCGGGTTCAGCGAGGCTGTGGCGCGGGTCCGGTCGAGGAGCGCACAACAAGGCGGGCAGGCTCGATGTCGATATCGACCACCGCCGTTCCATTGATCGTCTCGAGCAGCAGACGCGCCGCCTCGACGCCAAGTAGCCGTGGAGTCGTCGCCACGGTCGTGAGCATCGGCCGCACATAGCTGCCGAGCTCAATACCATCGAAGCCCGCGACGGAGAGGTCATCCGGGACACGAATGCCGAGCTCGCCGGCCCGCCCCAGGAATCCGATTGCTGACAGATCGTTTGAGCACATCACCGCGGTCGGTCGCTCGTCTGGGGCTCGGCCGGCCAGGAGGCGGTCGGCGGCCGCGACTCCGCCCTCATAGGTGAAGTCGCCCTCGACGATGTCGCCCACTGGAAGCCCCGCGGCCTCGAGCGCATCGCTCCAGGCCCGCTGCCGCTGCCCGGCGTGGATGAACTCGTGCGGCCCGGTGACATGGGCGAAGCGGGTATGACCGAGACCGACCAGGTGTTCCACCAGCTCGCGGATGCCCTCCACGTGGCTTTGCCGCACCGCAGCCAGAGGGAAGCCAGGGTCGGCGTTGACCCCGACCGCGGGGAGCCCGAGTTCCTGCACGAGCGCGATCCGAGGGTCGTCGACGCCGAGATCCGAGATGAAGACGCCGTCGACTCGACGGTTCGCGGCGAGGCTTCGGTAGCGGTCCAGCGTCTCGACGGGCTCCGACCCCATCTGCAGGATCAGGGCGTAGCCGCGCGGATCGAGGACCGTCTCGATCCCGCCGATGAAACTGCCGAAGAACGGGTCCGATTCGAGCACATAGGGATCACGGTGAACGACCAGCCCCACCGTGAAGGCGCGCTTGGCCGACAGGCTCCTGCCCCGGAGCGACGGGACGAAACCGAGCTCCCGAGCCGCCTCCACGATGCGTCGACGAGTGTCTTCCGAGACGCCAGGGCGATTGTTGAGGGCGCTCGAAACCGAGCTGATGGCGACCCCGGCCTTGGCCGCCACGTCGACGATCGTCACACGATTGCTCACGGCTCGACCTTAGCCGCTGACCTTGCGGGTCGCAGTTGCGGGTGCGATCGCGGTCAGCGCACCGACTTCCGCCCATAGATAGCCAACGACCAGGCGTACCCGGCCATTCGACGACGTTCCGGGGTCCTACCGGGTCGACCTGGTCTCCAGCAGCGAGTTCAGCAACGGGATCGTCGGGCTGCACTACCGCCGGCACCGCTACGAAGGCTAGGCGCTCGCAACTTCGGCGAAGGAGCTGGCCGCGAGCACGAGGCCGGCCATTCGGCGGGCGGTCAGGGCGGGCCTAGCGGTTTTGTCCATCTGCGAGGTCGTTGTGGCTCCGTCGTAGAGGACGACCAGTTGCTCGGCGAGGTCGGTGGCGTCTTCGGCGCCGGCGTTTCGCGCCAGGTCGAGGAAGAGGCCGTGGACCCAGGTGCGGAACTTGGCGGCTGCGAGGTCTTCTGGGCTTCCTTCTTTGGCTTCGGCCGTGGCGTTCATGAAGGCGCACCCTCGGTAGTCGGGTCGGGCGAAGAGCTCACCGAGCACGTCGAACACGGTGAGGATCTTGGCTTGCGGGCCGTCGACCTTATCGATGCCGGCCTGAATGGTCCGCATCCAGACCTGATGCCTGTTGAAGAGGTAGGCCTCGATGAGTTGGTCTTTGCCGCCAAAGATGTAATACAGCGAGCCCTTAGCCACGTCGGCCTTCTCGATGACGCGGTCGATGCCGACGGTGTGGATACCTTCGTTGTAGAACAGTTCGTCGGAAGCGGCAAGAAGCCTGTCGCGAGCGGAGGGACGCCCCTCGGTCATTTTGGCCATGCCTCACCGTATCAGACAGATCTGTTCAAAGTGCGGGCGGAGAAGGGGGCTGGTGGTTCAGATGGCGGTGCGGCCACCGTCGACGGGGATGATCGCACCGGTGATGTAGCTGGCGCGCGGGGAGACGAGGAATCCGATGACGTCGGCAATCTCTTCGGGCTGGGCTGCGCGCCCGAGCAGCGTGGTGGTGCCGAGGGCTTCGATGTTCGTGGCGTCCGCACCATCCGTGAATACAGGCCCGGGTGCGACGGCGTTGACTCGGACACCGCTCGGGCTGTATTCAGCCGCCCAGGCCCGCGTGAACGACGACAGCGCTGCCTTGGTGGCACCGTATGCGGATCCGCCGGCGAGGCCGATGATGCCCGCCATGCTTGAGAGGTTCACGATGCTGCCGAGGCCTGCGGCTGCCATCTTCGGCGCGAGGGCCGAGGTTAGCAGATAGGCGGCCTGGACGTTGCTCGCGAACAGGGTGTCGAGGGTCTCGGGGCTGAGGTCGGCCGATGCTCCGAACCAGGAGAAGCCAGCGTTGTTGACGAGGATCTGCACCTCGCCCGCTTCCGCGACGAGCTGGGAGACGCCATCGGCGGTAGTGAGGTCGGCTGCGACGAAGCGTGCTTTGCCGCCGGACAACTCGATCTCCTCGACTACCTGGATGCCGCGGCCCGCGTCGCGGCCGTGCACGAGAACGGTCGCGCCCTGAGCCGCGAGCTGGAACGCGACAGCGCGGCCAATGCCGGACGTGGCGCCTGTGACGAGGGCAGCCTGGTCCTCAAGGTCTTTGACGGATGTCGTGGTCATGAGAATCTCCTTTGTTTGTACCGGTCTGTACAAATTAGACCACTCTGTCTAAAAACGCAAGCGCAAACCGAATGACTCTGGCCAGATCAATCCGGGATAGCCCAACGGCCGCCCGCAAGCCGGACGTGTACCGCGAGAATCCGTCGTCCGCTCCCGACACAAGCGGCGTAGAGTGACAGCAACAATGCGATAGTCAACGCCTGCCATCCGGAAACATCGGACTCGACGGACGAGGAGTAGCGGCCACTATTCGCGCGCACCACTTCGTGGTCGACACTCCAACCTTCGGAAGCACAACGCCATCGGCACCCGGTGCGACGCGAGATCTCAATGGCACGACGAGCGGGATGCTTCCGTCATTGCCGTACACACGCCACAAGGAGGCGTTCCACATGCTCAAGGAAGCACACGCGGTACTGCCCGCAGCAGATCTCCAGCGCGCACGGGAGTTCTATCACAACGCGCTCGAACTCGATCCAGACGAAGTACACGAGGGCATGCTCACGTATCACCCAGCGTCGGGATCGGTTTTCGATATCTACGAGACCACCAACGCAGGATCGGCGAAGAACACCCAGATGTGTTGGGTCACGGACGATCTCAATAGCGAGATGGCACGGTTGCGCGAGCGCGGTGTCCAGTTCGAGGACTATGACATCCCTGGGATGAAGACCGAAAACGGAGTCGCCACGATCGAGGACACCAGAACCGCATGGTTCAGGGACTCGGAGGGGAACTTCCTCTGCATCACCCAGATGACGCCATAGTCACGAGTGCCATCCTTGCGTTCAGTTGAACGTGAGGATGGCTTCTTCTTCCTCAGCGCCCAGCGCCTGAGCGGGCCTTCGTTTACGATCAGGCCGGCTCATAGATCAACCGCCCGGATGAATCCGTGCGGGCTGCCCGCGCCTGGATAACGTACGTGGGCCGGATTGGCCCGTAGATGTGCGGAAAGAGTTCGCCGTTGCCGACATCCTCGTATGTGAGTTCGACGCCAGCGGTGCGAATCGCATCCTCGTCAAGCTCGAGCACCAGTAGTTCGGCCTCGTCCGTGGCGTAGAACCGTTCGGCGACACCCGCCAGTTGCTGCGTGGTCGCCGCGTGGATGAACCCGACCTGCTCAAGCATGGCTCCGCGGGTGGAAATCCGGTACTCGCCCGAGGGCTGAGCCGCGTGCCAATCGTCGGTGTGGGCGATGTGGAAGATCGACATCGCTCGAGCGTACTTCGGTTTCGATTCAGGCGGCACGCGGGGTGAGTATGAATATGCTGCCCGTGATCAGCTGGACGGCAACCAACGCCACTGTCACCGCCAGGCGGGGCCACGGAGTTCGACTCCAGTTCGCCAGCAGGATCGGAATCGATCCGATGAGCGCGCTGATGATGTAGTTCTTGACCGACACCATATAGAAGTATTCGATTTTCGATCGAGTCGCGCGGGAGAAGCCTCCATAGTCATACCAGCTGGCTTCGAACCACCACATCAATGCGCACACCAGGATGCCGATGGGGAGCGCCCACAGGAGATGCCTCTTTTTCGGAGCGGACTCGTAAAACGATTGCAGTTCCATCTAGCGCGCTCAGGCGGCCCGCGGAGCGAGCATGAATATGCTGCCTGTGATCAGCTGGACGGCAACCAACGCCACTGACACCGCCAGGCGGGGCCACAGAGTTCGGCTCCAATTCGCGAACAGGATCGGAATCGATCCGACAACCGCGCTGCCGACGTAGTTCTTGACCGACCCGATATAGAAGAACTCGACCCGTGCCCGAGGCGCGCGGTCTAAGCCTCCATAGTGATACCAGCCTGCTACCCACAACCACATCACTGCGCACACCAGGATCCCGATGGGGAGCGCCCACAGGAGATGCCTCTTTTTCGGAGCGGACCGGTAAAGCGTTTGCAGTCTCATCTAGCGATCGAGTCGTTCATTTTTGCTGGGCTTGTGGGTATTGCTCACTGTGTGCATGCACGGAATTCTATTCAGACGTCACTCGCTACGCCATAAGCGCCGCTATCGGCAAATGCCGTCTGTGCACGTCAGTCTGACCAGCCTGACCAGACTGACGTGCACCAGGTCTGGCGGCCACACTTGGCGGACCCCATCGTCGTCACGGCGCCATCCGCGGCATCGTGATCGGTGAAAGACAGCAGGGCCCGACGCAATCGCCTGGCCCTGCTTGCCTGCTCGGTGCGACTTACTTGCTGTCGCCGTCGTTGTCCTTGTCGACTCCCACAGCTGCAGGGACCGCGGGGTTCGCGGCCGGAGCCTGGCGGGGCGGCGGGGTGTAGACCGGACGGGCACCGATTGACGAGATGGACATGGTGATCTCCTAAAGTTGGCCAGTATTTCTAGCTCATCACTGTGATCAATCGGCCGCCCGAGTCATTCGGTTAGCCCAGAAAGGCGCGAGTCACGTCGACTTCTCCGTGATTCCACGGTGACCAGCGATCCGGAGGTGATTTGTCCGAACTAGGTGGCAAAAGTCCGGAATAGCCTGACACGCGACAACAGGTGCCCCCAGGCAGATTCGAACTGCCGCCCCTGCCTCCGGAGGGCAGTGCTCTATCCCCTGAGCTATGGGGGCCAGGGTGTTCCGACTAGGTTACCAGCCGCCGCCGGTGCAATCTCGCGGGGCTACTTCGCGGTCGAGACCGCAGCCGATGCGAGGTCGCGGGCGTCATCCGCTGTCCCGAAGACGACGGAGCTCATGGTGATCCAGAACGGGCCGTTGAAGACCTGCAGCTCGCCGACCCCGGCCGAGGTCTTGAAGTAGGCGGCGTTGCCGAGGCCGGAGGCCGCGGTTCCGGAGCTCGCCGTTGCCTTCAACGACGCGAGGTCCGATGCCGAGGGGTGCGCCACCGACACGATGATCAGGTCGGAGCTCGTCTGGTTGATCCAGCTGCAGGCGAGACCCTGGTAGCCGAGGGCCTTGCTCGCATCGGTACCCGATTTTGGCGTGAAGCCAGCCTGCAGGCTGAAGTTCGGGTTGAAGTCGTAGATCACCTGCGGCGAGAGCAGACCGTTGCAGTCGACGCCGATGGCGGTGCCCTTCACGGCCGGTGCGGCCGGGGTGGCGCTCGGAACGGTCGGCGCCGGCGTGCTCATGCTCTCGGTCGGTCTGGCCGATGACGAACTCGTCGACGTCGACGTCGACGTCGGCGTGGACGAGGACGTCGGCTTCATGCTCGCCGTGTCTTTGCAGGCGGAGAGGCCGAAAACGGTCAGCCCGCACAGTGCGGCGACGACCACGATGCGAACTACGCTGCTGCGCGCACTGGTGTCCATGAATATCCCCCATCAAGCAATTCCATCGAACGAGCCATCGATGCGTTCGTCAATTGTCGCCCACCGGCGCCCCCACGGTCACCGGGACGCGCAGGGACGGCACGATAGAATCGCTTCCCGTGACTCCAGCCGAACTCTCCGCCCAACTGCTCGTGATCGTGAACGACGTGCTGGGTCGACGCGAGCTCGTTGCGCCGTCCGCCCTGACGCTGGAGGATGTCGCGCTCGAGCGCCCGAAGAACCGCGACCACGGCGACTGGGCCGCCAACATCGCCATGAAACTCGCGAAGCCGCTCGGCGCAAACCCGCGCGAGCTTGCGGCGGATTTCGCGGCCGATCTCGAAAAGATCGGCGGGGTCGCATCCGTCGAGATCGCCGGTCCCGGCTTCATCAACATTCGACTGGATGCCGCCGCGGCCGGGGCCCTGGCGAAGACCATCGTCGAGCAGGGCGACGCATTCGGTCGCGGAACGCTGTACGACGGCGTCACCATCAATCTGGAATTCGTGTCAGCCAACCCGACCGGTCCGATCCACATCGGCGGTGTGCGCTGGGCGGCGGTCGTCGACAGTCTGGCCAGGGTCTTCCAGGCGCAGGGTGGGCTGGTCACCCGCGAGTACTACTTCAACCACCACGGCGCGCATATCGACCGCTTCGCCCGCAGCCTGCTCGCCAGCTTCTACGGAGAA
>JAODMG010000187.1 GCA_025464895.1 Microbacteriaceae bacterium | reverse complement strand
ATCGCGTTGACGACGGTGCGCGGGGTCAGGGTGGGCGGGATCGTCATGCCGTTGCGTACGTCGCGCAGCCGCGCGCCTGCGACCGGCACGTCGACCGTGACGAGGAGCGTGTCGAAGCCGGCCTTCGCGGCCCGGTCGACCAGCGCCATCGAGCGGTCGCGGTCCTTCCACATGTAGAGCTGGAACCAGTTGCGCCCATCCGGGTTCGCCGCGCGAACGTCCTCGATCGCGGTCGTTCCCATCGTGGAGAGCGCGAACGGGATGCCTGCTGCTGCCGCGGCGGATGCACCTGCGATCTCACCCTCGCTCTGCATCATCCGGGTGAAGCCGGTCGGCGCGATGCCGAACGGAAGCGCCACCGGCTTGCCGAGGACGTCCCAACTGGTCGATACGGTGGAGACGTCGCGAAGGATGCTGGGGGAGAACTGGATGTCTTCGAACGCCTGTCGTGCGCGGGCCAGCGAGATCTCGGCCTCGGCGGCACCCTCGGTGTAGTCGAACGCCGCCTTCGGTGTGCGCCTGGCGGCGATCCTGCGCAGGTCCCAGATCGTCAGCGCGGACTCCAGCCGACGCTTCTTCGCATTGATGGTCGGCTTCTTGAATTTCATCAGCGGCGCGAGGTCGCGGGGCCGGGGGAAACGACGCTTCATTGTGTGCTTTCTCTCGTTGGTAAATCGCGGAACCGGACCGCGGTCCGGCTCGATCCAGGCTTGCCGGTCACCGTTCTGGCTCGTCATCCGGATGGCCGGGAAGCAGGTGGGCGAGGAGCTTGTCCCGCGCGCCGGCGATGTGCTCGCGGGTGAGGCGTCCCGCGAGGTCGACGTCGCCGGATTGCACGGCGTCGAGGATGCCCTGGTGCTGTGCCGCGACCTCTTTGGCGTTGAGGAGTCGGTGCGATTGCACCTGCCCGATGCACAATTCGATCTCGCCCATGATGAGTGCGTGCATGCGCGCGAGGCGTGAGCTGTTCTGTCCGAGCACCAGCTCACGGTGGAACGTCACATCCGCGCGGACGAACGGGGCCGACTCATCCGTCCTCGCGTAGTCGAGAAGATCTCGTTGCACCGCTATCGCCTTGGCCGGCACCGCCCGGGTCGCGGCGAGGTTGCGGAGCGCCGCCTCCTCGATGATCGCGCGGCTGGAGTAGAGGTCCTCGATGTCGGCGCGGCTGAGCTTCGGCACCCTGGCGGCCCGGTTGGCGCTGCGCTGGAGCAGTCCCTCGCTCACCAATCGCTCGATCGCGGCCTTCGCCGTCGGCCTCGCGACGCCGTACCGTTCGGCGATGGCCGTTTCGGTGAGCACCGATCCGGGCGGCAGCTCGACGGTCACGATGCTCTCGCGAAGCGCGTCGTAGACCGCTTCCGGCAGCGATGTCGTCTTGAGCGGAATCGTCATTGTTATACAACGATACACGCTAGCAATCGAGCGGATCAACGGGAGTCGTGGCGATCGGCGGCATCGATGCAGGCTGACCTCTACCCGAGACATGATCGAAACAGCGCCGCAACATCCCGCGGATACGCTCGCGTCATGGAAGGCCTGTTCGACGGATCCGGGCGCCAGGGAGCGACCCGCCCGACCCGCACGGGTCCGAGCCGCACAGCGTTGAGTCGTGCGGCAGAGTCGCTCTTCTGGATCGGCAGGTACATCGAGCGCTCCGACGGCGCGGCGGGAATCCTGGACGTGCACCTTCAGCTACTGCTCGAGGATCCGTGGATCGATGAGGATCTCGCCTGCCGTTCGCTCCTCGCCGTCATGGGCGGCACCGCTCCGGACGGGGTGCAACTCAGCAGCCGCGATGTACTCGAGATTCTCGCGGTCAACCGCTCAGAGCCGGCATCCATCGCCCATTCGCTCGGCGCGGCCAGGGAGAATGCCAAGCGCGCGCGGGAGATCGTGTCGTCCGAGCTGTGGGAGTGCCTCAACACGACGAGAGCGCGGATGCCGCGCAAGGTCGCGAGCGACAAGGTGCACGAATTCTTCGCCTGGGTCCATGAGCGTTCTGCGCTCGCCGTCGGGATCATCGAGTCGGCGACCCGCAGGGACGATGCATGGCAGTTCTTCACTCTCGGCCGCAGTCTCGAGCGTGCGGAGCTGATCGCGCGATTGCTCTCCGCCCGATCGCTCACCGAGGAGGAAGGATCGTCGTGGACGACCATCCTGCGCTCCTGCGGCGCGTACGAGGCGTACCTGCGCACCTACCGCGGCGAGACGAGCGCGCGAACTGCCGCCGAATTCCTGTTGCTCGATCGGCTATTTCCCCGGTCGATCCTGTTCTCGATCCGCCGCGCGGAGGTGTGCGTGCGCGACATCGAGCCGCGAACCGATCGAGCCGGCTCCGACGCGGCGCAGAGACTGCTCGGCCAGCTCCGCAGCGAACTGGAGAACTTCCCGATCGACGACATGCTCGAGGATCTGCCACGTCAGTTGGACAGCGTCCAGCTTGCGACCGCGGCAGCCGCTGAGGCGATCCGCCAGCGCTACTTCCCCGCCGAAGCGGCAGCCACCCGGGCTGGTCGGCGCTCGTAGCGGCAATTGGCCAGGCGCTCAGCTCTTGTCTGCTGCCACCTGGTCGTTCGCGAACGACTCCCGCGCCACCTCGACCGGGTCGCGGTATCCGTTGTGGCTGATGCTGAACCGTCTCGCGTCGAAGTGCAGCCGCAGGCCGCGGTATTTGATCAGCCAGAATGCCCCGACCAGCAGTGCGAGGACTCCGGATGCCCCGGCTACTCCGAGGCCCCAGCGCGGCCCGAATTGGTTGGCGACCCATCCGACGAATGGCGCGCCGATCGGGGTTCCTCCCATGAAGATGGCCATGTAGATCGCCATGACCCGCCCGCGCACGGCTGGGGCCGTGCCGAGCTGCACGGTGCCGTTCGCGGTGGTCATGAAGGTCTGTGACGCGATCCCGACCACGATCAGGGCGACGCCGAAGGTCCAGAAGGTCGGCATGACGGCGGCCAGGATGCAGCCGAGCCCGAAGATCCCCGCGGCGATGAAGATGAACCGCATCCGCGGTCGATCCCGGTTCGCCGAGAGCAGCGCGCCGGCCACCGACCCGATCGCCATGATCGAGGACAGCACGCCGAATTCCGCGGCCCCCATGTGGAACTGGACCCTTGCCATCGTCGAAATGAAGATCGGGAAGTTCATTCCGAAGGTTCCGATCAGGAAGATCATGATGAGGATGACCATGATGTCCGGCCGTTTCCAGACGTAACGGAACCCCTCGCCGAGATCTCCGCGCTTGCGTGCAGCCCGCGGCGACTGCTGCAGCTCGCGCACCCTCAACAGCTTGAGGGACGCGAGCACCGCGCCGAAGGTGAGCGCGTTGATCAGGAACACCCAACCGGCTCCGACTACGGCCACGAGCAGTCCGGCGATGGCCGGGCCGATCATCCTGGCCGCGCTGAAGGATGCCGAGTTGAGGGCGACGGCATTGGAGAGGTTGTTCTTGCCGACCAGCTGCGAGACGAAAGTCTGGCGGGCAGGAGCGTCGAACGCAGCGGTGCATCCGAGCAGGAGGGCGAACACGTACACCTCCCAGAGCTGCACGGCGCCGGTGATGGTGAGAATGCCGAGCGCCAGCCCGAGGATTCCCATGATCGCCTGGGTCGTCATCAGGATCTTTCGCTGGCTGAACCGGTCGGCAACGAGCCCGGTCAGCGGCAACAGCAGCAGCTGCGGCCCGAACTGCAGGGCCATGACGATACCGACGGCGAGGGCGTTGTTGTGGGTCAGTTGGGTCAGGACGATCCAGTCCTGTGCGGTTCGCTGCATCCAGGTGCCAACGTTCGACACGATGGCGCCGGCTGCCCAGACGCGGTAGTTGAAGCCGCTCAACGAGCGGAACATTGAACTCAATTGTCGGCAAGCTCCTGAAGGATCGGTGTGGCCTGCTCGAGAACCTGGCGCTGCTCAGGCGTCAGGGCGGCAAGCCTTTTGGTGAACCAGGCATCGCGTCGACGCCTGGTCTCTTTGATGAACGCGCGGCCACTCGGTGAGAGGTCCAGCGTTACTTTCCTGGCATCCCGCTCGTCGGCTTCGCGAGTGACGAGGCCGGATGCGACGAGAGCGTTGATGGTTCGATTCATGCTCGGTGGCGTGACCCTCTCGTGTTCGCTCAGCGAGCCGAGCGTCTGCGCACCGTTGTTGTTGAGCACGAATAGCACGGAACGCTGGCCTTCCGTGACGTCGCTGTCTGCCTGCATCGCACGGATGCGGCGGGCTAGTCGCTGCACGACGAGCCGGAGCTCGGGGGAACTGTTCTGGGTCACGAATACTTAGCTTAGCAAATTAGCATTGCTAATGAAAATCTTTCTGCATGGCGGCCTGTGCCCCGCAATACACTGGGGCTGGCCCCACTCATCGGCAGGGAGATCCAGTGATCCAGTTCACGGCAGCGCGGCAGGACCGAACCTTCGTCGATGCCAGCGGGGTGACGGTGCACTACTACCTCTGGAAGGCTGCGAAGCCGATCGGGGTGGTGCAGGTATCCCACGGTCTTGGCGATCATGCGCTTCGGTACGAAGAGTTGGCCCAGAGTATGGTCAGCGCCGGGTTCACCGTATACGCGGACGACCACTACGGCCACGGCCAGACCGGGCTCGGCCAGTGGGCGGGCGACCAGGCGAAGCTCGGCAGGCTCGGGCCGGGAGGGATGCGCGGAGCCGTCAAGTCCGTGCGCGAGCTGACCCACATCATCCGCGAGGAGAACGGCGCGCTCCCGCTCGCCCTGCTCGGCCACAGCTGGGGCTCGATCATCGCCCAGGTGCTCGTGAACCAACACTCGGACGAGTACGACGCCCTCGTGTTGACCGGAACCGCGTACCGCACCTTCCTCAGGATGAACGGCGGTGACCTGAACGCCAGGCACAAGAACCTCGGCACGACGGGCT
>JAODMG010000164.1 GCA_025464895.1 Microbacteriaceae bacterium | reverse complement strand
ACGGCCCGAGCTAGCCGGGCGGGGAGAGTATCTCTCCGCAGGTCATGGTGACGTGCCAGCCAAGAGTCTCGTTGAGCACAACCGGTTCGCTCGGCGGGGCATCGGCACAACGCGCGGCGGCCGCCTGCACCTGTGGCGCCCACTCCGGGCCGTACGATCTTCGCGCGATGCCCGGCTGGACGACGACGACGACCGCGATCGCCGCGCCGAGCAGGATGCCGAGGCTGCGGCGGAGCGGCGGCCGACGAACAAGCCCGATGCCGATCACCAAAATCGACAGCAGCAGCATCTGCGGCACCACGCCGTATCTCGTCAGCCACAGCGTCTGCAGTTGGTGCATGCTCAGCGCGGAATATTCGTAGTACGAACGCGGATTGTCGAATACAGATGCCGCATAGACGAGCGGGCCGCCCAGGAAGACCGTCAGAACGACCGGCCGGAGCTGTCGGCCGCCTCGACGCCAGACGAGGTATCCGAGGGCGATGAACGGAAGGAGCAAGAGCAGGCACAGACCGACCCCGCCCACCGCCACATCCTGGCCGACCTGTTTTTGCGGCACCCACACCGTGGCAACACTGTTGATCAGGAACCCGAACGCCAGCGATTCCGGCGAGTTGCGCGATCCGCTGCCCAGTCCTCGCGGTGCCACGAGGGTCGCCGCCAGCTGGCACAGCTCGCCGAGCACGAAGCCGCCGATCACCGGCCAGCTCCGTCGATCGCGGATGCGGTAAACGGCGACAGGGAGAAGATACAGGCCCTGGATCTCGGTCGCCGCCGCGAAGAACGCTGCGACACCTCCCAGCCACGACCAGGTGCGGGTCGGCGCGGAACCGAGGAGCAGCCACACCAATAGCCAGAACATGATCGAGTGCACGTTCGCCGCGTTACCGAGCACCTCGCGTGGAAGCGATGGGGCGAGCAGGCAGGTCGACGCGAGCGCGAGCCGAACGGTTACCCGCGGCAGCAACCGCTCGGTGAAGACGAACACGAAGGCGGCAACGATGCCGGTGGCGAGGCAGCTGAGCCCGGTGATGAACTGCGCGTACAACGCGGGCGGCGCCACGGCGACCGTGGCCGCGGCGATCAGGCGCGGAATCGCCTGCAGGTAGCCGGCGTACGGGCTGACGAGCTCCAGCCAGAGCGGATGCGAGAGGGCTCCCTGCAGGAACAGGCGGCCATCCTCAGCCCAGAGCGTGCCCCGCGCCACCGGCGGCAGCCGAAACCACGCCGCCGCCGCCCCCAGGATCACTATCGCGGCGACGATCATCCACCGGCTCCGCACGACCCGGAAGCCGACGCCAGCACGCGTGCGCGCCGAGAGACGAGGTTCGACTCCAGCCTGCAACGGAGTCCTCTCGGTCATCGGATGCGCGCGCCAGTAGGCACACCAGACCACGATGACAATCGGCAACTGACATTCGCCTAAGAATTCCGCTCCCCGGGGAGACTCCCGGGCATACTCACAGGCTGCGCGCCCTGCCACGCGCGGTACACGGCGAATACGCAGTTACGGAGGCCCTATCGTCGAGGTATCCGAATCCGTAGGAGAAGCCGATGAGCAGGGCACCCCAGTCGTTCACTGGAGTATCGCGCGTACCGAACACCGACACCTATTTCTGGGTGGCGAAGGCTCTGTCTACCGCGCTCGGCGAAGCCTGTTCTGACTTTCTGGTGCGCTCGATCGGGCCGGTGCCTGCCGTACTGATCGGGTTCGCGGCCTTCGTTGTGGCGATGGTCATCCAGTTCACCCGGCGGCGGTACCAACCGTGGTCGTACTGGCTCGCGGTGGTGATGGTCGGCATCTTCGGCACGATGGCGGCCGACGTGCTCCACGTCGGGTTCGGGGTGCCCTACGCCATCTCGGCGACCGGCTTCGCCGTGGTGCTGGCCGCCGTGTTCATCACGTGGAAAGCGACGGAGAAGACGCTCTCGATCCACGCGATCACCAGCACGCGCCGCGAGGTCTTCTACTGGCTCGCGGTCATCTCCACCTTCGCTCTCGGCACGGCTGCGGGCGACCTGACGGCGATCGTGTTCCACCTCGGGTACCTGTTCTCGGCGGTGCTCTTCGCCGTGATCATCCTGATTCCGGCGCTCTACTTCTCGGTCGCGCGCAAGCACCCGATCCTCACCTTCTGGTTCGCCTACGTCGTCACCCGACCGCTCGGTGCGTCGATGGCCGACTGGCTCGGCAAGCCCGTTGCGGAAGGCGGGATCGGCGTCGGCTCCGGCGTGGTCACTGCCGTGCTGTTCGTCGTGATCGCGGCAATCGTGGGCTACATCAGCGTGCGCTCGCGCGGACGGTACAGGATCACCGCAGCGAGGTAGCGCACGCGGTGCTGGTTCAGCCGGCGGCGAGTACGGCTCGTGGCAGCGACAACCGGATCGTGGTCCCCTGGGTGCCGGTCTCGGCCACCTCGACCTGCCCGCCGTAGCGGTTCGCCACGTCCCGCACCAGTGCGAGGCCGATGCCGAACCCCGGCTTGCTGCCATCGCTCGGCACGGAATGCGCGAAACGGTCGAACACCCGACTCGCGTCGATACCCTGGATGCCGCTTCCGTGGTCACGCACCTCGAGCCGCACCGTGCGCTTGGCGAGCGTCGCCGTCACGAGTACCTTGCCGTCGACCGGGGAGTGCGTGATCGCGTTGTCGACGAGTGCCACGATGCAGCGGCGGAGACTCGTTGCCTGGCCGCGAACCGCGACGCCGTCGTCCACGTCGAAATCGAGAGTGACATGCTCCTGCTCGGCGAGAAGCCGCAAAGAGTCGAGCGCCTCGGTGACGAGAGGTCGCAGCGCGATGCTTTCCCATTCGATATCGCGGTCGACTTCCGCGGTGACCAGGAGGTCGTTCACAATCGCCACGAGCCCCGCGACATCGGCGCGCAACTCTGTCACCGCGCGAGAGGTGACCGGATTGGAGTCGTCGCGCTGCAGAAGCTGCAGGCGGGCATCCAGGACAGCCAGCGGCGTCCGGAGCTCATGACTCGCGTCGGAAACGAACTGCTGCTGCACCCGCAATGCTGTCCCGAGAGGTCGCACGGCCCGACGGGCGACGATCCAGCTGATCACAGCGGCGAACGCGACACCCAGGAAACCGACGACCGTCAGCGCGGCGACGGCCTCGCGGGAGTCGATGTAGATCTTGCGCTCTCCAGTCCGCGGCAGCTCGAGCAGCTCGCGCGGCTGCGACTGTACTTCGATGAACAGGATCGACGCGATCACGATCACCGCAACGAGCACCAGCGCCGCCGCGGTGATCTGCCAGTTCACCAGCCGTGACGCACGCCGAACCGCACGGAACTCCTGGCCGCGATCCCGGCCGGGTGAGCGTGCGGTGCGCATCCGTTTCATGGCCTGCCTAACCGATAGCCGTGCTTTCGCACGGTGTCGATAATGTCCCGATCGACCTTTCTCCGAAGGTCATGCACGTAGGTGTCGACGGTGCCGAGGGTCTCGCCGCCGCTGAACACCGCCGTCAGGATCTGCTGCCGCGAGAACACCCGCTCGGGATTGTCCGCGAACAACTTGAGCAGGTCCGTTTCACGTTCGGTGAGGCTGATGCGCCCATCGTACGGAGAATGGATGGCTCCGGCGGCCGGATAGAACTGCCATTGCCCGATGAGTATCGGGTCGCCCAGGCTGGTGAATGTGCGGGTTAGCGCGCGGAGCCTGGCTCGAAGCTCGTCGAAGTCGAACGGCTTCACCAGGTAGTCGTTGGCTCCGACATCCAACCCGTCGATCTTGTCTCTCACGGCACCGAGCGCGGTGAGGAACAGGATCGGAACGTGCACCGCGGCAATCCGCAGTCGGCGCACCAGTTCGATGCCGTCGAGTCCCGGCAATCGGCGGTCGATCACCATGACGTCGAAGAGGCGATCCTGGCCGACCTGCAGTCCGGCGGCGCCGTCGGCGATCAGTGTCACGTCGTAGACGTCGCGAAGGCCTTCAACGATGAGCGGGCCGAGGCGCGGGTCATCTTCGACGAGCAGGAGCGCCTGCCGCTCCGGCGCTTCGTCCATGACCACCACTCCTTCGAGCCAGTCAGTCATAGTGTGGTCCTGGAACTGACCTCACTCAATCGGACCGCCACTACATTCTTAGCGAAATGAATCGTCGATCGCGATCTGCTCTGCCCTTTTCGCCCGGCTCGCTCGGCGCTCACGGAGCAGCGTGATCGCAACCGGGATCAGCGAGAGAGCGGCGATCAGCACCGCGATGATGTCGAGGTTCTTCGACACGAAGGCGATGTGCCCGAGCAGCGTTCCGGCAACCGCGATGACGATCGCCCATCCCAGTCCACCGACGGCGTTCCAAATCAGGAAGGTGCGGTAGCGCAGTTGACTCGTGCCGACCAACGGCGGCACGTAGGTGCGCACGATGGGCACGAAACGGGCGAGCACGAGGGAAAATGGCCCGTAACGCTCGAAGAACTCGTCGGCGCGCTCGAGGTAGCGGGTCTTCAGGATGCGGGCATCCGGTTTGAACAGTCGCCGACCGAGACGCCGGCCGAGCAGGTAGCCGACCTGGTCCCCCACGATGGCCGTGGCCGCCGCAACGACGATGAGCAGCCACACCGGAACCCCGGCGGCCGGAGCGACGAGTGCAGCGGCGAAGAGCAGGGTGTCACCGGGTAGGAACGGGAACAGCAACCCGGTCTCGATGAACACGATTACGGCCACGATCACGAGTAGCCATGGCCCTGCCCCCGACAGCAGGGGACTGATGTCGAACAGGCCACCGGCCTGATGGACCACCATTTCGTGAAGCACTATTTCTCTCCTCATTGCTCGCCACTGGGTGGCTCGCTCGTCAGCGAAGGTTCAATCATTCCGCACCCAGCCTAAGAACCCGCGGATAATCGGCTGAAGCCCGGCTGGTCGCCGCACACCGGCCGGCCCGGTTGGCCTAGGCGCCGCCGAAGGTCACCACGGCGTCGGTGACGAATCCAGCCACCAGGCCCGCGAAGACCATCGCGGTGACCAGCCCGCCGCGCTTTGCCCGCGCGACGACACCGGCAAGCTGCAGGATGACGAAGAGGATCGAGCCGGCCGCCAGCGACAGGAAGAGGACGCTCACCGCGTCGCTGACGAAAACGTAGCCAACCGCGGTTCCGAAGATGGTCGGGGAGCCGCCGATGGCCCCGAGGGCGAGCAGGCGTCCCCAGCTCGGCCGTTCTGCGTCACCGGCCATGGGTGCGACGATGCCGAAGCCCTCCGTCGCATTGTGCAGGGCGAAGCCGACCACGAGGATGACCGCGAGCGAGATGGCCCCGGTGGCGGCGGACTGGCCGATCGCGAGGCCCTCGGCGAAGTTGTGCAGACCGATGCCGATCGCGATCATCAGGGCGGTACGGCGACCGTCATGGTGCGCGCCGGGCACTTCGACCCGCTTGCGGATGAGCATCCGCTCGAAGAGAACGATGCCGAACAGGCCGATCGCGATGCCACCGAGGAAGAGAACGCCGAGCAGGGGAAGGGTAGCTAGGGTGTGGCGGGAGAGGGCGATGTCGATCGGCTCCCACGCGTGGGCCAGCACGTCCCAGAGAAGGAAGACCAGGATGCCGATGGTTCCGCCAGCGAGCGCGAGCCTCAGATCGCGGCCTCCGCCCCTGATGCGTCCGATCGGCAGGCCGAAGACGATCGTTCCCCCGGCGATCAGGCCGAGCAGCACGGTGAGGCCAAAACTCATAATTCTCCTTTAGGC
>JAODMG010000124.1 GCA_025464895.1 Microbacteriaceae bacterium | reverse complement strand
AGGGGTCGGTTATTTGATCAAGGCTGCCGGATGAGACTTCCGCGGGTCTCGCGACCGACGCGGGCCCGCAGCTCTCCGTGGTCACTGCGACGACGCCTGGTCCTCGCCATTGTCGGCCTCCTCGCCGTGGTCTCGGTCGTCATCGGCGTCGTGAGCGTCTTCGCATTGCAGAGCTATCTCACCGGGCGGCTCGACACGCAGCTGGGCATCGCCATCAATCGCACAGAGGGCGGGTTCGGCCTCCTCGGCCTGCAAGGCGCGACCACCGCACAGAACGCCGCGCAATTCAGCCAGACCCTCGACCGCCAGGGTCCCGGGACGGTTGTCGCGTTCGTTTCTGGCGGCAAGGCGATCGGTTTCACCAAGGACCAGAACACCGGCGTTCAACAGCAACTCACCTCCTCGCAGGAGAAGGTCCTCACCCAACTGCCGTCGACGGGAGACCCGACCACGGTCGATCTCGGGGCGCTCGGAAACTATCGGGTGGCCGCCGCGGTGCTCGCGAACGGGGACATGGTGGTCACCGGCCTGCCGCTGACCGAGGTCCAGCAGACGCTCTCCGGCCTCGCGATCGTCATCGGGATCGTGACGGTGCTCGGCGTGATCCTCGCGGGCTTCCTCGGCGCCGTGATCGTGCGCATCGCCCTCCGCCCGCTCCAGCGGGTCGTCGCCACCGCAACCCACGTTGCCGAGCTGCCGCTCGATCGGGGCGAGGTCGCTCTGGGTGTGCGGGTTCCCGCGCCGGATGCCGACCCGCGCACTGAGGTCGGACAGGTGGGTGCTGCCATCAACCGGATGCTCGGGCACGTCGCATCCGCCCTGACCGCGAGGCAGGCCAGCGAGAACAAGGTCAGGCAGTTCGTGGCGGACGCCAGCCACGAGTTGCGTACTCCGCTCGCCTCCATTCGCGGCTATTCGGAATTGACGCGGCGGGGCAGCTACGAACTTCCAGACGATGTGGTGCATGCCATGCGCAGGGTGGAGTCCGAGGCGACCAGAATGACCTCCCTGGTCGAGGATCTGCTTCTCCTGGCCCGCCTCGACGAGGGCCGCGACCTCGAGCGTGTGCCAGTCGACCTGTCGCCGCTTCTCATCGACGCAGTCAGCGACGCGCACGTTTCCGGCTCGGATCACGAGTGGTCACTCGACCTGCCGGAGGAGCCGGTCGTCATACTCGGGGATGGCCCGCGCCTGCACCAGGTCATCGCGAACCTCCTCGCCAACGCGCGGGTCCACACGCCGCCTGGCACGTTGGTCCAGGTGGGCCTGAGTGTCGGAGCCACCGCCGTCATCAGCATTGCGGATGACGGACCCGGCATCCCGGAAGAACTCCAGCCGCTGCTGTTCGAGCGCTTCGCCCGCGGCGACAGCTCCCGCTCGCGGGCGGCCGGCAGCACCGGACTCGGACTGGCGATCGTGAGCGCTGTCGTCGAGGGACACGATGGAAAGGTCTCGGTGGAGAGCGTCGCCGGTCGAACGGTCTTCCGGGTCGAACTGCCGATCGAGAACGCAGCCGAATAGTGTTCGGCCGTTCGGCGCTTTGCATCGGAGCAGTCTCCGCGAGGTGTCAAAATAGGAAGTCCCCCCACGCTCGACGAAGGACGCGAAAATGAGAATTGCGGTAACCGGCGGAACGGGAGGACTCGGCGCTACTGTCGTCCAGGTTCTCCGCGACATGAACCACACTGTCATCTCAATGGATATCGCGGGGCAACGCGGCGCCGGGTTCACCCAGGTCGACTTCTCCGACTATGGCCAGACGGTCGATGCGTTCTTCGGCATCAACGATCGCCACGATGGCCTGGATGCCGTGGTGCACCTTGCGGCCGCGCCGGCATCCGGACTCCTCCCGGACTCGCAGACCTTCCACAACAACATGTCCGTGACGTTCAACGTTTTCCAGGCCGCCCGTCGCGCCGGGATCAAGACGATCGTGTACGCATCGAGCGAGACGGTCCTCGGTCTTCCATTCGAGACGCCGCCACCGTACCTCCCAGTCGACGAGGAATATCCGACCCGGCCGGAGAGCGTCTACTCGCTGACCAAGCATCTCGAGGAGGAGCTGGCTGGCAAGCTGGTGCGCTGGGATCCTGAGCTCAGCATCACGGCCCTGCGGTTCTCGAATGTCATGCAGCCGGCCGACTACGCGAACTTCCCCGCGTTCGACGCCGATCCGCAGTCGCGCAGATGGAACCTCTGGGGTTACATCGACGCTCGCGACGGCGCCCAGGCGATTGCGAAGGCACTCGAGAAGAGCGCACCGGGTTTCGACAAGTTCATCATCGCGGCGGCGGACACTGTCATGAGCCGATCGAGTGCGAGCCTCGCAGCAGAGGTGTTCCCCGGCGTCGAGGTGGTCAAAGAGCTCTCGGAGCACGAGACCCTGCTGTCCATCGACAAGGCCAGGCGGCTTCTCGGCTACGAGCCGAAATACTCCTGGCGCGACAGTGTCTGAGCGCCTCAGGGCGTCCAAGTTAACCTGGCGGGTCACTCTCGCCGCGGTATTGATCGTATTTTTCGGCCTGGTCGTCGGTAGCAAGTCAGCCGTCGCGGACGGGGCCGATGTTCCGGAACAGGTGTCAGCCTATTTCGCCACCGGACTCGTGCCCCGCCTTGCCGATCTCTACACCTCGGGTGCGAAGGACGGTGCCACCGCGCCATTCGACGCGACGGCGAAGGTCGGTACCATTCGTCGCCTGTCTGCCTGGACCGCGGCCTTTTCGGCCGGCCGTTCCACCGACACCCCGACGGAACTGACCAACGACTGGGTTGCACCGGTCAGCGACAAGTCCGGCACGGTGCTCGGACTCGCGACGGTCTGGATCAACCCCGGCAGCGACCTTCCGGAGCTCGCGGACTTCGTGCTCGGCAGCACCCTCGTCGCGGCGGTCGACACGGCTCCCGCCACGATGCGGCTGGTGCACGATTCCGATCATTCGGCCTGGTTCGCGACGGACGGAAAGAAGCTGGTGCCTCTCGTCGCAGGCACATCCGGACTGGGCGCCGAGTCCACGGTTGCCGACTACCAGAAGCTGCGTGGTGCGAAAACGACGGAGCCGGTCGGGACGTCCGCCGCGGCGAACCCCGGCCTGGTCTTTGCCGGCGTGACGCTCGGCGTTGTCGTGCTGCTGCTGGCCGTTGTCATCCTGCTTCCCGGCCGCAAGCGGCGCGATGGGCCGGAGTCGGTAGCGGGTGATTCGGCAGTAGATGATTCGATGGTGGATGATTTTTCGGCGACCACTGCGACTCCACCGGTGCCATCACCGGCGACTCCGATCGGGGAGTAGCCGCCCTCGGTTTGCGTCTCTCCCTCGCGTCTACTACTCTGATCGAAGCCAAAGACCGCAGGTTTTCGGCGTGTGCAGAAAATGCACCGTCGAACGAAGGTTCGCTCAGCAAGCGAAGACCAGCGCAGGTGTGTGAAGTAGAAGTCGTGAAGTAAGACTCCAGCTCCGTGCGCTTGCGCCGGAGCTTTTTTCGTGAGCGCACCGGATCCCTGTCGACCGAGGCACAACGCAATAACGAAATTGAGGAGCCACATGGCGAACAAGGAAGCTTCGGTTGCCGAGCTTACGGAACACTTCCGTAGCTCGACCGCTGTTTTGCTCACCGAGTACCGCGGCCTCACCGTTGCGCAGTTGAAGACGCTGCGTAAGAGCATCAGTGAGAACGCAACTTACGCCGTGGTGAAGAACACGCTTACCAAGATCGCGGCCAACGCGGCAGGTATCAGCTCGTTTGACGACGAACTGACCGGCCCATCCGCTATCGCATTCGTCCACGGTGACCCTGTCGCCGTCGCGAAGGGTCTGCGCGACTTTGCCAAGGCAAACCCACTGCTCGTGATCAAGGGCGGTTACTTCGACGGTAACCCCCTGAGCGCCGCAGAGGTAAACAAGCTCGCCGACCTCGAGTCCCGGGAAGTGCTGCTGGCGAAGTTCGCCGGCGCAGCC
>JAODMG010000105.1 GCA_025464895.1 Microbacteriaceae bacterium | reverse complement strand
CATATTTGACAACAAGCGTGCGAATGCGTCCCGCCGGAGCGATCAGCAGATAGCGCAGTGTGCCGTGGCTGGCCTCGCCCGCGATCGTGTCGCCCGCGACCACACCGACGGTGAGCGGCAGGAAGAGAGGAATGGAGAGGGTCAGCCCGACGATGCCGACGAACAGTCCATTCTGGGTGATCCTGTCCAGGAAGGCCGGTCCGCGGCCGGGGGTGATACCCGACGAAACACGCACAGCCACCGCGATGAGCACCGGGACGGCCGCGAGCGCGAACAACATCGCCCAGGTGCGACGGCGGCGAAAGAGCACAGACAGCTCGGACGCCATCAACGCCCAGCCGAGCCTGCCGGGGGCCGTCCGGCCTGACACCCCCGGCCCGGACACCTCCCGTCCGGGCGCCTCCCGGTTACTGGACAATCTCGAACCCCTCACCGGTCAGCGCCACGAAACGCTCCTCGAGGCTCTGCTCCTGGATGCTGAAGCCGCGCACCCGGACTCCCGCGGAGACCAGGGCGTCGACGATCGTCTCCGGCGCGGTTCCATCCGGCACCGGCGAGGTCAGCTCGTCGTCCCCGGTCCTGGCCGCGAGAACGCCGAAACCGGCGAGGACCTCGCTCGCGGCATCCGCATCCGGGGTGCGAAGCACAATGCTCGCGGCGCCGATCCCGCGAAGACCCGCGATGGTCGCCTGGGCGACGAGCCGTCCGGTGCTCATTACGGCCGCGTGGGTGCAGATCTGTTCGATCTCGGCGAGCAGATGGCTCGACACGAACACCGTCGCACCGTCGTCGGCGAGCGAGCGGATGAGACTCCGCACCTCGCGCGTTCCCTGCGGATCCAGGCCGTTCGTCGGCTCATCGAGAACGAGCAGCTCTCGCGGCATCAGGAGCGCATTGGCGATACCGAGCCGCTGCTTCATCCCGAGCGAGTATGCGTGCACCTTCTTGGTTGCGGCGTGGGTGAGACCGACGCGATCCAGCGCGCGAGCCACCCGCGCGCGGCGGGTCTCCGCTGGGGCATGCCGATCGGCGGAGTCGAGCCGGCGCAGGTTGGCCTCACCGGAGAGGAATGGATAGAACGCGGGACCCTCGACCAGCGCGCCCACTCGCGGCAGCACATCCGAGGACTCCCGCGGCATCTCCCGGCCCAACAGGGCGACGGTGCCATTGGATGGGCTCGCCAAGCCGAGGAGCAGACGGATCGTCGTCGTCTTTCCTGAGCCGTTCGGCCCGAGGAAGCCGAAGACCGAACCCCTCGGCACGGCAAGATCAACGGAATCCACTGCCCGCTGCTTGCCGAAGAGCTTGGTCAGCCCGTGCGTCTCGATAGCGAGTTCTACGTTACCGAGCGCCTCGCTCACTTGGCGTTGGCTGCCGCTTGCAGCTGGGCAAGCGGCACAGAACCCGCGAACACCCGCCCATCCGTGGTGAACAGGACGTTCAGGAGAGAGGTACTGAGCAGCCTGCCGCCGGTCACCTTCGTCGTCGCGGACGAGAGCAGGCTCGAGCCGGTCAGCTCGGACGGCAGCGCGCTCGCGGGTGCAGAGACGATCGTCGACCAGCCGGATCCGGTGGTGGAGACCTGCTTCGCGTTCGCCTTCGCCTTCGCATCCGGATCAGGCGTCACGGCCCCCGGATGCTTCGGAGTCGTCCGATGCCCGGTGCCAGGCGACACCGTATGCTCGGTCACCTTCGCGCCACTCGGCGGCGAGAAGGTGAACAGGCTGGCGGATGGTGTCTGGAGGCTCAGCTGGGTGAATGCGACACTGAGCGCTGCATCCTTCTGCCCCTTCGCCATCACCGCGACGCTCAGCGGCAGGCCGGTCTTCGCGTCAACCGCGATGGAGACGGAGCCGACGAGGGTCGTCGAGGTGCGAGGCCGGAGAACCAGGTCGTACGCGGAGCGTCCAGCCACCTTCGTGTTCTTTCCGACCGTGACCGAGGTGCTCGGCGTGACCGCGGTGATAAAGCGCTCGGCTAGCTGTGCCGGGGTGGTGGCCTTGCCGGAACCGTGAGGCTTTGCGCTACCCGATTTGGCGCCGGCGCCCGTCCCGGACAGGATCGTGTGGGTCGCGGTGTTGTCCTTGGAGTTATAGGCCCAGATGTCGCTGCCGTTGCGGACGAAATCCTGTTCTGCAAGGGAGGTCATTACCTGGACGCGCACCTTCTGCGGACCGTCGACGTAGATCCGAGCGGTGTGGTTCGACGTCAGTGCGTCGAGCGCGGAGAGAGTACTGGAACCCGGATCCATGGACGACGGGATCTGTGGCAACCCCAGCTGCGACGTTTGTTCGACGGTGCCGGAGAAGTCACGGACCGTGCTGTTGCCGATCATCGCGAGCACTTCGGCCGGTGACTTGTTGGGAAGCTGGATGTCTGCCTCCGCCTGCAGGGGGAACGCCATGGCGCCCCCGACCACGACGACAGGCACTATCGCGGCGGGTAGCCAGCGAAGCCATTTTCGAGCCATGTCACACCCACTTTTCACAACGATTACGCGGCACTTTACGCTCTAACCCTGAGTACCGCATCCTCCCTGGGGATGATGCGCGGCTGTTTTTCTCTGGTCAATCTCTCGCATGAGCGGCCAGCTTCTCGGTCAGCCCAGAGCGCACGGCGTTCGCGCGCATCGCCAGGCCACATGCCGCTCCCCAAGAGCGATGATGAGATGGATTACCTCATCAACGCGATCAATCCAGTAGCACGATCAGGAAGAAGAAGGACCATGAACACCGAAGCAAATGATGTCCAGTACGCCGAAGCACTCGACGAAGCCGAGCGGATGCTCGGATTCCGTCTCGAGCGCTTCCTCGGAACGGCGGATAGCGAACCATCCAACGCAGCTGACTTCAAACGCATCGCAACCATTCAGGCGTTCGGCGCGGCTTGGCCGCGCACCAAGTTCCTTGACACCCGCACCCGCGCGCTCGTCTCCGTGACGATAGCTGCCACGCTCGGTGTACTCGAACCACTGCGCGGACAGCTACGCATCGCGATAAACAACGGTGTAAAGAAGGAAGAAATCGTCGAAGCCTTCATTCAGATAGCCGCATATGCTGGCGCCGCACGGGCCTTCGATAGCTACAGGGTTGCCGCTGAAGTCTTCGCTGAATAGCAACCAGAACAAGCGCGGGGGTGCGGATCATCGAGGAGGGGCGGCCTGAGGACGAGGAGTTTCTCCGCGGTCAGCCGGGATAGGTCAGCTGCTCTTCCGCAGTGCGGACACCTGAAGTCGCGCGGCCACCAGGGTCACTGCGACGATCACCACCGCAAATCCGGAGAGGCCAACTCGTGCACTCACAAATGAGGTCGCAAACGCCAGCAGCACCGGCGGAAGACCCTGACCTATATACGTGATCGTGTAGAACATTGCGATCACGCCCGCCCTCGAGGCCGGATCCGCGGCCGTCACAGCAACTGCGAGGGCAGACTTGAACAGCAGGCCCAGCCCGGCACCGGCGATGCCCGCACCGATAAGGAAGAGGGTTAACGACGAATCGAAAAGCCCGATGATGATGACCAGGAACCCCAGAGTTACTGCGCCAGTGCCAAGTCCCAGCATCCATCGTGGAGTAAGCGCTCCAAGAGCGATCTGCGAGATGGCGGAGGCACCGAAGGCGACGAATGCCGCGAGCCCCCAAATGAATGGCGCCGTCACGTGTAGCTCGCTCTGCACGATCAATGAGCCGAGAGACAACAACACTCCGAACCCACCGAACGAGCAAAACCCCACAGCCGACGCTCCGATGAAGGCCAGACGCTGACCCTCCTTGAGTCGGAATCGCTCTGCACGACTCTTGTGAAAGGCTTGCCGGTCAACGGTCTCAGGGCTTACCAACACCGCGACCAGTCCCACAGTCATCGCCACGATTAAGACGACATATGGCGTAGCCAATGGCGCGGCGAACCACTGGGCGATCACTCCGGAAACGAGTGGGCCGAGTGAAAGGCCACCAAGGACTGCGATGGATGCCACGGTCGAGGGGAAACGAGTCATCGAGTTCGAAGGCCGTGCCTTCCGGTACAGGTCCGACAGGTACGTCGTTGCGGTCGACGCGACCAGGCCGACTGCCAGCCCCGTGAGGAATCGCCCCACCAACAGCCCCGGATACGCGGGCCAGATCAGCATCACGACTGCGGCGCCGAGCCCGACGACCAACGCTGGCACGATGATTCGACGTCGACCGAAGCGATCCGACAAGTGCCCGAAAAATGCGAGCCCGGCCACTGTGCCGACGACCGTGATCGCAAAAGCGACAGTGACCAGTGTCGAACTCAGACCGTCCAACTCTGCATAGAGCGGCCAGAGCGGAGTCGGAAGCGTAGCGAAGGCCTGCAGCACAACGACCGCCACAGTCACCAACCAGAATCCGGTGAGGTGGCGTGTTCGCGAACGGGCGTGTGGCAGTCCTGAATCGTCCGCAGTTGCGGTAGCCATGTGAGTTCTCCAATCGGAATTGCAATGTGCGATTGCAGAACCGTACGACGAATGTCGCGAAACTTCATCCTCCTCGGAGTTAAGTGGGAGCGCTACAATCTGTAAAACAGATCGAAGGTGAGACATGGAATTGAGACAGCTCCGCCACTTTCTCGCACTGGCAGAAGAGCAGAATTTCATCCGCGCCGCCAAGCGTGAACACATCGTGCAATCGGGGCTGTCCAACTCGATCCACTCGCTCGAACGGGAACTGGAAACCCCGCTTTACGTTCGTGGTAGTCGACCTATTCGCCTGACCGCGGCGGGATTCGCACTTGAGGGGCCAGCTCGCCGCACGATCAGCAGTGCCGGTTACGCTCAACAGGCGGTGCGCGATACGCGTGAGGCTATTACCGGCACCCTGCGAATTTGATCTATGCAGTCGGCAGAGCATGTCGTACCGTTGACGGAAT
>JAODMG010000078.1 GCA_025464895.1 Microbacteriaceae bacterium | reverse complement strand
TCCGGCGACCCGGCCAAGCGCGCGGCCGCGATCGTGAAGGCGACCACCTTCTTCGATGACGCCGCGGTGATTGCGGATGCGTCGCGCGGCCTCGGAGAAGCGATGGTCGGCATCAACGTGGCAGACCTCGCCGCACCGCACCGCCTCTCCGAACGTGGCTGGTAACGCGCCGGTAGGCGTTCTCGCCCTCCAGGGTGATTTCCGGGAGCACATCGCCGTCCTGAATTCCTTGGGGGCGGATGCCGTCGCCGTGCGGCGACCGGAGGAGTTGGCGCGGGTAGCGGGCCTCGTCATCCCGGGTGGTGAGTCCAGTGTGATGGACAAGCTCAGCCGAATGTTCGGCCTGGCCGAGCCCCTGAAAGCGGCTATTGCATCCGGTCTGCCTGTCTACGGCACCTGCGCCGGCCTGATAATGCTGGCGGATACCGTGCTCGATTCCATCGACGGGCAGCAGAGTCTCGGCGGGTTCGACATCGATGTTCGGCGGAACGCGTTCGGTTCGCAGACCGATTCGTTCGAGGTCGACCTCGACATTCCCGTCGTGGGGGAGGCTCCGATGCACGCGGTGTTCATTCGCGCCCCGGTGGTGGAGCGGGTGGGCGATTCGGTGACGGTGCTCGCGGCGCTCGACGACGGCAGAGTGGTCTCTGTCGAGCAGGGCAACCTCCTCGGCACCTCGTTTCACCCCGAAATGACGGGGGATACTCGCTTTCACCAGTACTTCCTGGACAGGATCGCGAAGGCCTGATGGGTTGGGGCCGGGCGCCGCTGGCTAGAATGTTCAGCATGTCAGGTCACTCCAAGTGGGCAACCACCAAGCACCAAAAAGCGGTCAAAGACTCGCGTCGTGCCAAGTCGTTCGCCAAGCTCATCAAGAACATCGAAGTCGCGGCCAAGATCGGCGGCGCGGATCTGTCCGGAAACCCGACGCTCGTCGACGCCATCCAGAAGGCGAAGAAGACTTCTGTGCCGAACGAGAACATCGATCGCGCCGTCAAGCGGGGCTCGGGGCAGCTCGGCGAGGCCGTCGACTACCAGACGATCATCTACGAAGGCTATGCCGCCGGCGGTGTCGCGCTGCTGATCGAGTGCCTCACCGACAACAAGAACCGCGCGGCGGCGGATGTTCGCACCGTGATGACTCGCAATGGCGGCACCATGGGCGACCCGGGCAGCGTCGCGTACAACTTCAGCCGAAAGGGCCTGATCTCGGTGACCAAGACCGACGGGGTGAGTGAGGACGACATCCTCGGCGCGGTCCTGGATGCCGGCGCGGAAGAGGTCAACGACCGCGGAGCCGGCTTCGAGATCGTCACGGAACCCCACGATCTGGTCGCTGCCAGGACGGCGCTCCAGGAGGCTGGGATCGACTACGACTCCGCCGATGTCGAGTTCGTGCCGGGCCTCACCATCGATGTTGATGTCGAGACAGCGCGCAAGGTGTTCAAGCTCATCGACGCGCTCGACGATAACGACGACGTGCAGAATGTCTACGGCAACTTCGCGATCCCCGCAGACGTGCAAGCCGCTCTCGACGAGGAGTAGGGATCCCCGTCGTGACCACCAGGGTCCTCGGGATCGACCCTGGGCTGACCCGGTGCGGTGTCGGCATCGTGGATGTCACGGCGACTCGCACGGCCACGCTCGTGACCGTTGAAGTGATCCGGACTCCTCCGGACATGCCGCTCGAACAGCGGCTGCTGGCCGTCGGTATCGCAATCGAGCGTCTGCTCGACGAGCACCGGCCGGACTCGGTCGCCATTGAGCGGGTTTTCGCCCAGCACAACCTGCGGACCGTGATGGGCACCGCCCAGGTCAGCGGCGTCGCACTCCATGCCGCGGCGAAACGGGGACTGTCCGTCGGACTGCACACGCCGTCCGAGGTGAAGGCGTCGATCACCGGATACGGTGCGGCCGACAAGAAGCAGGTCGCCACCATGGTCGCCAGGGTTCTCGGACTCGCCGAGCTGCCGAGTCCTGCCGACGCATCCGACGCACTCGCGATCGCGATTTGCCACGCCTGGAGAACGCCGACCGGTGCGGTCATCCGCGGCAACTCCACCGCAGCCGGATCGCCCGCAACCGGAGCACTGACCCCGGCACAGCAGGCGTGGCTCGCCGCGGAGCGCTCCACGACGAAGTCGGTGCCGAAACGTAGGCTTGCCCCATGATTTCTTCGGTACGTGGCACGGTGTTGGCCGCGGCCGGAACGAGTGCGGTGATCGAGGTCGGCGGAATCGGACTCTCGGTGACAGTCACCCCGCAACATGCCCTCTCCCTTAGGGCCGGCAGCGAGGCAACGCTCCGCACGGCCCTGATTGTGCGGGAAGACGATCTCTCGCTGTTCGGCTTCTCCGACTCGGATGAGCTCGCCGTCTTCGACCTGTTGCGCGGGGTCAGCGGCGTCGGCCCGAAATCGGCGATGGGCGTCCTGGCGGTCATGAGCCCGGCCCAGGTGGCATCGGCGGTCGCCACGGAAGACGACGGGGCGTTTCGCAAGGTGTCCGGCATCGGACCGAAGACGGCCAAGCTCATCGTGGTCTCCCTCGCCGGCAAGATGCTGGTCGCCCCGAGCGATCGCCCGGCCGCGCAGGCAGGCCCGGCATCGACGAGCGAGAACGTTCTCGTCGCCCTGGTCGGCCTCGGCTGGTCGGAGCGGGTGGCCGCCCAGGCCGTCGAAGATGCGCTGGAAACCGCGTCGGGCGAGGAACTCGCCACAGTGCCGGCTCTCCTTCGCCTCGCACTGACGAAACTCGGACCACAGCAGCGCACCGGGGCGGGCAGCCGGTGAGCGCGGATTCCGCTGCCGGCTATTCTGGCGACCCGACCGTGGCTATCGTGCGGCCCACCCCGGAGTCGGATGCAGAACTCGCCTTCGAGGGAGCCCTCCGTCCGAAGACCCTCGCCGAGTTCGTCGGCCAGGCCAAGGTACGGGCGCAGCTGCAGCTTCTCCTGCAGGCCGCGACGTTGCAGAACCGCACCCCGGACCACATCCTGCTCGCCGGCCCGCCGGGACTCGGCAAGACAACCCTCGCGATGATCGTGGCCGAGGAGAGCGGGCGCCCGCTCCGCATGTCGAGCGGCCCGGCGATCCAGCACGCGGGGGACCTGGCCGCCGTGCTCTCCTCACTCGTTCCAGGCGAGATCCTGTTCATCGACGAGATCCATCGGATGGCGCGCTCCGCCGAGGAGATGCTCTATCTCGCGATGGAGGACTTCCGCATCGACATCATGGTCGGGAAGGGCGCAGGCGCGACATCCATTCCGCTCGATCTCGCCCCGTTCACGCTCGTCGGTGCGACCACGCGCTCTGGACTGTTGCCGAATCCGCTTCGGGACCGGTTCGGCTTCACCGCGCACCTCGAGTTCTACGCAGAATCGGAACTCGAGCAGGTGCTCGTGCGTGCGGCGAAACTTCTGAATCTCCCGATGGAACGCTCGGCACTGACCGAGATTGCCGGGCGATCGCGGGGCACCCCGCGAATCGCGAATCGGCTCCTTCGGCGAGTACGCGACTACTCGCTTGTGCACGAAGCCGAGGGGCTCGTGGCCGTTCACGCGGCGCTGGAGCTCTACGACGTCGACGACCTCGGGCTCGACCGGCTCGACCGGGCGGTCATGGACATCATCCTCACCCGTTTCAATGGCGGCCCGGTCGGTCTCAATACCCTCGCGGTTTCAGTGGGGGAGGAGGCGGAGACCATCGAGTCGGTGGTCGAGCCGTTCCTGGTCAGGATCGGGCTGGTCACGAGGACACCGCGCGGCCGAGTGGCGACGACGGCCGCCTGGCGGCACTTCGGCCTGCGGGACGCCAACGATGGGCTGTTCGCGGATGACCTATAATTCAAGCTGGCTTCACAGCACCCGTGCATAGACTTCACGCTTAATCCGCCATAAACCATTTTGGAAGGTTTTTCAGCACCATGGACTACACCCTCATTCTCATCGCGATCGCGCTTGCCGTGTTCGTCTTCTTCCAGTTCCGCAGCTCACGCAAGCGCCAGAAGGAGACTGCGGAGCGCCAGGCATCGATCGTGCCAGGCGTGGAGATCATGACGAACTACGGTCTCTACGGAAAGCTGATCGACCTCGACGAAGAGAACAACATCGCCCTGATCGAGACCACCCCGGGAACCGTGTTGAAGGTCCATCGCCAGACGATCCTCAAGGCAGTGGATGACGAGGCTCCCGTCGTCGAGGAGACGCCGGAGGTCGCCGCGCCGACCGCCCAGCTGAACACTGACAACGCCATTCAGGTTGGCGAACCAGAATTTGGTGAGCGTGTTGACCCGGATGCGAAGAAGCCGGTTCGTCGTGCGCCAAAAAAGGCAACCGACTAACCGATAACCTGACCTGTGCCGCACGCGACTCGCGTGCGGCGTGACTGCAGTGCTGCCGCGATGATTGATCGGGGTGCACCCCGAGAAAGCTGAGTATCCGTTGGCAAGAACGTCCCCGGTCAAGAAGGCCTGGCGCTCCATCACCTGGCTCGTTGTCATCGTGGCGTTTCTCGCGATCGTGGTTGGCGCCGGCGCCCTCGGCGACCCGGTCAAGTCCAACAACCATTGGGCGCCCAAGCTCGGCCTCGACCTTTCTGGCGGCACCGAGATCATCCTTGCGCCGAAGGTCGCCAGTGGGCAGGCAGCGCCGACCTCCGACCAGCTGAACCAGGCGGTCGCGATCATCCGTCAGCGCGTCGACGCGTCCGGAGCCACCGAGGCCCAGGTCAACACCCAGGGCGGACAGAACATCGTCGTCTCGATCCCCGGCTCCCCAGACCAGGCCACCCTCGACCGCATCCAATCCTCGGCGAAACTGGAGTTCCGTCCGGTCTTGGTGACGGCTGCCGCGACCGGCGCGACCCCCACTCCGACCCCGAGCGCAACGCCCGGCGCGAGTGCGACACCGAGCCCGGCGTCTACGCCGACCACGAAGCCAAAGAATGACAGCGACCTGGCCTGGGTGACCCCGGCACTGCAGGCGCAGTTCGACAGTTTCGCCTGCTCCACGCTGGCCTCAAGCGGCGCAAACATCGCCGACCCGACCAAGCCGTTGGTGACCTGCGACTCCGGCGCCAATCCGAGCACCAAGTACATTCTCGGACCGGTCGAAGTCGACGGCTCGACAATCGCCAACGCAACGGCGGGCATGGTGACCACGAGCCAGGGCGCAACCACCAACGAATGGGCCGTCAACATCGTCTTCAACTCCAAGGGCACCCAGGAGTTCGCGAATGTCACGAAGCGCCTGTACACGCTGACCGGGGCGCAGCACCAGTTCGCCATCGTCCTCGATGGAAGTGTCATTTCCGCACCGACGACTAATGCGATCATCACCAACGGAAAGCCCCAGATCACCGGTTCGTTCACCCAGACGACGGCGACCACCCTGGCGGACCAACTCAAGTTCGGTGCACTTCCGATCGGCTTCCAGGTGCAGAGCAATAACAAGATCACCGCGACTCTCGGCGCGAGCCAGCTCCAGAGTGGAATCCTCGCCGGCGTGATCGGCCTGCTACTCGTGGTGGTTTACTCCCTGCTGCAGTATCGGCTTCTCGGCCTGGTCACGGTCGCCTCCCTCGTGGTGGCTGCCACTATCACCTACCTGATCGTGACCGTGCTGTCCTGGCATCAGGGCTATCGATTGTCACTCGCTGGGGTTGCCGGTCTCATCGTTGCCATCGGAATCACCGCAGACTCCTTCATCGTCTACTTCGAGCGCATCCGAGACGAATTGCGCGAGGGGCGAGCTCTCGAATCGGCGGTGGAAGCGGGCTGGAAGCGGGCGATCAGGACGGTTCTGGCCTCGGACACCGTCAACTTCCTGGCAGCGAGTATCCTGTTCATCGTCGCGGTCGGAAACGTCAAGGGCTTCGCCCTGACGCTCGGCCTCACGACGATCATCGACGTCATCGTTGTCTCCCTGTTCACGCATCCGGTGCTGCAGTTGCTCTCCCGCACGAGGTTCTTCTCAGAAGGCCATCGCTTCAGTGGGCTCGACCCGAAGGCGCTTGGCGCCGTCTATCGCGGGAGGGCCACCTTCCGCGACCCGGTCGGGCTGTCCGCGGCCACCAAGGCTCGCTCGAGTAAGGAAGCGGCCAAGCGGCTGACGATCGCGGAACGCAAGGCTGCAGAACAATCCAGTAGCCGCACCAAGGGGAAGGATTCCTGATGGCCAGCTTCTCCAAGTTCGGTAACGACCTCTACACCGGTGAGCGTTCGTACGACATCATCGGACGTCGCAAGGTCTGGTATGCCGTCGCCGCGGTCATGATCCTCGCGGCCATCGTCGTGCCGATCCTGAAGGGCGGTTTCGTCTTCGGAATCGACTTCCGCGGCGGATCGCAATTCCAGATCACCAACACGACAGAGCTCAGCCAGTCGCTCGCGACGCAGACCGTGCTGGCGGTCGATCCGAAGGCGAATCCGACCGTGACGATCGTCGGGACGAACTCGGTGCGCATCCAGACCGATCAAGTCAGCAACGCCGAGAACGTGAAGATCCAGGACGCGCTGGCCAAGGCGTACAACGTGCCGGTGAAGCAGGTGTCGGCGTCCTTTATCGGTGCCACCTGGGGCCAGGACATCACCAGGCAGGCGATCACCGGTCTCGTGATCTTCGTGATCCTGGCCGCTGTCGTGATGGCGGCGTATTTCCGAACCTGGAAGATGTCGCTCGCGGCGATCGTGGCCCTGCTGCACGACCTCGTGATCACCGCTGGCGTGTACGGCATCCTCGGTTTCGAGGTCACGCCGGCCGCCGTCATCGGGTTCCTGACCATCCTGGGTTATTCGTTGTACGACACCGTCGTGGTGTTCGACAAGATTCGCGAGAACACCAGGCAGGACGGCCCGGAGTCCAGGCGCACTTTTGCCGAGTCGGTGAACTACGCGGTGAACCAGACCCTGGTGCGT
>JAODMG010000065.1 GCA_025464895.1 Microbacteriaceae bacterium | reverse complement strand
CTCGCTGCAGTACTTCTCGTGGGCTTGGTTGGCGTAACCGCGGCGCACTGGGCCAGACACCGGAACACCGCGGGCTCGCATCACCTGAACCCGGTGATGGCGCACTTCTATGGCGCACCGCCAATGGCGCTCCTCACGGTCGGAGCTGGAACGCTGCTCCTCGGCAAAGACCTGATTGGCCTGCCAGCCGCAGTCACCGTCGACGCTGTGCTGTGGACGGCCGGGACGGCACTCGGCCTGATGAGCGCGGTAATGGTGCCCTACCTGGCATTCACCAGACTCGAGATCGCCGACGATTCTGCGTTCGGCGGCTGGCTGATGCCTATCGTGCCCCCCATGGTGTCGGCCGCGACCGGCGCCCTCCTTATCCCCTACGTCCCAGCAGGACAGGCCAGAATGACAATGCTGCTCGCCTGTTACGCGATGTTCGGGCTGAGTCTCGTCGCATCCTTGATCGTGATCACCCTGATCTGGGGAAGACTGATGCGGCACAAGGTCGGGGCAGCAGTCGCCGTTCCCACCCTGTGGATCGTCCTCGGCCCGCTCGGGCAGTCAATCACGGCCGTGAACCTCCTGGGCGGCGACGCTCATCTCGTTTTCCCGGCCGACTGGGCGAACGCCTTCGTGTTCTTCGGGGTAGTGTTCGGCGTCCCAACGCTTGGATTCGCGTTGCTGTGGGCGGCGCTAGCCCTTGCGATCACTATTCGCGCAGCCAGTCAGAATCTCCCGTTTTCACTCACTTGGTGGTCCTTCACCTTCCCAGTGGGCACGTGCGTGACCGGGATCACTGGACTCGCTCTTCACACGGGTTCGGTTATGTTGCAGGTGATGGCCGTCGCCGGTTTCGTGGCGCTCGTCGCAGCGTGGATTGTCGCTGCGGTGCGCACCTTCCATGCCAGCGTGATCCGCGGCACACTATTCGCGCCGCCCGCGCAAGCAGAACCAATGTTGCGACCGACAACTCACGCCGGTGCGACTGAACGGGTTGCCACCATGCACGAGCGCGACAGCACGCGCCCGGAACTCGACAGGATACGGTCTTGGCATGATTCATAGCCTTCCAGCAAGGACCAAGAATCCACACCCACTGAGGTAACTAAACACTGGGGCAGGTCCTGGAGTCAACAAAAGAAAGCAGTTCAAATGACCGACTCACAACCACTGCCGGATGGGTTTTGTCTCGGCTAGATATAGCCGCGCTGACGACGCAACGCTCACCACTACTGAGATGAACTACCTTCCTACCCCTGACGACGCGCAGCAGTAGATGGGATGTTTGTGCGTACAGTGCAGAATGGTCCGGCAGCGATACTCAAGTAAAGGAGCGTGCATGCCTGGTCAGACTCGAGGGCAGGAGGTCTTGGAGCGACTTCGCGCCGACCTGAATGGTGAGGAATTCAAGCCGGGTGACCGAATCCCGACTGAGCGGGAACTGATGGTGCGATACTCTGCGGGGCGAAATACGGTTCGTGAAGCCGTGCAGAGTCTCGTTGCCCTCGGCAGGCTTGAGGTGAAAGCGGGCTACGGAACAACGGTCACTGGATCGGACGGACGCGCTGCGCTCGCCCAAAGCCTGGGTGAAGTTGAGATGGATGAACACGCGCTAAAGGACATGGTCCACTTCCGGTTGCTGTTCGAAGGAGAAACCGCCTCGCTTGCTGCACAAATTGCGACCGATGCGGAGCTCGCAGAAGTAAGGAAAAGTCTGGCTGACTACCAGGACGCGGTTCGTCGCAATGAGGATGTATTCGACAAGGACGTCGCGTTTCATCGAGCAATCGCCGCCGCGTCCCACAATTCGATCTACACGCAGGCCGTAGACCTTGGCTTTCCTGCACTGCGGGAGTGGATTGGTGACTCCGAACGGGAACCGAGCGATCTCGCTGCCGCTGCTGCGGAACACTCGCTCGTTGTCCACTACATCGCCGTTGGGGACGCCGATGCGGCAAGGGACGCGATGCGCCTGCACATCCGAATGAGCATCGATCGTCGAGAACACAATCGCAGGAATTTAGAGACTGACGGGTCCTCGGTCTAGACAACCAAACTTGTTATCCGTTCAACTATCGCCTCGAGGTCTGTGTCCGCGCTGATCTCGATACCGTTCTCGTCGGCACTCAACAGTTCGAGCGCTGCAAGTTGCGAAGGCAGAAGGTGGGCGCTGATGAAATGGCCTTCTCGCATTGCAAGGCGCTCCATCAAGCGCTCCTTGCTGACGGTCAGGTGAACGGTGAAGAGGTCCGGCGCCCAGGTGCGAAGCTGATCCCGATAGCTACGCTTCAGCGCGCTGCACGCAACAATGAGGTTCGGGGCGGCGCCCAATGCTCTTCCGACCTCGTCCAGCCAGGGTGCCCGGTCCGCGTCATTCAGCGGAATACCGGCGGCCATCTTGGCTCGGTTCGCCTGCGAGTGAAACGCATCGGCATCGACGAACCTTGTGCGCAATTGTTCTGCCAACTCCACGCCCACTGTTGATTTGCCGACACCGGCGACGCCCATGATCAGAATTCGCATCTGCCTACGCAGCGTCGAAGGCCAAGGCGTTCGAGTTGGCGAGCGCCAGTATGTGGTTGGCCTCGTCTTGCCATCTGATCGCGGGTTCCCATCCGGGGATTCCCATGGATCCGTGCACATGGCCTTCGACTGTCCTCGAAGTCGCGCTGACTCCCGCGCCCTGCAGACGCGCAACGTATGCCTCGCACTCGTCACGGCGTGGGTCATATTCCGCGTTCATCACGTATGCCGGTGCTACCCCTGATAGATCGGGAGCGAAGAGCGGAGAGGCGTGGGGATGCGCGCGCTCGGGCAAATTGCCCAGGTACATGTCGATGAGGGCCAGATCGGCTTCGCGCGTGGTGTCATGTCCCTCCGCGGGGTTACGCCACGCGTGGGAGGTCTTGGTGAGATCGGTTCCCGCTACCTCGAGGAGCTGAAGAAGAAGCGCAGGGCCACCGCGCTCCGCGCACATGAGGGCGACGACAGCAGCGAAATTCCCGCCCGAGGATGCGCCTCCGACTGTGACTCGGCTTGCGTCAACTCCGAGTTCGTCGGCTGCTTCCACGAGTCCGCGAAGCGCCAGGTAGCAATCTTCGACACCCGCCGGGAAACGGTGCTCAGGCGCCAGACGATACTCGACTGAGGCGACGACACAGCCTGCCGCTTGAGCCCGTGCGGCGAGCATTTGGTCGTCGTTACCGGACAGGGCCGACCCGAACATGAACGCGCCCCCATGAAAGTACACGTGGAGGGCAAACGGTCCATCGCCAACCGGCGTGTATAAGCGAACCGGAATATCGTCGACGATGCGGTTCTCGATCGTTACCGACTCGAGGACGGCACCGGCGGCGGCGCTCATCATGGCGTCGACTTGGACGCGGAGTGCGGGCACGTCTTCGACGCTTAGGGTGTGACCGCCCATCGCATTCAGCGAAGCCAGGTACTCGACAACTATGGGGTCAAGCGGCATTTTTGTCTCCTCGTGCAGTAATTTCTTGATTGGTGTTTGTTCTTAGCCGGCGATTATTTCCGGCCACTAGGTGATCTCGCATTGCCCTTCGAGCAGAGTCCCCATCCCCCGCCAGGATGTGGTGAGCAATCAACGCGTGCTCTGCTGCTGCTTCGAAAATGTCGCCGGGAGCGCGGTCCGCTGCGCGCATCGCCCGCTGGAAGAGCTGCGAGCTAGCGTCGATGACCCCGACATACAGCCCGTTGTGTGTGCCCTCAGCGATGGCGCGGTGAAATCCCACGTCGTGCGCGTACACCTCCTCGGATCTCCTAACAGCGTCCTGGTACTCGGCAAGAGCTGTCCTAATCGCCTCGTGATCCGCGGCAGATGCACGGTCTGATGCCAGCGCGGCAGCCTCACCTTCGAGCAAGAGACGGAATTCGAGAAGATCGTCCATTGCAAATTCATCCAGCTTCGCCGCCGACATCGCCTTCGCCAACACCGCCTGCCCGTTCATCCGGCAAACTGTCGTGCCAAAGCCAGCTTTCACCTCGAGGAGCCCAAGCGCCACGAGCCCCTGCACTGCTTCCCGGACCGTGTTTCGTCCTGCCGAGTAGCGGGTCATGAGTTCAATCTGCGTCGGAAGCTTGTCGCCCTGTTTGAACACACCAGAGTTCAGGTCGTGCATTAATCGCTGCGCAACCTCTTGTCCGAGCGTCTGAGTCGACACCTGGTGTCACCTTTCCGCTATCGAACTCTCTTGATGGGGATGATCAGTACGGCGGCGGCGAGGACCATCACGCATGCGACCAACCAGATTGGTCCATACGCGCCAGCAAAGACCGTCACGATGATGCCGGCGATCGCTGGCCCCAGCGCCTGACCCAAGTTGAGACCCAGACCCGCGAGGCCGAGGTCGCGGCCCGCCGCATCGGGATTCGGCAGTACTTCGATGAAGAGCGCCTGATCCACCACGATGAATGCACCAAATCCGATGCTCATGACGATGGACTGGATGAACATGGCCGGGAGTGTGGGCCACATGAACGGCACCAGAAGCGAAACAGCCATGATGGCCGACGCTGCGATGACGAACGGCTTGCGTCGGCGGATCTTATCTGACCACCTTCCGACGATGACGATTCCGATCATTGCGAAGGGGAAGCCCGCAAAGGTGATCAATGGCGCCGTGACCGCGGCCTGCGACGCACTCATGAACGGCCGGATGTAGCTCTCCAGCATGTACACGCCGTAGCTCGAAGCCATCGCATAGCCGGTGTAGAGGAGCACTTTCGCGATCCAGGCCCAGCGGTAGTCGGTGTCCCGCAGAGCCGAGACGAAGGCGAGGAAGAACGACTTCAAGTGCAGTCGTGTTTTGATCAGATCCCTTGTGGACTTGTCGCGGGCAACAAGTGAAAATATGAGTGCAACGACCACGACGATGATCGCGTAGGGGAAGTACGCGGCTAGTCCGATGAGGTTGAAGAGGGTTCCTGCAGCGAGTGCGCCGATAACGGCTCCCAGGTAGGCGAGACCACCGGTAAGCGCAGAGGCCAGTCCAATTCGATCTTGAGGAACGCGGTCAGCAACTGTCGCGCCGGCCACAGCTTGTGCGGAATTGATCGTCAACGTTACGAGCGAGTACAGCACGACCAAGACTGCAAGGTTGGGAGAAAGCGGTAGAAGAATCAGGATCGCTGCCCCCGCGAGCGATCCGCCGAGAATCCACGGAACGCGGCGGCCCCACCTCGTGCGTGTGTTATCGGAAAGCGTGCCGACGATTGGCAGGAAGATCATGGTGACCACGACAGCGACCGAAAACACGATCGACAAGCCACTTGCCTTGGAGGTATTGAACTCTGTGAGCAGATTGAGCAGGTGTTGCTCATGAGCTGTCGCAGTGGCTGTGTGTGCATTTACAGCGGCTTGGAGCTCGGTCAGTTTCTGGATGTTCGCTGACGCATTCGCCCCGGTGAAGATCCGCGCGAGCTCGAGGCTTTGCACATGGAGTGACAACAGTAAGTTCGTTGCACCGCCGAATAGTCCGAACCCGAGTGCAAAAAGGGTGTACGAGTTGAGGTATCGCCGCAATGCCGGTGTTCGCGATTCATATCGCGAAGAGAGGGACTCGGTAGTTCTCGTCGATTGTTCGGACATTTCACACTCCTATGTGTGGTTTCTTGCGCCTGCCGTCGGCAGGCCCAGTGGTTAGTTGCTAAATGAAAGGTGTCGACGCTCGGCTACCAGTCGTGGACAGTGCCGTCCAAAAGTCGATTCACTGGCAGGTAAGCGCGCTCGTAGGGATGCCCCGCCGCTGCCTCGTCGTCGTATTCGATGCCGAGCCCAGGGACGTCGGATGGCGCGAGCATCCCGTTGTCGAATTTGTAGGTCGTGCGGAAGACTTCGTGCGTCGCCGGCGAGTGCTGCATGTACTCCTGAATGCCGAAGTTCGAGATCGCGATCCCCAGATGAATCGCCGCCGAAAGTCCGACCGGCGATACGTCGGTAGGTCCGTGGGCGCCGGACTTGATCTGGTAGATCGATGCGAAGTCGAAGATCCGCCGCAAACCCGTGATTCCCCCCGCGTGGGTTACGGGGCTGCGCACATAGTCGATCAGCTGCTCCTCGAAGAGCTCCCGGTAGTCCCAGATCGTGTTAAACACCTCACCGATAGCCAGTGGAGTGGTGGTGTGCTCGCGCACCCGCCGCAGGGCAGCCTGATTTTCCGCGGGGGTGACATCCTCCAGCCAGAACAAGTCGTACGGTTCGAGCGACTTGCCGAGCTTGGCAGCCTGAATCGGCGTCAGCCGGTGGTGAGCATCATGCAGCAGGGTCAGCTCCGGGCCGAACTCATTGCGAACCGCCTCAAACACGCCCGGGATATGCCGTAGGTACGCGCGGGTATCCCAGGTCTCTTCCACCGGAAGGGCACCACGCCTGGCCGGCTCGTAGTCGTACCGCGAGTCGGTGCCACTGCCGGTACCCGCGGCTGCGTTGCGGCTGTGCGCAACGCCGTACACGGATGGCAGCCCAGGGACGCCGGTCTGCACGCGGATGGCACGATATCCCTCGTCCAGATGTTCGCGGATTGAGTCGAACAGTTCTGGCAGGTCCACACCTGAGGCGTGCCCGTAGGTGAGTAGACCCGTGCGGGACCGTCCACCCAGGAGTCGGTAGAGCGGCATTTTCGCGGCCTTGGCCGCGATGTCCCAGAGAGCTGTGTCGACACCGGCGATCGCCGCCATTGTCACTGGCCCTCGTCGCCAATACGCGCCACGATAGAGGTACTGCCAGGTGTCTTCGATGTTTGCCGCGTCTCGGCCAATGAGCAACGGCACGACATGCTCGGAAAGATACGTAGCCACCGCAAGCTCACGGCCGTTCAGTGTCGCGTCACCAAGACCGGTTAGACCGTCATCGGTCGTTATCCGGAGGGTTACGAAATTGCGTCCCGGGCTCGAGACGAGAACTTCGGCGGACTCGATCAGCATCGATCAGCTACTTTCCTGAGGACTGAGATCCCATAAAGATGGGATGTTTGATTAACATATTTCATATGGTGGGATGCTTTTTGTCAAGCCGCAAGCCGCAAATTCTTTTGAATCACCAAGTCACCGCCAAAATGCGCTCCTAAGCAGCAACTTGACTACCGCGTCCGAGAAACCTACGATCCCATGAATAGACCATTTGGTCCGATTCATCCTATCTACCCCCAAGGAGGCGGGTTGTGGAACTCGAAGCCCCAGTACGCGAGCTGCTTGAAAGCTACAAAGCGATGGGCGGGTCCAGCCTCGATCTAGATGACCCGGCGGTTCTCGCGATGATTCGGGCCATCGCGATTGATCCCAACAAGGACCTGTCGGATGGTCCAGTAGACGGCGCACAGATCAGCGATGTCGTCATCGGTAACGTTCCAGTGCGTCTCTATCGGCCTTCTGTCGACGGCAAACTTCCGTTGCACGTGTATTACCACGGCGGCGGTTTCATCCTCGGCTCCGCGTTGTCGGGTGAGCTGGATGGCCTCCTGTCGCGTCGTGCCGTCGATTCCAACTGCCTGGTCGCGTCCGTGGAGTATCGATTGGCTCCAGAACACAAGTTTCCGGCTGGGGTCGACGATTGCTACGCCGCCTTCACTGGACTCGTCACTGATGCAGAACGGTATGGCATCAACCGGGAGGTCGTGACCGTGGGCGGCGGATCTGCGGGCGGCAATTTCGCCGCTGTCGTGGCGCTGATGACGCGCGATAGGAACGGTCCTCGAATCGCACTGCAGTTGCTCGAGATCGCTGGTCTCGACCTCACGAGCTCGTCTCACGCGTGGCGCAATCCAACTGCGGCACACGATTCGACTCGCGAAGCTGATGTTGCGTGGAACGATTGGCACCTCTCGTCGCCTTCAGAGCGAGTCCACCCGTACGTTTCTCCATTCTTCGCCGCAGACCTCGAAGGGGTGGCAGCCGCATATGTCGTCAACGCGGAGTTCGATCCTCGTCGGGACGAGTGCGAGGCCTACGTGGCACGATTGCGAGACGCTGGCGTTCAGGCAGTCAGCCGCACGATGAAGGGCCATGTCCATGGGTCAGTGACGATTCCGGATTGGCAACCGGCTCGGGATTGGCGAGCCGAGGTCAACGCCGTGCTTGCCTCGGCGAACTTGACCGCACTTGCCGGGCGTCCCGTCGAACTTCCAGAGTAGGTCAGCGTCGTGTCGCAAAGTTTCCGGCCGGGTAGTTCGGACTTCTTGAGAGCCGAAGGCGAACGCCTGCTGGCCTACGCACGGAATGCCCGCCTTCCTGACTGGGGTTTCGGCTGGCTGGACTCCGATGGCTCGCTTATCGCCGACGACACCGTCCACACGTACATCACTGCCAGGATGACCCACGTGTTTTCGCTTGCTCTGCTTCTCGGCCACGACTGGGCAGCGGAGTATGTCGACCATGGCATCCGAGCGCTCACCGGCCCACTGCACGACGATGAATACGGTGGCTGGTTCACCGCGACGGACCGGGCTGGCTGTCCGCTAGCTGACGAGAAAGCGGCTTACCCGCACGTGTTCGTAGTCTTGGCCGCGGCTAGCGCGACCATCGCAGGACGTCCCGGAGCCCGCGATTTGCTCGCGCGCGCGCTCGGGGTCATCGAGCAACGGTTCCGGGAGCCAGAGTCCAGCCTGCTGCGCGAAAAGTGGGACCGCGGCTGGCGTGCGCTGGACAGCTACCGCGGCGGCAACAGCAACATGCACGCAATAGAAGCGCTCCTGGCCGCAAGTGATGCAACGGGCGACCCGGCGTTGGCCGAACAGGCTCTCGAGATCGCCGATTTTTTCGCGAACACAGTTGCACGGCGTGCGCAGTGGCGCGTTGTCGAGCACTTCGACGAGAACTGGTCACCGATGTGGACTTACAACCAGGAACACCCGGCCGACCCGTTTCGGCCCTACGGGGCCACGATCGGCCACGGCATCGAATGGTCTCGCCTCCTAGTCCACCTCCGCACGGTCCGACCCGACGTGCACTGGCTGCTTCCGGCCGCGCGCCAGCTATTCTCGAGCGCTCAACATGACGGCTGGAACGCTGACGGACACGAAGGATTCCTCTACACCGTGGACTGGGATGGCAAGCCAGTAGTTAGCGAGCGCCTCCACTGGGTGCTCGCCGAGGCGGTAGGCGCGGCGGCAGTGATGTACCGCGTAACTGGGGACCCCGAGTATCAACGCCGCTACGACGAGTGGTGGCAGTGGGCCGAGGATCATTTCGTCGACCGCCAGGCGGGTAGCTGGCACCATGAGCTGGACGTCGCGGGCAAACCAGCGTCGACCGTGAAAAAGGGAAAGGCGGACATTTATCACGCCTTCCAAGCGACGCTGCTGCCTGTAGCGCCTCTGACCGCGTCCCTGGCCTCGGCGCTCCGCGATGCACGGTCCACGGGAACCCAGTCGCCAACTCCGCAGAATTAATCACAGGATCGCTTCAAGAGCTGAATGTGCCGAGACGAAATCCACAATGTCCCCTATCAATTCGGCCGGACACCTATCGAGCAAGCCGTCAAAGGATGAGCAAATGCAAAACAACTCAGCCCTTCTTCAACCACTCGAGCCACTTCGTCGAAACGAACTAGAGCGCATGGACCTTCGGTACCGGACAAGACCGATTCGCATCGTGCACATAGGAATCGGGAATTTTCATCGCGCTCACCAGGCTTGGTACACGGATCGCGCGGATACGAATCGGGAATGGGGAATTGCCGCGTTTACCGGTCGGCACCCGGACGTCGCACGCGAACTTGGCCCGCAAGGCGGTCTGTACACGTTGATTGAACGCGGTCCTCATTCCGATCGCGCCTCGATACTTAGCTCGATTGTCGAGGTCCAGGATGGAGCGAACGTCACGCGATTCGTCGAGGTTATGTCGGAGCCAGGGACCGCCATTGTGACGTTGACAGTAACTGAAGCGGGATACCGAGTCAACGCTGACGGCGAGCTGAATCGTGACGACCAGGAACTCAGGTCAGACGTCGTTCGCATTGCAGCGAGCTTTGCCGCAGTCGAACCGGACAATCACAACTGGCCCACCACTGTGATCGGTCGTCTCGTCCTCGGCCTCGCCGCTCGTAAGCGAAAGGGCTCAGGGCCGCTGTCGATCGTCTCTTGCGACAACATCCCCTCCAACGGCACTGTGCTCCGCCGCGCTGTGACGACGTTCGCGAGCTGGGTAGACAAAGACCTCGAGCGTTGGATTGAATCAGACGTTGATTTCGTGTGCACGGTGGTTGACCGAATCACGCCAGCCACCAAAATCGCGGACCGCGAGATTGCGGGCAAGCTCATCGGCGCTTGCGACGTTTCTCCGGTCGTGACTGAACAATTTTCGGAATGGATCCTTAGCGGCGAGTTCCGAGGGGGGCGTCCACAATGGGAAGCTGCTGGCGCCCGCTTTGTAACGGACATCGAGCCATACGAGCGACGAAAGCTTTGGCTCCTTAACGGTGCGCATACAATTCTTGCTAATTTTGGGCTTCAGCGCGGGCTCACCACTATCGCTGAGGCAGTCGGCGACCCAGAAGGATTCCGCCGGATTGAAGAGTTTTGGAATACAGCTTGTCGCCACCTTCCCGCAGCTCTAGACCTCGGGGAATACCGCGCCGCCCTCCTCGAGCGCTTCAGGAACCCGAGAATCGAGCATCTCTTGTCCCAGATCGCACGCGACTCAACCACGAAGTTGCGCTACCGCGTTGCACCCATTGCGCGTGCGGAACTTCGGGACGGTCGCGTCGATCGGGCGTGCGCATTCGCCTTCGCGACATGGGCGCGGCTCATGATAGACGGCTATCGGACGCCTGATCCTGTCGATCCCAATCTTGAAATCGCAATCGAATCGGGAAACCCATCGGATGCCCTGCTCCGCTTGGTCGATCGTGAACTCGCGAGTAGTCAAGAATTCGCCAGCGCGGTTCGCCGCGCCCTCTGAACCTTTGCCCAGTTGATCGGCGGTGGCATGATCGACGGAAATTCCAATCGGTTCGTCCTGATGGAGTGAAGGTTCCGCCCACGCCAGTGTGCAGGAGAGTGGTGATATCAACGGTCAAGGATGTCCGTCAGTTTCATACGTTACCGCGGCTTGGTGGTGACAATTGCCCCCTCAACTCCGACACCGTGGGGGCGGATCCACCTGCCACCGCAGTCGGTGGGTGCGACGTCTAGTGCGAAACTGTGGCGGAGATTCTCGGGTCGTACTGCCCACGCGCACCATCGCGGTATTCGCCTGACTGCAGTGGTCGTCGCGTCGAGGCCGGGTCGTCCGTGGCCGCCAGAGAGAGTACAGGGCAATCGCGAGTTACTCCCACGCGGACTGTTTTTGGATAGCGGCAGCGAAGAAGCGCAGCGTGACCATGGTCAGCCGCCGATCGTTCTCATGAAAAAGAAGTAACGCCCACGCTCATCAGGCTAGGCGATCGCGGTCCGCCGAGGACAGGCCTTCGAGAGTTTCAACCGACGGGGCGAAGAATGTCGCTCCCGTCTGTGCTCTCGATACGTCGAGGATGCGGTCGTACGCCCCGGCGGGATCCCCGATGAACATGTTGTGCAGCATGCGCTCGATCACCCAGAGGTCGCGACAGTAGCCGATGAAGTAGGTCCCAAATTCGCCCGCGCCGGGCCGGCCGAAAGGCATGTTGTCGCGGAGGATCGCGTGTTCGACACCGGCGTCGTCCACGATCGTGGTGAGGTCTTTGTGGGATTTGCGGTCGCCCGGCGCCAACTCGCGCTCGACGTTGTCGAGCTTGGTCCTGCCGATGACGTGCTCTTGAGCCTCGGTGGACAGCTCGCCCCAGCTACCGAGATCGTGGAGGTACTTCTGGATGACGACGTAACTGCCGCCAGCGAAGTCAGGATCCTCGTCGCCAATAAGTGCCGCTTCAGCGAGGGAGGAGCCGACGGGGTTTTCGGTTCCGTCGACGAACCCGAGCAGATCCCGCGAATCGAAGTATCGAAATCCGCTGACCTCGTCGACCACCGTCACGACCCCAGCGAGCTGCGCGAGCAGGAGACGCTCGAACTCGAAGCACAGGTCTGCTCGCTCGGCCCGGATGTGGAACAGCAGGTCGCCCGGCGTGGAAACGGCGGCGTGCCGATCGCCGATTATCGGGGCGAAGGCGTGCAACTGTGACGGACGCGAACCCTGCCCGAATCGATCCCATGCCGCGCCGCCAATGCCCACAACGCACGACAGGCGCCCGCCGAGATCCCGGAATCCGACGCTACGGACGATCCCGCCGATGTCGGCGATGACCTCCCGCGTCGTCGCCGCGTTTTCGGGACCCGGATCAATCGTCACCGTGAGGAAGATCGCCGCAGTCGAGAGCGGCGCCGCGACGCTCTGTGCTTCAATCGGGACCCTGTCCCACGTCTCGCCTGCCATCGTGGACCATCCGCTTTCTTCGACCCGACTTTCGCTGGCTCGATTGTGCTTCATGGGATCCGGGCGAGGCAATTG
>JAODMG010000038.1 GCA_025464895.1 Microbacteriaceae bacterium | reverse complement strand
CTCGCTGCTGCGGATGTCGCGGTCGGCGCGCTTCCCGGAATTCCCTGCGACTCCGCATCGTCGGTCGCGAAAGCCAACGGCGCGTTGTTGGGCGGCTGCCGAGTGGACGGGGCGATCGTCACGGTGGCGGTCGATATCACGGTCCTCGGCTTCGACGTGGGAGCCCGCGCGACGGCCGGACCACCCGCCTCGGGAGTGAATTAGGGGCCCTCGGTGTTTCTGTGTGTATGGTGTGCGTGTCGGGCCTGCAGCCTGGCTTCCGGTCCAGCTGTGCGTAACATCAGCGCGGCAACCCTATGCTGGGCGAGGTTTGTATTCACGAGCGGCGACCGCCGCAGACGCTAGGAGTCAGGTGCCAGGCACGAAGAAGCTGGTCATTGTCGAGTCGCCGGCAAAGGCGAAGACGATCGCCCAGTACCTGGGTCAGGGGTACGAGGTGTTGGCCTCCGTCGGCCACATCCGTGACCTCATCGAGCCGAAAAACCTGCCAGCCGAGCTCAAGAAGGGTTCGATGGGCAAGTTCTCCATCGACATCGAAAACGGATTCGCTCCTTATTACGTCGTCTCCGACCAGAAGAAGAAAACGGTCGCCGAACTCAAGCGCGCGCTCAAGGATGCCGACGAGCTCTATCTCGCAACTGATGAGGATCGCGAGGGCGAGGCGATCGCCTGGCATCTCCTCGAAGAGCTCAAGCCTAAGATCCCGGTCAAGCGGATGGTCTTTCATGAGATCACCAAGGAAGCCATCCAGCTGGCCCGTGACAACACCCGCGATATCGATACGGCTCTCGTCGACGCGCAGGAGACCCGCCGCATCCTCGACCGTCTCTACGGCTACGAGGTCTCGCCGGTGCTCTGGCGCAAGATCGGTCCCGGCCTGTCAGCCGGCCGGGTGCAGTCCGCCGCGACCCGCCTCGTCGTGGACCGCGAGCGTGAGCGACTCGCCTTTGTCGCAGCAGGCTACTGGGACCTCTCGGCGCTGCTCGCGACATCCGCAGACTCCACTCCCTTCGAATCGCGTCTCGCGCGTCTCGACGCAATCCGCGTTGCGACGGGTCGCGACTTCGACGACAAGGGCCAGCTCAAATCGTCGGCAAACGGCAAAGCGGATGCCGTGGCTCTCGACGAGCGGTCGGCGCAGGCGCTGACCACAGCACTGCGCGACCCTTCCGTCTCGGTCGTCGTCTCCTCCGTGGACTCGAAGCCGTACACGCGTCGTCCTGCTGCGCCGTTCAGCACCTCGACACTGCAGCAGGAGGCCGCTCGCAAACTGCGCTTCTCGGCCCGCCAGACCATGAGCGTCGCGCAGGGCCTGTACGAAAACGGGTACATCACCTATATGCGTACCGACTCGCTGAACCTCTCCCAGCAGGCCATCTCGGCGGCACGGGCGCAGGCAAGCTCGCTGTACGGCGCCGAGACTGTTCCGGAAAAGCCGCGGGTCTACGCCAGCAAGAGCAAGAACGCGCAGGAGGCGCACGAGGCAATCCGCCCGGCCGGCGATGTCTTCCGCACGCCTGGTGAGCTCGAGGGCGTGCTGCGCGGAAACGACTGGAAGCTCTACGACCTGATCTGGAAGCGCACCATCGCGTCGCAGATGGCGGACGCGAAGGGCTCGACGGCATCCGTCTCCATCGCGGCGGGTCCGCTTCCGGATGGTCGCACAGCGGAGTTCGCGGCCAGTGGAACGGTGATCACCTTCCGCGGGTTCCTGCAGGCTTACGAGGAGAGCCAGGACGAGGAGCGCAACGAGACGGCGGAGCCCGCCGAGGCGAAACTTCCCCCGCTCAGCCAGGGCCAGCTTCTCAGCATCGCCGAAGTCGAGGCGAAGGCACACGAGACCAGCGCCCCGCCGCGGTACACAGAGGCGAGCCTCGTGAAGACGCTCGAAGAGCTCGGTATCGGTCGCCCGTCGACCTATGCCGCGATCATCTCGACCATCGTCGACCGCGGCTATGTCACGCCGCGCGGCCAGGCCCTCGTCCCGAGCTGGATTGCGTTCTCGGTGGTGCGGCTGCTCGAGGAGTATTTCGGCGACCTCGTCGCGTACGATTTCACGGCCGAGATGGAGAACGACCTCGACCGGATCGCCAACGGTGAGCAGAATCGGGTCGAATGGCTCACGGGTTTCTACTTCGGCAGTGACGAACATCGCGGACTCCGCACGGTCATCGACAATCTCGGCGAAATCGATGCGCGCGAGATCAACTCGATCCGGCTGACCGATGACATCACCCTCCGGATCGGAAAGTACGGCCCGTATCTCGAAGTCGCCGATGGACCGGATGCCCCCGAGGGCTCCACCCCGCGCCGGGTGAACCTGCCGCAAGACCTCGCCCCGGACGAGCTGACCCAGGCCAAGGCCCAGGAACTCATCGATGCACCCGTCGTGGTCGATCGGGTGATCGGCGTCAACCCGGCGACCGGCAAGAACGTGGTCGCGAAGGATGGCCGGTTCGGCCCATACGTGACCGAGGTCGATCCTGAGCCGGAGGTTGAGCCTGAGGTGATCGCGGCAGATCCGGCAACGGGAGAGGTTGTCGAGTCACAAAAGATCGAGGCACCGAAGAAGCGGCCCGCGAAGAAGGCGGCGGTCGTGAAGCCGCGCACCGCATCCATCTTCAAGTCCATGGATCTCGCGACCGTCGATCTCGACACGGCGCTACGCCTGCTCGACCTTCCCCGTATCGTCGGGCAGGATCCGGAAACCGGCGACGACATCACCGCCCAGAACGGCAAGTTCGGTCCATACCTGAAGAAGGGTGCGGATACTCGCTCGCTGACCGAGGAAGACCAGATCTTCGAGATCGACCTTCCCGGTGCGCTGGAACTCTACGCGCAGCCCAAGTACGGCGCTCGGCGTGCATCGAGTGCGCTGAAGGAGTTCGAGGCGGATCCAGAGAGCGGCAAGCCGATCAGGATCAAGGACGGCCGTTTCGGCGCATACGTCACCGACGGCGTCACCAACGCGACCATCCCGCGCGGCGAGACGGTCGAGGAGGTCGACTTCGATCGAGCGGTTCAGCTTCTGGCAGACAAGCGAGCGAAGGGTCCGGCGCCGAAGAAGGCGGCAGCCAAGAAGCCCGCCGCGAAGAAGCAGGCAGCCAAGAAGCCAGCCGCCAAAAAGCCAGCAGCGAAGAAGCCCGCCACCAAGGCCACCGCCGCAAGGACCTCCGCCGCCACGGCTAAGGGAACCGCAACGACGAAAACCCCGGTGAAGAGGACGTCGACGGCCAGGTCCTCCGCGGCCACGAAGCCGGCATCCGACTGACCGTGGTTAGCGAGAACCAGAGCGTGCCGACCGGACTGTTCATCACTCTCGAGGGTGGTGACGGATCGGGCAAGTCCACCCAGGCCGAGCTCCTGTCGAGCTGGTTGACCGACGCGGGATACGTCGTGGTGCGCTCCCGGGAGCCGGGGGGAACCGACCTCGGGCTCGAGCTGCGCGAGATCGTGCTGCACCGCCGCGGTGACATCGCACCCCGCGCCGAGGCGTTGCTCTATGCCGCGGACCGGGCGCACAACATCGCGACGAAGGTTCGTCCGGCGATCGAGCGCGGCGAGATCGTGATCCAGGATCGGTACCTGGATTCCTCGGTGGCCTACCAGGGCGCCGGGCGCGTCCTCGACGGCCAGGAAGTGCGCGAGATCTCGCTGTGGGCGACCGAGGGACTGATGCCGGATCTGACGATCCTGCTCGACCTCGACGAGGGCGTCGGACGGGAGCGGCTCGATGAGGCCCGCACCAGGTACGACCGGCTCGAAGCGGAGAAGCACGACTTCCACGCGCGAGTCCGGGCGGCGTATCTCGCGCTGGCGGAGGCGTCGCCGGAGCGCTTTCTGGTGCTTCCCGCGACCGATTCGATCGACTCGATCGCCGCATCCGTCCGGTCAAGGGTCGAGAGCCTGCTCCGTCGCTAGGCCCGGAGAGGGTCAGGCCCTCGGCTTATGCTTGGCTGTGTGACGGTGTGGGATGAACTAACCGGCCAGGCAGAGGCGATCGCCGTCTTCCGGGCCGCCGCCGCCGACTTTTCGCTCCAGGATGCGCCGGTCGGTGGATCGGCGATGACCCATTCCTGGTTGATCACCGGACCTCCGGGTTCCGGTCGGTCCAACCTGGCCTACGCGTTCGCCGCGGCGCTGCTCAGCTCCGCCGGGCCGGATGGCGACGATGCGACGGAGCGGCAGGTTGCCGCCCGCACCCATCCCGACCTCGCGGTGCTCAGCACGGAGGGCGTCATCATCAAGATGGAAGACGTCAAGAAGATCGTCGCGAGCTCCCAGTTCTCGCCGTCAGTCGGTCGATACCGGGTGATGATCATCGAGGATGCCGACCGAATGGTGGAGCGAACATCCAACGTCCTGCTGAAGGCGCTCGAAGAACCACCGCCGCGCACCGTCTGGCTCCTCTGTGCCCCTAGCGAAGCCGATCTCATCCCGACGATTCGCTCCCGCGTGCGCACCGTGCGGCTTCGGGTGCCCGGCGTCGACGAGGTCGCCGCGCTGATTTCACGACGGGACGGGGTGGACATCGCGACGGCGACCCGCGCCGCGCGCGAAGCCCAGAGCCACATCGGCATGGCGCACCGACTCGCGACCAATGCGGAGGCCAGGGAGCGGCGCCAGGCGACACTGGAAATCGCGCTCGGCATCCGCTCGGTTTCGGATGCCGTGATCGCCGCCGCAAACCTGCTCGCGCTCGCCGGCGATGACGCCAAGGCGATCACAGAGGAGCGCGACGCCGAGGAGCGCGAGGCCACGCTTCGATCGCTCGGCATCACCCCTGGCGGCACCATTCCGCCGGCGCTTCGTTCGCAGTTGAGAACCCTCGAAGAGGATCAGAAGCGACGCGCCACCCGAAGCCTTCGCGACGGCATCGATCGCATCCTGGTCGACCTGCTGTCCCTCTATCGCGACATTCTGCTGATGCAGTTGGGGGCTCCTCTCGAGCCGATCAACCTCAGCATCCACGACCGGCTGGTGGCGGCGAGCGAGGCCAGCACCCCGGCGGCCACCCTTGCCACCTTGGATGCTATTTCCACGGCAAGGCGACGGATCGATGGCAACGTCGGTCCGGCTCTCGCCCTCGAGGCGATGTTGATATCTACCGCAAGAAGGGGCGTGTCCCAGTGAACCGTCGATCAATCCGGTTCGCTTTGGTGGCTGCTGCCGTCGCGATTGTCCTGCCCTTGAGCGGATGCGTATCGTCGTTCCTCCCCTCCACGCAGAGCACGGTATCCACGCCGGTCGCAGACAAGGTCTCGGCGGCGCTCACACCGTTCTATACGCAGGTGTTGCATTGGACGACTTGCGAGAAGGCGAAGGGCAATTTCCAGTGCGCCACCGCGACCGCGCCGCTCGACTGGAAGAACCCGGGGCGCGCGTCCATCAAGCTCGCCCTGATCAGGCACGGCGCGACCGGGAAGAGCCTCGGCTCCCTGCTGGTCAACCCGGGTGGCCCGGGAGCGTCCGGGTACGACTTCATCCGCGACAGCCTCAGCTATGCGGTCGACTCGAAATTGCAGAGCAACTACGACATCGTCGGATTCGACCCGCGGGGTGTCAACAAGTCGTCCGCGGTCACCTGCTACAAGGATCCGAAGGAGATGGACGCGTTCCTCTACACCATCTCGCCTAATCCGGTCGGATCGGATGCCTGGATCGCCGATCAGGAGGCTTCCACCGCCAAGTTCGGCCAGGCCTGCCAGAAGTACACGGGCGACCTTCTCGGCTTCGTCGACACCGTGAGCGCGGCGCGCGACCTCGACCTCCTGCGGGCGATCCTCGGCGACAAGAAGCTCAACTACCTGGGTTATTCGTACGGCACACTGCTCGGAGCGACCTACGCCGACCTCTATCCGAAGAACACCGGCCGACTGGTGTTCGACGGCGCGGTCGACCCTGCAACCACCGACTTCCAGGTGACCGCGACCCAGGCGCAGGGCTTCGAGAGCGCGCTGCGCGCCTACCTCGCGAACTGCATCACCGGAACGGACTGCCCGTTCAAGGGAACCGTCGACCAGGCGATGACGGAGATCCGCGGCATCCTCGACCAACTGAACGCGAGCCCGCTGAGGGCAAGCGATGGGCGTGAGGTCGGCAGCGCGGCGATGTTCAACGCGATCATCCTTCCCCTCTACAGTCGCAGCAACTGGAAGTACCTGAATGAGCTGTTCACGGATGTCATGAGCGGCAGCGGTGACTATGCGCTGCAGCTGTCGGACAGCTACTACGATCGCAACCCGAACGGCACCTACGCTGACAACACGACGGAGGCGTTCATCGCCATCAACTGCCTCGACTACAAGTCGACCAGCTCGATCGCGACGATGCGCACCGAGGCGGCGCAATTGGCAAAGCTCGCTCCGGTGTTCGGGCCGCAGATGTCGTATGGCGGAACGTCCTGTTACGACTGGCCGTACCAGTCCACCCGTGATCGCGTGGCGATCGCCGCCAAGGGCTCCGCCCCGATAATCGTGGTCGGCACCACCAACGACCCGGCCACTCCGTATGTATGGGCGCAGAACGTTGCCAAGGAACTCCAGAACGGTCATCTCGTGACCTACAAGGGGGAGGGGCACACCGCGTACAACAAGGGCAATTCCTGCGTGAACAACGCAGTGGACAGCTACCTCATCGATGGCACCGTTCCGAAGACTGACCCCAAGTGCTGAGCGGCCCGGGTTGATCGGCTAAGCTTTCTTGCTGTGCGTTCGGGAGACCGAATCCACGCCGCCTTAGCTCAGTCGGTAGAGCATCTCACTCGTAATGAGAAGGTCATCAGTTCGATTCTGATAGGCGGCTCCCTCAAGAACTACCGAGAAATCAGCGATCTTCGCCACCGCAGCAGCGTTAAACGCGGGATGCGGCCCCGACGAATCGAGGCCGCATCCGAATGGATCTACTTGGCTTCCCACCACGGTGCGATGACAGCGCGCGCGAGGGTGTGCCCGGAGAGGTTGAAGCCCAGGAACGCTGGCGTTGCCGACGGATCGATGCCGAGGGACGGGACATCCACCGCATGAACGGCGATGTTGTAGATGTGCTTGCCATGCCCGGCGGGCGGAGCCGCGCCGAGGTAGCGCTGCAGACTCGCGTCGTTCGCCAGCTGGAAGGCGCCGGCGGGCAGTGCCGAACCGCTGTCGTCACCAGCGCCGGAAGGCAACTCGGTCGTGGTCACCGGGATGTCGGCCACGGCCCAGTGCCAGAATCCGCTGCCGGTCGGGGCGAACGGGTCGTAGATCGTGACGACGAAGCTCTTCGTGCCTTCTGGAAATCCCGACCAGGAGAGTTGTGGCGAGATATCCGAGCCGCCCGCACCCATGATTCCGCTCACCTGGGCAGTGGGTAGCTCTTGGCCATCGGCGACGTCGGTGCTCGTCAGCGTGAAGGTCGGAACCTCCGCGATGGCGTCATATGGATTTGTCAAACTAATTCCTTTCTAAAGCTCGCCTGCGGCGAGGTGAGTGGCTGTTGTGTACGCGGTTCGGCAACCCGTGCGCGCGTCAAGGCCGCCTTTCAGGTAATCACCCTTCTCTGATGAAAAACCCCACGTGGCCTGGAAGATTCCAGCGCCAAAGGGATCGTGCCGCAGAATCGCCCAGAGTGCGCATGGCAGCGTGGCCGTGGTGTCCTGATCGAGTCAGGGGATGAGGATGCCCCTGCCGAGCAGTCGGCCATGGTTGAGGTCGTCGATTGCGTCGAGTGCCGCGTCGAGTGGGTAGGCGCGAGTGTGCAGTGTTACCCGTCCCTGCGCGGTGAGGGTCATGAGTTCGACGAGGTCGTTGTAGGTTCCCACCAGGTTGCCGATCACATTGATCTCTCGCGAGATGATCTCGATGGTCGGGATGCTGACGGCGCCGCCATATCCGATCACATACTGCGAACCCCGGTTGCGTAACAGGCGAGGGGAGAGCAGCTCGGTGCCGTGCTCGCCGACGTAGTCGAAGACGATGTGTGCTCCACCGCCCGTGATGTCCTGCACCACGGCCGCGACCGTGTCATCGTCGACGGCGAGCACGGTGTGGTGCGCTCCGAGCGCCTTCGCAAGCTCGAGTGCTTCCTCCGACTGGTCGACGACCGTGACCTCGGCTGAGGTGATCGCGAGGAGCGTTTGGATGCCGATGTGACCGAGTCCGCCCGCACCGATAACGACCGCGTGCGTGCCGGGGAACAGCTGATCGGCCGCCCTGCGCACGGCGTGATAGGCGGTGAGTCCGGCATCGGCGAGGGCCGCGATATCGCGGGGCTGGAGCGACGGGTCGAGCTTCACGACGGCCCGTGCGTTCGTGAGCAATTGCTCTGCCATCCCCCCGTCGGCGTTGACGCCGGGGAAGGTCGAGTTCTCGCAGTGTGAGTCCTGGCCGATTCGGCACGCCGGGCACAGTCCACAGCTGGTGATCGGGTGCATGATGACGGTGTCCCCGACGGCGACGGTGCTCACTGCGCTGCCGACCTCCCGCACCCATCCGGCGTTCTCGTGGCCGAGGGTATAGGGAAGGTGAGGGTGTTGGATGGGCTCCCACTGTCCCTCGATGATGTGAAGATCAGTGCGGCAGAGGCCGGCGGCTCCCACATCGACGATGACATCCCACGGCCCGGCGATCTTCGGCTCAGCGATGTCCTCGATTGCGGGCGCTTGCCCGTAAGCGTGAAGTCGTAGTGCTTTCATGATCGGTCTCCTCGGGATGATGCGTGGTTGGCATGATTTCGTTGCCTGAAAAAGGTTATCCCTCCGCCCCTTATGGCCCGTTGAGAAGGCGAAGGCGACGGTTCCGGAGCGTCAGCTAACCC
>JAODMG010000021.1 GCA_025464895.1 Microbacteriaceae bacterium | reverse complement strand
GGGCGCACCGGACATAGCCGAGTACTTTCACCTCGAATTCGCGACGGTAGTCCTCGTCGGTCTGCTCCAGGAAGGCCGTTGCGGCACCGGGCTTGGCCGGGTCTGCGGCGGAGTTCACCAGGATGTCGACGCCACCCAGCTGGTCTACGGCGGCCGCGACCATCCGCTGCACCGATCGGTCGTCGGAAGTATCGACCTCGAGTGGGATGACCCGCGATCCGGTGGGGAATGAGTCTGCGGCAGATCGCAGGACGCCGGCGTCGCGGGCGGCGATCGCGACCGCGGCACCCTCCGCGGCAAGCGCCTTGGCGATAGCGAGGCCGATGCCCTTGCTCCCACCGGTGACGATGGCCCGCTTGCCCGTCAGCTGCAAATCCATGAACTCTCCTAGCTACTACGAAACCCTGCAGCAAATCTAGGACAGTGACTTGGGTATGCGGTGAATCGAGCCACTGTCGAAGACGGCCGCGGCGTGCCACGATCAAAGGATGACCGCGACACTTCATATCACCGGCGATCCGGATGCCGACGACCTCCTGTCCACCGATCCGCTCGCCCTCCTGATCGGAATGCTCCTCGACCAACAGGTGCCGATGGAGACGGCATTCGCCGGACCGGCGAAACTGCGAGACCGCCTGGGCAGCCTCGACGCGGCAACGATCGCGGGGTATGACGCCGACGCGATGGTCGAGGTGTTCCGCACCTCGCCGTCGGTGCACCGCTTTCCCGGATCGATGGCTGAACGGGTACAGAGGCTGTGCGCAGCGGTCGTCGCGGACTGGGGAGGAGACGCCTCTGCGATCTGGACGCGCGGAGAGCCGGATGGCGATGAGATCCTCTCCCGGTTGAAGTCACTGCCGGGTTTCGGCGAACAGAAGGCGAAGATCTTTCTTGCGCTGCTCGGAAAACAGTATGGTCTGACCGCGGACGGATGGCGGGCCGCCGCGGGGGACTACGGAACCGACGGCTCCTACCGCTCGGTCGCCGACATCGTCGACAAGGAGTCGCTCGGCAGAGTGCGCGAGGCGAAGCGGGCGGCGAAGGCAGCGGCTAAGGCCTAATCGCTACGGCCCGATCGCAACCGTTTGATCGCAATCGTGATTGCTGGCGTGCGACCTCTACCGCTTGGCAGTGGTGCCGACTCCGCGCACCAGTGACTGGTCCGGGGGAGGGAAGGCATCGCCGCGGTACTCCGGGTTGGAGTTCAGCGAGCTCATGGTGGTGCGGAAGATGTTGAACTTCGTGTTGTACCCGTTGGTGCCGGCAACGGTGGTCCTGCGCAGGTTTTGCTGACCGCCGTCGATGTTGCCGACCCAGACCGCAAGCGAGACCTTGGTCGTCGTGGCGATCAGCCAGTTCTGGTCCGCGTGGTCGGTCGTGCCGGTCTTGCCGACGATCGGAACGCCGTCCTGCGGGTTGCCCGGCCTGCCGGTTCCTGACTTCATCACCGCGGCCAGGGCGTAGGCCACCGTACTCGCAATTCGCGGCTCGAGTGCCTGCGAGCAGGACTTCTCCTGGCCCGGGTACTCCTTGCCATCCGGCCGCACCACCTTGTCGACGATGGTCGGGGCGCAGTAGACGCCGTTGGCGCCGATCGTCGCGATCGCTCCTGCCATGGTCAGTGGGGCGAGCTCATTACTTCCAATCACCGCCGATGGGAAGATCCTGAGGTCGGAGCCGTCGGCGCGATGCACGCCCATCGCCTTCGCCGTGTCGGTGATGTCGCAGAGGTCGAGCTGCTGCGCCATCGTGATGAACGCCACGTTGACCGACGCCACGGTTGCTGCGGCGACCGTCCAGTTGCCGCCCTCACCCGGTGAGTCGTTCTTCGGCGCGTACACCCCGACGAACCTCGCGCAGCGCGAGTTGAAACTCGACTGCTGGAATGTGCGCACCGTTCCGTTCACGGTCTCGCTCAGGGTGTGGCCGTCTTTCAGCCACTGCGCGAGGGTGAAGATCTTGTAGGTCGAGCCTGTCTGGAAGCCGGATGATCCGCCGAACTGTTTATCGGTGCTGAAGTTCACCGCGGTCGCCGTCGGCCCGCTCCCCGTCCCGGAGTTGTCGAAGTCCTTGTTCTGCGCCATCACCAGGATTCTCCCGGTTCCCGGTTGCACCGCGACCGCCGATGCTCCGAGTGCGAAGCGGGTCTCGGTCGGCGGTGCGCTCGCCGCGAGGGACGCCTGCGCGACATCCTGCTGGTTGAGGTCGATGCTCAGGTAGATCTTGTTCCCCCCGGCTGCCCAGGTAGCTTTACGCTCAGTGGCGGTCGTGCCGAGGGCCGCGAGCGTTGGCACCAACCGGGTCGCGTAGTCACAGGCGAACTTCGCGTCGCTCGCGTAGAGGCATCCGTTGTTCACCGGCCCGAGTTTCGGAGCGATCGGTGTTGCGACTGCATCGACGTATTGTGCCGTCGTGATGTAGCCGAGTTCGCGCATGTTGCCGAGGATGAAGTCCCGCCGAACCTTGTTCGCCGGGTACAACGCCGGATCGCTCAGGTTACGTAGGTTCGGCTGTTGGAGCATGGCGACGAGGCTGGCGGCCTGCGGCAGGGTGACTTGCTTCGCGCTCACGCTGAAATACTTCTCGGCTGCTGCCTCGATGCCGTAGGTGTTGCCGCCGAACCCGGCGATATTCAGGTATCCGAGCAGAATGTCCTGCTTGGAGTATCGCTTCTCCAGGCCGATCGCGTATTTCATCTCTCGCAGCTTGCGGTTGAGGCTGTCCTCGATGGCCGCGTTGTACGCGAGTTTCTGCGCGCGAGGATTCTCGACGCGCAGGGCGCGCTGGATCAGCAGGTTCTTGACCAGCTGCATGGCGATAGTGGAGCTCCCGCTGGTCACCTCGCCGTTGACGGCGTTCCCGGCCGCCGCACGTGCTATCGCCTCGATGTCGATGCCACCGTGCTCCCAGAACCGGCGGTCTTCTCCCGCGACCGCGGCGTCCTTGACATACCCGGACACGCCATCCCAGGCGACGTCCTCGCGGTCCTGGTCGAAGACCCGCGCGATCGGCACCGGCTGGCCGTCCCTGTTGGCGTAGATGATGTTCCGCTGAGTTTGCACGTCCAGGCTGAGGTAGCCGGGGAGTGCGTCGAAGAAGCCAGCCGAGGCGTCAGTCGCTTGCTTCGCCACGACGACCGCCGGAATGGTGAGCGCCGCGATGAGCACACCGGCAAGGGCGCTGAAGATCAGAAAACCGAATGCCGACCCTATCGCGCTACGCCGTTTGCCATAGTCGGTCACCGATGCTGTGGACAGAACGGTCGGCATTGTCGGCAGATTAGGAGGTGTGAATGCACTCGCTCCACTTGAGCGGGACACCTTGCGAACATTCATCCACGTGCCTTCCGGCTCAGCCGACTTTGGTCGCCGTACCCTCCTTCGCAGTGAACCCGTGGCGACCCGGAGTGTCAAGGGTCTGGTCAAATCGTGACTGTTTCGGCGCGGGACGAGCCCCAAAACGCCCGGTCGTTACCTTTCGGCGACGTAGCAGGAGTGGTGGGTCGGCGACGCGGCGGGATGGACGGGTCAGCGGGAGAGCACGGTGCCGAGCGCGAGTGCGCAACATCCGATGATCACGATGGCGAAGATGGCGAGCCAGACCGGCGAGGGGACACCGGTGCGGCGGAAGAGCAGGTATGCGTCGGAACTGGCGAGCTGCGAGCGACGGGAGGTGTGCACGCCGATGACCGTCGCGAGTCCACGCAGCGAGCCGACGAGCAGCGCGATGGCGATCGCGAGGAGCGCGTAGCCCTGCACGGTCGGGCTCGCGTAGAACCAGAGCGCGGCACTCACTCCGGCCGAGGCGAGCACGACGAGGATGCCGAACAGGTTGCGGATGACGAGGATGGTCAGCACCAGGATGACGCCGCCGGCGAAGAGCGCGATCGCCGTGTAGCCATTGACGATGCTCCACAGCAGCGCGGCACCGACGATGGCCGGCGCCGGGTATCCGAAGACTCCGCTCACGATCGGGCCGACGACCCCGCGCCCGCTGCTCACCGCGTCGCCCGAGTGGTTGCGGTGGATGCGGATGCCGTGCACGATTCGCCCGGTCAGCACCGCGGCGAACGCGTGCCCCAGTTCGTGCACGAGGGTCGTGAACAACCCGAAATACTGCCAGCTGACCCGTGGGATGCTCAGTGCCGCGGCGACCGCGGCGATGGCGAGCAACGTGGAGGTCGATACGTCGATCGGCGCCGCGCGGGTAAACAGGGCCGACCACTCGGGCGGGAACGCTGCGCTGTCAATGAGACCAGAAGTACTGATGAGTCCGGAGGTATCGATGGGTCCAGTGTGGCAGGTCGGGCTGGAAGGTCAGTCGAGGGGCGCGGTGTCGGCCGGAGCGCTGCCGGCAGGCGCAGTGTCGGCAGGCGCAGCGTCGGCAGGCGCAGCGTCGGCAGGCGCGGCGTCGCTAGGGACTGCGGATGTCGCCCGCTCGACCGCGGCGATCGACTCTGCGACGTCCGCGTCATCCGTCGACCAATTGCTGACGGAGATCCGCAGCACGTCCCTGCCCCGCCAGTGCGAGCCCGACATCCAGACCGCGCCGTCGTCGATCAGTCGCTGGGTGACCGCGCGGGTGCGCTCGTCCGAACCGAAGGTCAGGCAGACCTGGGTGAACACGACCTCATTGACGATCTCGACGCCGGGCAGGGCCGCGAGTCCATTTGCCAGGGCGCGTGCGTGCGCGGCCAGTCCCTCCACCAACTCGATCGTTCCCCGCCTCCCGAGCGAGCGAAGCGCGGCCCAGACCGGGATGCCGCGTGCCCTTCTGGACATCTCCGGCACCTTCTCGAACGGGTCGCCCGGGCCATCGTCCGCGTGGATCAGGTAGCTCGTTCGCACGCCGAAGGTGGACAAGAGAACGTCCGGCCTCGACACGATGGCGATGCCGCAGTCGTATGGCACGTTGAGGGTCTTGTGGGCATCCGTGGCCCAGGAGTCTGCGGTATCGAGGCCGTCCAGCGGGTCACGATAGAGCGGGCTGACAGCCGCCCACAGCCCGAACGCACCGTCGACGTGCACCCAGGCGCCGTGGCCGTGCGCGATGGCGATCGCCTCCCGCATCGGATCGAACGCCCCGGAATGCAGGTTGCCCGCCTGCAGGCAGACGATGACCGGGCCGTCGACCTTCTCAAGCGCGTCCGCCAGCGCATCCGGTCTGATCCGGCCCTGATCGTCGGCGACAACCGTCCGCGGAAGGCCGAGGCCGAGGTAGCGCAATGCAAGGTCGACCGAAGCATGCCGTTCCTCGCCGGCTAGCACGGTGATCCTGGGGGCTCCGCTGAGGCCGTCGGCGTCGAGATTCCAGCCGACGGCCTCGAGCACGTGCTGTCGACCGGCAGCGAGACCGACGAAGTTCGCCATCGTTCCACCGGTCGTGAAGCCGACCCCGGATGCCCGCGGAAGTCCGAGGAGATCGAGGACCCAGCCGGCGGCGGCCTCCTCGATCGCGGCAGCGGCCGGCGTCGCATACCGCATGCCGGCGTTCTGGTCCCAGGCGCTGACCAGCCAGTCCGCGCCGAGCGCTGCCGGCAGGGTGCCGCCGATGACCCAGCCGAAGAAGCGACCGGATGGCATCGCCATCAGCCCTGGCTCCGCCAGCCACGCCAGCTCGTCGACAACCCCGCCGGGGTCGGTCGGCTCATCCTGCAGCGGAACGGCGAATCGCGGCGCGAGCTCGTCCGCGGTGTTGCTGGGCCCGACCGGCCGCGTCGGAACGGACGCGAGCCACTCGGCGGAATGCGCTCGCGCCTTCTCCAGGGCGTCGCGGTATGCGTCGGGCTGCGCAGGCACGACCTCAGGGTACCGCCGGGTTCCGACGCTGGGGAAGGGGTCCGCGGCCCGCCGCGCAGCCGCGACATCCGGACACCCACCTCTCGAAGACGCGCTCTTCGGGGGGTGCGGTCACCGCGGCGTCGGCGTAACATTTCGTAACATAAGCGCAGCCGCAGGTGTCGGCGTTCGGGCGACATCCGGTAATTCTCGGAGACAACCATGATGAATATGGGTACCAAGACGATGGACATGATGAGCATGAACATGCCGGGCATGGACATGAAGATGATGCAGGACTGTATGGAAGCCTGTTCCGCTGCGGAGCAGGCTTCGATCATGTGTGCGGATGCCGCATCCGGCGACCAGATGGCCAAGATGGCCAGCATGTGCGCCAACACGGCCGACCTCTGCAACTCGATGATGCGGATGATGATGCGTCCGATGGGCTTCGAGATGGCAGCGATGAAGGCGATGCTCGACGCGACGGCGATCATGTGCAGGGCGTGTGCGGAAGAATGCATGACCCACGGCGACAGCGACGACGCGAAGATGTGCGCCCAGGTGTGCCAGAACTGCGCGAGTGCGTGCGAGGCGCTCTCGGGATCGATGACCTCAGGGTCGATGAAGTCAGAGGCGACGTCCTCAGGAGCGTGACGTCCTCAGGAGCGTGACGTCAGGCGCTCAGCCGATGCTGACGCTGAGGTAGTGCTCGCCGATCGCGAGCACGCCGTACTCCTCGTGCACTGAGACAGGTTCGCCGACCGGCACGACGCCAGTCAGGTCGGCGAAGTGCCAGAGCGTCCTGGTGGAGTCGGCGGCCAGGTCGTAGACCGTGATCGTTCCCGACGCCGTCGTCTCGACGACGATGGCATCCCTCCACTGGCTGGCCGTCGCGATCGCGGCGAGACGCTGGATCGGATGCAGGTGGTACCCGGCCTCGAGGCCCCCGCGCAGCATCATCGCCGATCCAGCGCTGGTGGCCGGGTCATTGTCGCGTGCGGATGAGGTGGTCATGAGGTCCTTCGGATCGTGCGGGTTGCCGGCCGCGATCAGCGAACCGGACAGGCGATCCATCGAGAATAAGAAACTCGACTGGGGATGTCACTGCCGGCCGTAATCTGGCGAAACATTCATGCGCGTCGCGGCCTGCGGGCCGTGGTCGCCGATCAGTCGCCACACCGTTCGAGTGAGTGCGGGGTATTCGAGGGCGATCTGGCGCAGCACCCGGTATTCGCGGGTCGGGGACGGCATCCGGCCATCGTCCGCGTTGATCGTGTCGGCCCGCAACAGGTAGACCACCAGCTCGTCCACCGTTGGCAGTTCGTCCATGAACTCCCATGGATCCTCGCCGGCCAGGCAACGCTCGTGGATGACCGTGTCGAGCTCCTGGTGCGCTTCGGCCCGCAGTACTTCGAGGCTCGCCCGACCGCGCGGGGTGTGGCGGTTCACGGTCATTATTCGAGCCTAAACGCGACCCCCTGGGAGGTTCCACATCGACGCGGTCATGACACGTCGAAGCCGCCGGCGCCGGTCGGCTCGAGCTCTGCCACCTCCATCGACTCGACCGTCGCATACCGCGGGCCGTGTCCTAACCAGTCGAGGAACTCGTCGACCGCGTCATTCTGACCCTCGAATTCCACCTCGACCCTGCCGTCCGGGAGGTTGCGGGCGAATCCGCTGAGTCCGAGCCGTATGGCCACCGCGCGCGCGTTCATCCGGAAGCCGACCCCCTGAACTTCGCCGCCGGCGATGACCCTCCTGCGCGCTATGGCCATGGTGGGTCCTACAGCTCGAGCCGCATCAGCGCTCGCCCGAGGCTCGGCCGCGCGGCAACGTCGAAGCCCGCTGATTCGAAGAGGCTGACCGTGCCGTGGTAGAGGTCGGCGGCCCCCACCTTCTGTCGTTCCGCGGTGTCGACCGGGTACCCCTCGATGACCCGCGCCCCGTGGTCGCGTGCCCAGCCGACCGCGGCGGACACGAGCGCGGCGCTGACGCCTCGTCGGCGAAACTCCGTCCGAACGACAAAACAGACGATGGCCCACACCGATGGATCGTCGGCGGATTCGACGCTTCCACCGGTGACCACGCGGCTGCGAATGACGATGGGATAGTTCGTTCGCGGTTCGACCGCGCACCATCCGACCGGCTCACCGTCGAGGTAGCCGATCAGGCCGGGGGAGACGGAGTTCCGTTCCACCCGGTCGCGGAGCATGGCGCTGCAGGCGGCGGCATCCGTCTCCCGGAACTCCGAGTTCGACAGCAGGAAGAACTGGCACCAGCAGCGGGACGGATCGCCCCGGGTTCCGAAGACCGCCTGCACGTCTGCCCACGGCACGGATGACGCGGATGCGATGGCGACGCCGGCGACTGGCATGGCTCCACCATATGTATCCGCACCGGGGTCGCGCCAGCATCGGATGCCAGCGCTCACGATTTGGCTGAATACAACTAGCGAGTGAGCAGGTTCGCCCGCTCCTGGTGCTTCTGGAACCACTCGTCGACGTACCAGCACATCGGCACGATCCGGTAGTCGGTCGAACTCTCGACGTCGTTCACCGCGAACTCGACGATCTCTCCCGCGAAACCATTGCCGCGTTTGGCAGGGGAGGTGAAGGTGCGCGTAAACGAGATCGACGTGCCGTTGATCGTGTAGTCGAGGACCGCTACCAGGTCCTTGCCGTCGCGAAGAACGTAACGTCGGGCATCCGGTTCATGGCTGAATTCTGTACTCACTCCCTAATGCTACGAGGCTTGCCTGTCAGCCGCTGTCAGCCGCTATACCCGTAGAGCTGGGAGCCCGGGGTCGTCAGCACCTGGCCGGATTCGAGCCAGGTCTTGAGGCCGGACAGGATCATCGGCCAGCCGGCGTAGAGGTGATCGTCCGCTCCTTCACGCAGCTGGTCGTGGGTGACGACCAGGCGGCAGGAGTCCCCGACCGGCTCGATCTCCCAGGTGATCCGGCTGAAACCCTCCGCCTTCACCTGCTCGCTGAACAGCTGCCGCATCGTCTGCACGAGCCTGCGCGGCGGGTCGGCCTCGAGGATCTCACCATCGGCAAAGACCTCTCCATTGCCGAGCATCTCGATGCGGGAGCCGGGAACCGGTTCGCCGGTGAATTCGGCGCCGAACTGGTATTTGGTCTTGAGTGCCGGGTCGGTGAGCGCTTCCCATAGTCGTTCAGGCGTCGTGCGGATGTAGATTTCGTAGACCTTTTCCATCGTTCTCTCCAAATCTCTCTTGAGGTCGCTGAGCCCAGCAACCCAGGGTTCTGCGTACTTGCTCACCCAGCGATCGTGGATGAGCCGGATCGGCACTGCATTGAGGTAGTGAAGTTTTTCGCGGCCTCGTCGCTTCGTCACGACGAGCCCGGCATCCTCGAGCACTCTGAGATGCTTCATCACGCCGAAGCGGGACATCTCGAATCGGTTCTCCAGGGCGCCGAGGCTCTGACCGTCCTCACGAAAGAGTTCGTCGAGCAGCGCTCGTCGGGTCGGATCGGCCATGGCCCTGAATACTTCGTCCACGCAATCGAGAATAGGTGACTAAAAGGTCACATGTCAATACTCGGTTGTTGCGAATCCGTGCGTATGGCTCGAATTCCTGGCGATGAAGGATGCCGCTGGTACGATCAATCTCGGGAGACACGCCTAAGGCGGCCCCATGGACCTAGCGGTCTGGTCAGGGGGCCAGCATGCTTCGGAACATTCTCAACGCGGTTGTCCGGCCGATGGTGCGGTTGTGGTTGGCGTTCACGGCTCCACCATGGAAGTCCTGGCCGATACCGGTCGACAACCCGAGGGCGTACACGGCCGGCGTCGATCCCGTGCGCGTACTACTCCTCGGAAGCGGAGCAGCCGTCGGATTCGGTGTGTTGTCGCACGACCTCGGTCTGCCTGGCCATCTCGCCCGAAAGCTGACGAGCTTGAGCGGGAGAGCAACCGATGTGGATGTCGTCGCCGATCCCGCGATGACGGCGTCGATGGGCCTCACCGCGCTGGAGGCGCTCGACCTGGGTCGCTACGACGCCATCGTGCTCATGCTCGGCGGCCGGGCGGCTCATCGGCTCGAACCGACGAGCAAGTGGAGAAGAGAGCTCAGGGGCCTCCTGGACTACATCGATCGAACCGCGCCGGACGGGGTGTCCACCTTTGTGGTCGGCATCCCGCTGGTCAAGGTGATTGCCGACTATCCGCGCCTGCTGCTCGCTCTCGCGACGGGCCAGGCGACGCGGTTGAACCGGCACTCCCAGCTCATCTGCGATGCGTACTCCCGCATCTACTTCTTGCCTGCCCTGCCGCAATACCTGAACGCCAGCGGCTACGGCGGCGCGATCACCTACCTGGACTGGTCCGACCTCATCGGGCCGCAGATCGGTGCGGTGGTGTCCGAGCGCGGTGTTCCAACCATTGCGCGTCCGTCGAACGAGCTCAAGCGGCAGCTCGCGCTGGACAAGTTGGGGATCTTGGATCCCGATTCCGTGATCCGGTTCGACGACCTGGCCGAGCTGGCCCGCAATTTCTTCGGCACGACCGGGGCCGCGGTGACATTCATCGATCACGATCGTCAGGTATTCAAGGCGGTGAGCGGTCTCGACCCGAGCGACATCCCACGCGCCGCGGCATTCTGCGACTTCACCATTCGACGGGCCGGCTTGTTCGTGGTGCCGGATGCCGCGGCCGATGTCCGGTTCGAGGGGAATCCCGCCGTCATCGGGCCGCCGCACCTGCGCTTCTATGCCGGCTATCCGATCGAAGCCCCAGACGGCCAGCGTGTCGGTGCGCTGTGCGTTCTCGACACGAAACCCCGGGAGTTCACGAGCTCGGATGCCTCGCTCCTTCGCGACCTCGCGAAGATAGCCGAGACCAGGCTCGCCAACCAGATCGACCCGCTGCCCGTGCTGCCCGGTGTGTGACGGCCTGGCCGGAGAGCGCTCCGGCGCGGGATAGCGTGGAGGGATGA
>JAODMG010000206.1 GCA_025464895.1 Microbacteriaceae bacterium | reverse complement strand
GAAGGTCGCGGTACTGAGGATCTCGTTGCGGCGGCGCTCTGACAGATTTGCGAGAATCGCCTTGCTGACACCCGCGGTATGCAGCGTCACCCCGCCGCCGATGATCGTGTTGAGGGTGATCGAATTCGGTGGCTCGATCTTGTCGACGTAGACGATGCGGTTCGCCTCAGGCACGGCGAACTGCACCGTGAATCCGAGCCGCGTGCTCAGCTCGTAGATGTGCGGATGCACGAGGCTGCGCAAGTCGAATTGCTCGAGCGCGGCGCGCGCGAGACCGGCCAGGCGAAAGCCGGCCCCGTAGGTTCCGTCGGGGTTCTTGCGGATGAATCCCGCCTCAGACAGCGTCTGGATCGTGCGCAACGCCGTGGTGCGATGGACTCCGAGATGCGCGGCGATCTGCCTGAGATGCTGCGGCTGTTCGCTGCACAACTCGAGGATGTCGATGGCCCTGCTCACCGTCTGCGTCATCGCGTTCCCCAGCCTCTCGCTCTCGCTCCCAATTATTGCCCGGTATTGACCCCTACGGTCAGCAGCACGTTGCCGAACCGGCGGGTGTCACCTGTCACGATGCAGAGGGCCAGGTCCTGGGAGCGGGCGGCCGCGTAGAAGTCCCCGCGCTCCAGGCTCTCGTGCGCAACATCCGCACCGAGGATCGCCCCGATTTCGAGCTGCACTTCACCGAACTCTGAACCGGGTGTACCCATCGTCGTCCGCTTCTCGAACGGCAGATAGCTCGCCAGCAGCTCGACGACGTGAGGGATCGTCGGCGTGCCCTGCTCGAGGTTCAGGTGCACCACAGCGGCGTTGCCTCCCACCGCTGTCGTGGCCGCGTAGTGGGCATCGCTCACCAGAATGGTCGAACGATGGCCGGCCGCCGCCAGCGCAGACAGGATGGCCGGGTGGATGATTCTTCCGTTGATCACGATGGTCAGCTGAAGTACTGGGCGCCGTTGATGTCGATCACGGTGCCGGTGATGAAGCCGGTGTCTGCCGAGGCGAGCCACACCGCCGCGGTCGCGACATCCGCCGGGGTCCCCGCACGTCCGACCGGAATCGATGCGACGGTCGCCGCCTTCGATTCAGGCGTCGTGAAGGTGTCGTGGAACGGCGTCGCCTCGATGAAACCGGGTGCAAGCGCGTTGACGGTGATCCCGTCGCCGGCGAGCTCCTTCGACAGGCCACGGGTGAATCCGAAGATCGCGGCCTTGGATGTCGCGTAGGCGACGGCACCGGGGTGGCCACCGTTGCGGCCGGCGAGCGATGCGACGTTGATGATTCGGCCGTTCGCGTTGAGGATCGGGAGCACGTGGTGGGTCACGAGAAACATGCTGTCGAGGTTGACCGCCAGGACCTCATTCCAGAGTTCGTACGACATCTCCCTGATCGGGGAACGCTTGATCATTCCCCCGATGTTGTTCACCAGGATGTCGATGCTTCCGAGCTCGGTTCGAAGAATATCGACACCGGCGAGCACGCCCGTTTCGGTTGTCGCGTCGAGCGCGATCGCTACTGGCTCGGCCCCCGAGAGCTCCCGCAGTTCCGCCATCAGAGCGTCATCGGGGGCGTGCGTGCGGTAGGTGACGGCCACCCGCGCTCCCGCCTCGGCCAAGGCGACGGCGATTCCGCGACCGATGCCGATCCCTCCGCCGGTGACCAGCGCCGTGCGTCCGGTGAGTGTCGAGGTCATGAGGTCACTTTCTCTTGGTGGGATTCAGCGTGGGCCGCTGTGTCGCCCACCGTGGCATCCTCGTCCAGGCGAGTGTCGCCCTCGGGCCGATTGCGCGCGTAGAGGTAGGCGGCAACGCCGGTGATGGCGAGGCAGGCGGCGAGGAACAGGAGACCGACCTGGTTGTTGCCGGTGGCGTCATCCAAAAGCCCGACGATGTATGGCGACACGAATCCGCCAATGTTTCCGAGCGCGTTCACGAGGCCAAGACCCGCCGCGGCAGCCGCTCCGGCGAAGACCGCTGACGGCATCGAGAGCAGCGGGGCGATCGCGGTGTAGATGCCGGTCGCGGCGATCGTGAGCAGGGCGAGTGAAAGGTAGGCGTTGACCGGCAACAGCAGGCCAGCCCCGAGCAGACCGACGGCGGCGGTGATGAGGCTGACCGAGGCGTGCCAGGCACGGCGACCGGTGCGGTCCGCGCGACGGCTCCACCAGATCACGAAGCAGGCGGCGATGCCGTACGGGATGAACACGATCAAGCCGAGTTCGGTCGAGCTGAAGTTACCGAGGCCGGCGACGATGGTGGGGAGCCAGAGGCCGAGCCCGTAAATTCCGCACACCATTCCGAAGTTCAGCAGCGCGTAGACGAGAGCGCGACGGTCCTTGAGACCGGCCCAGAACGGGTGCTTGTCCTTCGACGCGCGAGCGTCGAGGTCAGCGGCCATGGTGGTGACCAGCCAGTTGCGTTCGTCGGGGGCAAGCCACTTCGCCTTCTCAGGCCGGTCGGTAAGCAACAGCGGAGTGAGTAGACCGAGGATGATCGCTGGCACACCTTCGATGATGTAGAGCCACTGCCATCCGTGCAGGCCGGCGACTCCCTCCATGTTGAGGATGAGCCCGGACAGCGGAGCGCCTATGGCGTTGGCGACCGGCTGCGCGAGAATGAAGAAGCCGAGGATCGACGCACGCTGGGCGGCCGGGAACCAGAGGGTGAAGTAGAAGAGCACTGCGGGGAAGAATCCGGCTTCCGCTGCGCCGAGCAGGGTTCGGACGACGTAGAACCCGGTCTCGTTGGTCACGAGCGACATCGCGGCGGCGAGGATCCCCCAGGGAATCAGGATTCGCGCGATCCACTTGCGGGCGCCGAAGCGATACATTCCCGCGTTACTCGGGATCTCGAGCAGAACGTAGCCGACGAAGAACAAGCCGGCGCCGAGTCCGAATGCGGTCGCGCTCAATCCGATATTCGCGCTCATGCTGGTTTTGGCGAACCCGACGTTGTTGCGATCGAGATAGGCCAGGAAATAGAGCACGAGGACGATCGGCAGCAGCCTGAGTCTGACCTTCTTCAGGGTGCGTTCCCCCAACTCGCCGAGGGAGGCGACCGCCAGCGGTGCCTTACGATTTCGCCCAGTGGACGATGAAAATGTTTGCGACATTAAGTCTCCTTCGGCTCAAGCATCACGCGGTCTCGCATCCGTGCGGACCCAGAAAACGCTACAACATGCGCACAGGGTGTGCAACATGTGCACAACTCGACTTCCGTCCGATCGCCATCGCGGAAACAACGGCAATCTACCCACCGTTTCTGCGCACCCGGTCAAGACCCGTGAGTGGCTATGCTCCGGCGATCGAGTCCCAGGCGGCCTCGGTCACTGGCCCAGCGAGCAGCGCCGCATTCTCCGTGACCTGTCCCGCGGTTCCCATGCCTGCCACGACGCTGGCGACACTCGGATGACGCAACGGAAACTGCAGCGCCGCCTGTGGCAGGCTCGCGCCGCTCGCGTTACAGGCCGCCGCAATGGCCCGCGCCCGCTCGAGTACCTCGTCCGACGCCGGACCGTAGTCGAATCGCGACCCGGCCTGCGGCCAGCGCTGCGCGAGAAGACCGGAGTTGAACGGCGCCGCGGCGAGAACCGAACAGGCGTTCTGCTCGCACGCGTCCAGGAGCGGGGCCGCGGTACGATCGAGCAGCGTCCATCGACCGGCAATCATGACGACGTCGATGTCGGTCTCCATCACCGCCCGACGAAGCGGTTCCCATAGGTTCATCCCGATTCCGATCGCGCCGATCACACCCTGGTCTCGCAGGCGAATAAGTGCGGGAATGGTGTCCGCGATGACGGAATCCATGAAGTCGACCGGGTCGTGCACGAGCACGATGTCGATCCGGTCGAGACCGAGGCGTTCGAGGCTCGCGTCGAGACTTCTCCTCACGCCGTCCGGTGAGTAGTCCAGTTGCCTGGTCAGGCTGTCATCGACGTCGAACAGGCCGGAGAGCAGATCGGATCCGGTCGGAGCGGGATTCGGGACGAGCAGGCGCCCGACTTTGGTTGAGACGACGTAATCGTCGCGGACGTACCGCGATAGGGCCGAGCCGAGACGTCGTTCAGACAGTCCAAGACCGTAGTGTGGCGCGGTATCGAAGTACCGCATCCCTGCGTCCCAGGCTGCATCGACCGTCGCCCGGGCCTCGTCATCGGAGATCGCTGTATAGAGGTTGCCGATGGGCGCGGCCCCGAACCCCAACTCGCTGACGGTCACCGCGCTGCGACCGATGACCCGATCCTTCACATCAATCGCCTCGAACGGTTGCACGATCCGCGAAGTGGCCGCTGGACAGGTCGTACCAGGTCATCGCGGTCAGCCCGAAGATCGCCTCGCGCTCCGCCACCGAAACCTGTTCGAGCAGCTGCGACGCAGCCTCGACCGTCTCGGCGTAATCGGCCGCGAGAAGGGAGACCGGCCAGTCAGAGCCGAACATCATTCGCGACGGTCCGAACGAGTCCACAAGCACGTCGACGAACGGCTGAAGCTCGTCCGTCGTCCAGTCCGCAGTCGCCTCCGTCGCCAATCCGGACAGCTTCACGGCGACGTTCGGCAGCGCGGCGAGCGAGCGGATCAGAGTGCTCCACGGTTCCAGCTCGCCGTGGGAGATGCGCGGTTTCCCCGCGTGATCGAGGATGAATCGTACATCCGGAAGGGTCCGCGCGACGCTGATCGCTGCCGGAAGCTGGTCAGGGGTCACCAGGAGGTCGTATGCGAGTCCAGCCTCGCCGACGGCGCTGAGGCCACGGAGCACGGCGGGCCGCTCAAGCCACTGGAGGCTCGGCTCACTCTGAACCTGATGCCGGATACCGACCAGCACATCCGCACCAGGATGGTCGCTCAAAACGCCGAGAGCATCCGCAACGGCAGGGGACTCGAGATCGACCCAGCCGACCACCCCGGCGATCACCGGATTCGAGACGGCGAGAGTGAGCAGCTCGGGCGTCTCTGCCGCGTCGGTAATGGTCTGGACGAGCACTGTGCCATCGATGTCGGCTGTGGCGAGCTGGGGAGTCAGCTCGTCGATGTCGAAGGATCGTCGCAGAACGGGCAGGTCAGCGGTCCACGGTTGGTCGCGCACGGACAGATCCCAGACGTGGTGGTGAGCGTCAATCCTGATCATTGCGGAACACCCGAATCGGGGCCGCCAGATTCAGTCGGGGCCGGCCCTGACAACTCGGATCCGTCGAAATGGAACACTTCCTCGGCGGGAGCCCACCATTCGCCCTCCGCCGCACTGTCGACCGGCGTCTGGCACGGATCGGTCAGCGTCCACCATCGCTTGGTCTCGTCGTCTTGCGCGATGGTCGCCATGTCGCGCTCGTAGTCGTCGCCGATGTATTCCAAATAGCTGAACAGGATTCCATCGCGAAGGAAGATGGAGTAGTTGCGAATACCCGCTCGCGAGAGAGCGAGCAGGACACCGGGCCAGGCGGCGGCGTGCAGCTGCCGATATTCTTCTTCCTTCTCCGGAAGCAGGCGAATGACAGATGCGAACCGTTGGCGCGTCATGCTCGCGGGTTCCCCGCCAGCAGTCTCGGCGCCGACAGCTGCAGATTCTCTATGGCGTCCCAATCCCATTCGATTCCTATCCCTGGTGCGTCGGACGGATAGGCGTAACCGTCTCGGACAGTCAACTCTACTTTCGTGATGGCCTGGAGCTGCGGGATGTATTCGACCCACTGGCCGTTGGCCACCCCACAGGCCAGCGAGGCATGGAGCTCCATCAGGAAGTGGGGCGACACCGGCACGTTGTATGCCTCGGCGAGGTGAGCGACCTTCAGCCACGGGGTGACGCCGCCGATTCGGGCGACGTCGACCTGGATGATCGAGCAGGCATCCGCGTGCAGGTAGTCCTTGAACTGGCTGAGGCTGTAGAGCGACTCCCCCACCGCGATCGGGGTCGGCGATGAGGCGACCAATCTCGCGTGCGCTCCGATGTCGTCCGCGGGCAGCGGCTCCTCGATCCAGGCCAGATCGATCTCGGCCAGGAGGTTCGCCCTTCGCTGGGCGTCATCGAGCCTGAGGCCCTGGTTGGCATCGACCATCAGTTCGAAGCCGGCGCCGACCGCGGCGCGAACCGCGGCCAGGCGTTCGACATCCTCGGACTTTCGTGGCTTGCCGATCTTGATCTTGGCGCCCTTGAACCCGCGCGACTGCATGAGCAGGGCATCCTGCACCAGCTGTTCGCTGCCGAGGTGCAGCCATCCGCCCTCCGTCGTGTACAGCGGCAGCCGCTTGTGCGCGCCACCGACCGCATGGTGCAGCGGCACGCCGGCGCGACGGCAGCGAAGGTCCCACAGCGCGATGTCGATCGCTGCGAGTGCCAGAGAACTGACCGGCCCGACCGCGAGAGCGTGCATGCCGAACAGCAGCGTCTTCCAGTTGCTCTCGATCTCCTCCGCGTTCATGCCGATGAGCCGCGGCAGCAGGTGATCCTGGAGCAGCGAGACGATGGCGCTTCCGCCACTGCCGATCGTGTAGCTGTAGCCGGTGCCCGTCATGCCGTCCTCGTCGGTGATCGTGAGGATCGGCGTTTCCTGGCTGACGAAGGACTGGATCGCGTCGGTGCGTTCGACCATCGGCTTGAGGTCGACCATCCGGAGCTCAGTCTTGACGATGCGCGACATGCTGCACTCCTCGTTTCGCGGCTGGTCTGGGCTGCTTCGCGGCGACCACCGATAGTTCGAGATGGGACGGATGCGCCCCACCGTGGAAGATCTGCTGATTCGCGACGACCAGGTCGTCCGCCGTCGCCGATGCGACATCCCCGCCGTACCCGGGATTGACGTCGAATCTCGGAAAATTGGAGCTCGAGATCTCGAGTCGAACCGCGTGCCCACGGGCAATTACGATGGCCGTCGCGCCGAGGTCGATCCGAAACTCGCGCACGTCTCCTGGTGGTACCAGTTCTTCGCGATCGGTGCCGTTCACGTATCGCGCCCGCACGATCCCGTCGCAGATATTCAGCGCCCGGCCATCGGGGTACACCTCGACGAGTTTGGCCGTCCAGTCCGTATCGAGGGCGGATGTCGCCGCCCACAGGGAAACCGAGACCGGCCCGCAGATCTCGAGATCGTCAGCAAGAGGCGACGTCGTGTAGCTGAGCACGTCGGCGCGCTCCTCGAGCGCACGCTGATCGCGCTGGCCCGCATGCATCCCGACGTAGACGCCTGGCAGGAAGGTCGCTCCACCGGTGGTCGGCGCGGGATCGGCCGGATCGAACACGAACTCCGCCGCACGAGCGTCGCCGGGACGATCCCTGCTGAGCGCTCCCGCAAAACGTGATTCTTCATCAGTTCCGGCGTCGAGGTAAAACCTTTCGGTGCGTGCCCTGGTAGGAGGCCAGGCATCCTCGTCACGCCACTCGTTGTCCCCCATCACGAAGACGCGCACCGGCGCGATCGCCCGCGGAGTGACATCCGGCTTCAAGAAGCCCGCGAACCAGTCGAGTTGCACCCTGGTCAGATCGAGCGCGGCAGCGGATGCCGCCCCGCCGTAATCGACTTCGCCGAGGGCGTCGTAGGCGACGGCGTGCGCCCACGGACCGATGATGAGCCTCTGTTCCGCTGCGTTGTTTCCGTGGCCCAGGCCACGGAAGTTGGACAGGGTGCCGTGCAGAAAAATGTCGAACCACCCGCCGATGTGCAGCGCGGGCAGGTCGATGGACGCGAACCGCTCCGCGATGCTGATCGATCGCCAGAAGTCGTCGCGGCTCGGATGCTCGAGCCAGTCGTTCCAGGCCGGCAACAGTTCGCCGAGCGCCTCCAAGCTGGTGAGCGGGCGAGTACGAAACGCGGTCCATGGATCGTCGATGAGCTTCTGGAGCTTCGCTGCCTGAGCGTCAACGGCTTCGCCCTCCGCGCGCCGACGTTGCGCCTGCACCGCCGCCAGCCCGAGCGCCCAGTAGAGGGTGAAACCGAGCTGAAGCGCACCACCTCGGTAGACCCACTCGTCGTGATAGTCGGATGCCGTGACCTGCGGCGCGATCGCGCGCAATGCCGGTGGATTCGAGGTCGCCGCGAGCAGCTGGGTTGCCGCGTAGTAGGACGCGCCGTACATGCCGACCCGACCATTCGAGTACTGCTGGGCCGCAAGCCATTCGATCGTGTCGAATCCGTCATCTGCCTCGGTACGGAATGGGTCGAAATCGCCCTCCGAACCGAAGCGGCCCCGGGTGTCCTGGATCACGACGACAAAGCCTTCGCCCACGGCGCGCAGCGGTTCGATGCCGGCATTCACGATGACCGCGAACGAATCCGCCCGGTTGTACGGCGTGCGCTGCAACAGGATCGGATACCGCCCGGCAGCGGATGGACGCCACACATCGGCCTGGAGTCGCACACCGTCGCGCATGCGGATCCACACGTCGCGTTCGACGATCACACCGTCGGACGGCGATTCCGGGGTCATCAGCCCTCCACGGCTGGTGCCGGCGTCGGTGCGGACACCGCCTCGGCAAGCTTGCGTCGGTTGCGAGACCTCGACGCCACCGTGTAGACCGCGGACGCCGCGATCAACACGACTCCCTGCACGACGTACTGGTAGTTGGAGCCGAGGTTCAGCATGTTGAAGCCGTTCGACAGCGTGAAGAGGATCACCGTACCGAGAACGGACTTCCCGACGTAGCCGGCGCCGCCGAACAGCGATGTCCCGCCGAGGATCGCCGCGGCGATGACGGTGAGTTCTGTCCCGGTGAGCGCGTTCGGGTCAACCGAATTGAAGCGGCCGGCGTAGATCAGGCCGACGGCCGCGGCGGCGAGTCCGGACAGCACGAATGGCGCCATCTTGTAGAAGTTCACGTTGATTCCCGAGAGTCGCGCGGCCTCAGGATTGCTCCCGACCGCGTACAACTTTCGTCCTGGGACCAGGAATCGGAGGCCGAGGCTCACCGCGACGGTGACGAACACCATGATCCAGACCGGCAGGGGCTGGGCCAGCAGATCCGGGGCTGCGAACGAGATGATGAGCGTCACGATGCCCGCAATGATCAAGGCGACGAAGAATCCGTCGAGCGGCAGCGCCGTCGACAAACGCGCCTGGCGGAAGCGGAAGACAGCGAGCGCCAACAGCCCGATTCCCACCAGCGCGCCGACCCAGTATGGAAAACTGAGCACGACCTCATCGATGGTCACGAGATCCCGCGATGTTGCGGTCACGCTCTCGCCGTTGAGCACGATGAGAACGACCCCTCTCACCGCTGTCATCGCTCCGAGCGTCACGATGAACGCGTTGACTCCAACCTTCTGAACCAGGATCGCGTTGGCAAATCCGACGATCGCGCCAATAGCGAGCGCGATCAGGATTGCCGGAATCGTGCCGATGGTGTCGATCGTCTTCAAGGCGATCGCTGCCGATAGCGCGGCGACGGAGGCGACAGACAGGTCGAAATTTCCGGAGATCAGCACGACCGTCATGAAGACTGCCAGGATCGCATCCGGAGCGACCTGGCCCAGGATGTTCGAGATGTTCGTACTCGACAGGTAGGTCGGTTGGCCCATCACGACCGTCGTGACGACGAGGATGACGACGAGCAGGACGAGCGCATACACGACGCCGGCGCGTTGCGGGCGCAGGCTTTGACTCGCAGAACGAAGCCGCGCTCCGACACCGATTGACTGCGCCTGGTCATGCGGCGGTTTCTGAATGGTCATGCGAGGCCTCCAACGGATGCGGTCAACTCGGCTACCGACACGGCATCCGCAGAGAATTCGGTTTCGATTGCGCCATGCCGAAGCACGACGACCCTGTCGACGAGACTCAGTAGCTCTTCGAACTCGGAGAGAACGACGAGGATACCGATGCCCCGCTCAGCGAGGTCACGGATGAGTTTGATCAGGTCGGCCTTGCCCGCGACGTCGACGCCCGCGGTGGGCTCATCGAGCAGCAAGACGTGGTGGGTCTTGTAGATCCACTTGGCGAAGACGACCTTCTGGGCGTTGCCGCCGCTCAGGTCTCTAACGGCGGTATCGATCGACGACGCAACAATGCCGAGCTCGCGCCGCGCCCTGCTCGCGAGCAGGCGTTCCTTCGCGACATCCAGGAATCGGAAGCGGCGCGAAAGACTGCGAGAGTCCGCGAGTGATGTATTGCGCCAGATCTCCCAGTCGCCGATGAGGCCTTGGCCCATGCGATCTTCTGGCACGAACGCGACCCCGCCGGAAACCGCGGCCTGAGGGGACGCCGACAGCGTCTTCCCGTCGACGACGACCTCACCTGCTGCGCGGCGATCCGCACCGAAGATCGCCCTCAGAAGCGAGGTGCGACCGGAGCCGAGGAGTCCCGCGATGCCGACGATCTCACCTCGCCGCACCTGCAGGCTCACGGAGGTATCCGTGTTTGCCGTCCGCAGCTCGCGCACGTCCAGTACGACATCTCCGATGTCGTGGACGGGTTTGATCGCCTCAACGTCGTGCAATCTGTCGCCGACGATGCCGGCGACCATGCGATCGACGGACATCCCATCCCGGTCGAACTCGTCGACGAGCTGGCCATCCCGCAACACACTCACCTCGTCGCAGATCTGCATGACCTCATTGAGAAAGTGCGACACGAACACGACCGCGACCCCGGCCGCCGCGCGACTCCGGGCGGCACCGAGCACACCGGCACGTTCGGCCGGGGAGATCGACGCCGTCGGCTCGTCGAGCAGAATCAGCGAGGGGTTCTGGGCGAGCGCCCGCAGGATCGACACCATCTGCCGATCCCCGACCGACAGCTCCGCGACGATCGTATGCGGGTCGATCGTGAAGGCCACCCGCTCGCACAGCGCGGCAAATTCCGCGAGGCGATCCTGCGGCCTCCAGAGCCCCGTCCCTTCGTTGCCCAGGTAGACGTTTTCGAGAACGCTGAGCGCGGGAACGACGGGACTCTGTTGGTGCACGACAGCGACGCCCGCGGATTGCGCATCCGCGGGGCGACGCCAGTCGGTCGAGCTTCCAAGCCACAACAGGTCACCGGTTGTGGGTCTTTCAACCCCAGCGATGATCTTGATCAGCGTGGATTTTCCGGCGCCATTGGCCCCAACCAATCCGTGGACCACCCCGGCGCGCAGCGAGAGTGAGACTCCCCGCAGCGCTTGGGTTCCCCCGGGGTAGATCTTCGTGATGTTCCGGATCGCCAACGTCGGCGATTCGGCGGTGTCAGGATGCGGCGCCGAGGGTGAAACAACTACCACTGCGCTACGCACTGGTCGATGTTCGACAGCGTGATCGCAGGCGTGTCATACGTGAGCACCTTGTGCGACGCCGCCGTCTTGCCGGTGATCTGCTGGTACAGGGTGTCAACGGCCTTGGCGCCCTCGTCGACCGGCTTGTAGCAGACGTCGCCATAGATCGAGCCGTCCTTGATGCAACTGATACCTGCCGCAGAACCCCCGTTGCCGAGGATCTTTGCCGACGAGTGAGCGGCGGCAACGGCCTTCGCGCATCCGGTCGCCATGTCATCGCTGATGGCGTAGAAGAGGTCGACACTCGGATGTGCGCTCAGGATGCCCTGGCACGCCGCTTGGCCTGCCTCAGGCGTCCAGTCACCAGGCTGAGTCGCAACGATGGTGAATCCACCCTTCGCGGCCAGTCCATCTTTGAACCCCTGCGTCCAGGTGGTGTTCTCGAGGAATCCGGCAGCCCCGGTAATGATGGCGACCTGGCCGCCGTTCGGGAGAGCCTTTTCGGCGAGCTTGGCCTCCTCCGTACCCAGCACGGTCGCGCTCTCGTTCATGGTGAACGACAGCTTGCTGTACGGCACGTCGGTCGGCCCGGTTCCCACAGTGCCGTGCACAGACGCGACCGGGATCTTCGCGGCGACGGCCTGATCGACCATGGCCTGTGCGGGGCCTGGGGAGTTGGGAACGATCAGGATGCCGTCGACCTTCTGAGCGACAAGGTCCTGCATGTCGCTACCCTGCTTTTGAACATCGCCCTTCGAGTCCAGAACGACCAGCTTGATTCCGAGCTTCTTCGCTTCCTGATTCGCACCCTTCGCCAGACCGACCGGGAACGTGCCCGCCATCGTCTGGTTGGAAAGACCGATCGTGATGCTCTTCGATGAACTGGTCGTCGCTGACCCAGCTGCTGTCGAACATCCGGCAAGAACTGCAAGGAGCGCTGCGCCCATGCCAATCTGCATTGCCAAGCGTTTGCGTGTCACTTAGTACAACCCTTCGTTGGATTTCCTATTTGATCTATGATCAGGATTAGTGGGTCAGCTGTCAAATCGCTGCTAATTCCGTGTCCTTCGCGGGGTTGACGGTTCTATCCGGTATCGATGCACTCGGCGGGCTCCCAACGATCCTTCTTCATATAGGCTCTTGAACATGTCCTCACCTCTGGGCGAAGCCGCGGACTCTCCCTGGCTTTCCGCCGGCGCACCGCGTCGTTCGGTACTGGGGGACGAAATCTACGAACTGATCAAGTCGCGCCTCATGGACAACCTGGTTGAACCAGGGTCCCGACTGTCAATCGACGGTCTCGCGCGAGACTTCGGCTGTTCGCCAACTCCGGTCCGCGAGGCGTTAGCCCGGCTCGAATCCGATGGCCTTGTTGCCAAGCGGGCCCATCACGGTTACACGGTAGCTCCCCTGATGGACGCCAAATCCTTTGACGAACTCTTCCGGGTGAGGCTGCTGCTTGAGCCCGCCGCCGCGTCGTGGGCCGCCGAGCGCGCGAGCCGACCTCAGGTGAAAAATCTCAAGGACCTCATCGCCGAAATGGAGGAGCCGGTCAAGGGGGCAAGCTACGAAAGCTACAAGGCGTTCGCGGCCCAAGACGCCGCCTTCCACCTTGCCATCGCCTCGACGTCTGGCGTCGATCTCATGGTCGACATCCTCGAGCGCCTGCGTCCGCACTCCCAGCTTTACCGCCTCTACTACGAAACTGGCATCGCAATGGACACCGTCTTAGAGCATCAAAAGGTGCTCGATGCGGTGGCGGACCATGACGTCGATGGCGCCGCCGAGGCGATGCGTTTCCACCTTCACGCCGCACGCGGCAGGCTCGCGGGCGCCGCGAATGTGGCGGACGAGGCACAGCCCTAGGTCCGGCGTTCAGGCTATTCGCCGTCGAGTCCGCCCATTCGCCGCAGGACGGCCTGGATGATGGCGCTCTCGGGATCCGGGCTGATGTGATTGTTCAAGTAGGTGCCCTCCAACCAGACGAGAACCTCGTCGGCGGGCAGTCCGACGTCATCCCAGTCCACGCCGGGCTCGGCTGCGGTCGCCGGCTCGCCGGTGGCAGGGTCGAGCCACGCGGTCGCTATCGCCCGGTCTGGATTCTCATTCACCGGGTTCCAGAGGAGCGCGACCGGATGGTTGTCCCCATCGAGATGCTCCTGGCCGACCTGTCCTGACCCGAGCCAGGGCAGCGTGAGGATCTCCCCCTCGATCTCGACTTCGAGCAGATCGAGGAACGCCGGATCCGTTTCACAGACGTAGAGCGGGTATCCCGCTTCGTACCACGCGGCGGCTTCCTCGATGTCCTCCATGAGGTTCGGCATCCGCGCAAATACTTCGGATGCCAGCATCGACGCCCAGTCGATGAGCACCTCCGTTTCCGCGGCGGGCCACGGGCTGGTCTGGCTGCTTTCGCCGACGCGATCGTGGAAGTGATGCTCGATCCCGGACGAGGAGCAGTCGACGTGCAGCTGACCGTGCTCGAACTCGACGTAGAGAGCTACTACGTGCTCGTCCTCGAGCCATTCGACGAAGAGCTCTGGCTCCGAGAGCGCGGTCGGAAGCACGATATTCGCCGCCCGCTTGTCGCCAAGGTCGAAGACGGCGCGAAAGATCGTGTTCGGTAGGCGGAGAGATTCGTCGGCCACGTCGGTACGCTCCCATCGATAGGTTCACTACCGAGGATAGATGGCTCCTGCCGCAGTCGATTCAACCGGCCCAGGCGCGGGAAGCTCCCCGTCAGGCAGCGACGTCGTTGCGTTCCGCCGGTTCCTCGGCGGAATTCGTGCGACCGATCATCCGTTCGAATTCTGCCCTGCCCAGCTCGCGCCCGAAGACTGCCGTTCCGGTCTGCAGGTGGATGCCGTCGGCGAGCGACCCGGCATCGACCGGATCGAATCCGACGGAATCGATGAACGCGGACACGAATCGTTTCGCATCGGTATCGTCACTCGCCACGGCGAGCGCCCTGCGTAGGGGATCGCTCGACGGTCGCGCGTGTTCGTCCATGTCGTGGTAGCCGAGGTGGTTCAGTGACTTGACCC
>JAODMG010000205.1 GCA_025464895.1 Microbacteriaceae bacterium | reverse complement strand
GGGTGACTGAGCGGATGACCGGGACGAGGACGGGACCGGACGCGACCGCGACTGGTACTGCTCGGTTACGGCCCGAGCACCCGATCCAGGTAGGGGTTGCCGAACACCCGGTCGGGGTCGAGTCGGTCCCGCACCGCCACGAAGTCGGCGTGATGCGGGTACAGCTCGCGAAGCGTCGTCGAGTTCTGGAAGTGGATCTTGCCCCAGTGCGGGCGGCCGCCGTAGCCGCGCATGATCTGTTCCACGCCCCGAAAGTACTCGTGGTAGTCCTCACGGAAGTGACGATGCACCGCGATGTAGCCGGTGTCCCGGCCCTCCGCGGTCGAGAGCCACAGGCCGTCGGATGCGGCGACTCGCACCTCGATGGGGAAGGAGATGCGCCATCCGCGAGTCTCGATGAGACTCTCGATCGCACGGAGCGCACCGGGGATCGCGTCCCGCGGGATCGCGTACTCCATCTCGCGGAAGCGGGTCGTCCGCGGGGCCACGAATACCCTCGACGAGTGGTCCGTGAAGTCGCGATGGCCGGTCAGGCGGCTGGCGATCCGATTGATGCCCGGAGTGAGCGTCGGCGCCGCCCTGCCCAGGGTGCAGACGACCGACAGAACGGTGTTGGAGACCAGTCGGTCCTCCCACCACCGGGTGAGGGGCGAGAGCGGATGACGCTCCTCCGACGCATCGACCCTGCGGTTGCTCTTCGTCAGCGCGACCGTGGTGTGCGGAAACCAGTAGAACTCGAAGTGATCGACATTGTTCGCCCTGGCGTCGAGATCGTCGAGGATGGCGGCGAGCGGTTCCTGGCGCTCGCGCGCCTCCAACAGGAAGGCCGGGACGCACTGGATGGTCAGCTCCACCAGGATGCCGAGCGCCCCCAGCCCGAGTCTCGCCGCGGGAAGCAGCTCCGCGTTCTCCGTCTCGCTGATCGTGAGCAGCTCGCCATCCGCGGTGACCAGCCGCACCCCGACGACCTGCCCGGCGAGGCCGGTGAAACCGGAACCGGTGCCGTGGGTGCCGGTCGAGGTAGCACCGCTGATGGTCTGCCTGTCGATGTCCCCCATGTTCTCGAGGGCGAGTCCGTGCGGCCCGAGCAGTGCCGGCAACTGGTACAGGTGCGTGCCCGCGGCGAGCGTGACCCTTCCAGTCGCGGCATCCACTCCCCACAGTCCGGACAGGGCGGACAGGTCGACCTGGATGCCGGGGGCGGCGGCGATGGCGCTGAAACTGTGCCCGGCGCCAACCGCCTTCACGGCGAGCCCACGCTCCCGCGCGAGCCTGACCACCGCGATCACCTCGTCGACGCTACGCGGGCGGGCGACGAACACCGGACGGATGCTCTCCGAGCGGCCCCAGTTTCGCCAGGTCTTGCCCGGCGTGAGTTCCGGTCCCGGGGCGATCGAGGCCGCTGTCACAGGAATGCCTTGCCTTCTCCACGGTAGGTCGGCAGCCGATCGACGACTCGATCGCCGTCGACGAGGACGAACTCGTTGAGGTGTTCGCTCAGCTCCCCCGCCTTGGTGTGGCGGAACCAGACACGGTCGCCGACCCGCATCGCAGCGGCGTTCTCCCCGGTCAGCGGGGTCTGCACCTCCCCGGCCATCTCCCGCTCGACCAGCCCGAGCCCCTCCGGCCACACCGGCTTCGGCACTCGGTCGGCCCCTGGGGGTCCCGATGCGATCCAGCCCCCGCCGAGCAGGGTCGCCATCCCCTGGGTCGGTCTCCGCACGACGGAGAGCGCGAACGCGGCGGCCGGTGCCGGCGTGAATCGGCTGTAGTGGTCGAACAGGTGCGGGCCGAACAGTCCGCTGCCCGCCGCGATCTCGGTGACCGCGGCCTCAGCACCGGTGCTCTCCAGCGACCCGGTGCCACCGCCGTTGACGAAGGCGAGGTCGGCGACCTCGCGCACGGCGGCCACGGCCTCGGCGCGGCGTGCTGCCAACTCGCTCGCCGACTGCTTCTGCATCCAGCGCACGATCGCGCCCATCACGGGTTTGCCTTCCGGCCGGTCGACCGTTCCGGCGATCTGGCCCTCGTAGGCCATCATCCCGACCAGCTCGAATCCGGGCCGCGACACCACCGACTCGGCGAAGCGCCGCGCATCGGCCGGGGTGAAAATCGGCGAACGGTAGCTGCCGAGGTGGCCGAGCATCCGCGAATTCCAGGCCGCGTCGAGCTCCATGCAGACCCGGATCGATTCGCGCTCGGACGGGGGCAGGACCGAGTCGACGAGGTCGAGCTGCTCGACCGAATCCACCATCAGGGTGACCCGCGAGGCGAACTTCGGGTTGCGGGCGAGGGTGCGAATTGCGCTGCGGTCGGCCGTCGGATAGCCGACCACGACATCCTCATGGTCGAGCGCCAGCCAGAGCGCCTCGTCGAGCGTGTAGGCGAGGATCCCGCTGAAACCGGGCAGCGCCAGGACCGCGTCGATGACCCCGCGGACCCTGATCGATTTGCTGGCCACCCGGATGGTCGTTCCGGCCGCACGGTCCAGCATGCTGAACGCGTTGGCGGCGAGCGCCCGTTGCGAGATGACCCCGAACGGCGGGTCGACCCCCCTGGTCACCTCGTCGAGCTTCGGCCAGTAGCCGGATGGGACCAGCCACGGCGACTCGTCCTGGCGATTGAGCGGAAAGACCATCAGCGAACCGTCCTGATCGGGAGAATGGCGAGAGCGCCGAGAAGGGTCGCGGCGGCGGCAAGCAGGAACAAGCCCTGGAAACCGCCGATTGCGACGACGATGAGCGCCCCGAGCAGTGGCGCGATGGCCTGCGGAACCGCGGTGGCGATGTTCATGATTCCGAGGTCTTTTCCGCGGGTGTGCGCGTCGGGAAGCACCTGGGTCGCCAGGGCCTGGTCGACCGAGAGGAAGCAGCCGTAGCCGAGTCCGAGGAGGCCGGCCGCGATCATTGCCACCCCGAGATCCGGCACGAGCGCGAGCAGCAGTGCTGCGATCGCCTGGAGAGCGGATGCCGCGAAAACGAACACCTTGCGGCGACCAAGCCGGTCGGACAGCCTGCCGAGGATGAGCGAGGCGAGGATCACGAAGACCATGTAGATCAGGATGAGCGTGGTGAGATCGTCCTCGGCGTTCTTGTCTTTCAGGCCGATCTGCAGGAAGTAAAGCAGCATCGTCGTGCCGAAGGCGTTGCCGAAATTGACCAGGATGCGACTGAGGAGGGTCCACCCGAAGTCCGGGTACCGGCGCGGGCTGATCCAGAACCCCTGTACCAGTCCTCGCAGAGTCAGCGCGGGTCGGGCCGACCGCTCGAGCACCGCATCCGGGCTCCGGAGCAGGAACGGCAGCACCAGCAGCACGAGCAGCGCCGCGAGCACCGCGTACCCGGCGAAGCGCCCGACGATGAGATAGGTGACGAGCAGCACGCCGAGCACCGTGCCGATGGCCTGCGGTGCCGAGATCCAGCCGGAGACGAAACCGCGCTGGTTGACCGGAACCTGGTCGGAGATCACAGCGGTGAGGGCGGCCGTGAGCACGCAGAAGCCGATCAGCGCGAGCGACCAGAACACCCCGACGCCGAGAAGGGTCTCCTGGAGACCGAGCGCAAGCAGTGAGATCGCGAACAGGACGGCACCGCCGAGGATCCAGGGCCGGCGGCGTCCGAATCGCGAGGTGGTGCGATCGGAGAGCGCGCCGGTCAGCGGGTAGGCGACGAGAGCGAATACGCCGGCGATCCCCGAGATGATCCCGAAGGCGAGCACGGCATCGTAGATACCGGATGTGCCGATCCGCGCCGTGACCTGGTTGGGCAACAGCAGTTGCACCGGGGCCAGCTGCGCCATCCACACCCCGAGCCAGGCGGTCGCGAAGGCCGCGATCCAGCGCCCGCTGACCGGCCGTTGCGGTTCGGCGAACGGCGGCGGTGCATCCGAGACGGCGCCCGCCTGCTTCTCTGTCGTCATCAACTGTGCTCCTCGGGTCGGGATTTCGGATCGGGTTGCGTATCGGGGTTGCCTTGCGGATCGGTTACGGGTTCTGAATGGGATACCGGTTCGGCGAGCGTCGCGAGAAAATCTGCCGCCGAATCCATCAGTCGGGCGGCAGCCGCATCGTCCCGGTCGGCGAGCCAGCCCAGTGTGAGGCCGTCTGTGAGGGAGACGACCAACTTGGCCACCTCATCCAGTGGAAGAGTCCAGGTCACGTTCGCCCGCGCCGCACCCTCTCGCAGCAGCACCCGTGCCACCTCGTAATAGCTCTCGTATTGCGCGCGGGGCAAGTCGCCGAGTCCGGGGGTGCGCAGTGCGTAGTGCAGTAGCTCGAACATGGCCTGTTCGCGGCCCGGCTCCGTGACGACGAGATCGAAGTAGGCCTGCAGTCCCGCCCTGACCGCCGAACGGATGTCGACATCCGCCGTCAACGACTTCATTGTCGCCAGTCGCTCACTCTCGACCACGATCGCCACCAGCTCGCGGATGAGTTCGTCCCGCGAACGAAAGGCGTAGTGGAAGCTGGCGAGGGGCATTCCGGCTTCGGCGGCGATTGCCCTCGTGGTCGCGGCAGTGACGCCACGACGAGCGATTACCCTCAGCGCCGCCTGCACCAGTGCGGAACGACGTTCCTCTGCGGACAAGCGGGTCATCGGCGGCCTCAGCGTTGATGGGTCGGGGTTGATGCGTCGGTCAAGTGGGTCAGATGTCCAAGACACTTGATTAGGAATCATGGCCCGGATACCCGCGCAGGTCAACCGAATTGACAGTGCGGGCAATGCCTAGCTAAATGGAAGTACAGTGCATCCCTCACATCCCAGCGTTGCTTCGCGCGCGTCTCACGATCGCGGAGCGAGCGAGCTCCGTCGAGTCGCGGCCATGAGGGTCATCGTCTTCACCGGCGTATGCGCGATCGCGCTGCTCTCGTTCGGCTTCTTCGGGGCCAGCCCGGCGTCGGCGGACGACCCGGCCACACCGTCGGGTTCGAACGGGAGCACCGTGTCGCCGGCGCCCGCGGCCGGCACGCCGAATCCGGTGGCGATCACCGCGCCGACGACCGGCACATTCTTCGGCAACAACTCGGTAACGGTCAGCGGATCGGCGGACAGCGGAAGCACCGTCGTGGTGTCCGCATCGCCGGGAGGGTCCAGCTGCACCGCCGTCACGACAACCACCACGCCGACGACGGATAACCCGAACCCGCCGGGAAGCTGGTCGTGCAAGCTCGACTCACTGCCGAACGGCAGCGCGATCGAGCTCACCGCCAGCCAGGCCGTTGGCGGCGCGACATCCACCGGCCCGATCACCATCAATGTGCTCGGCCCGCCGACCCTCGACGGTCCTGGCTCGTTCGTGACGCCGGGAATCGTCTCCGGCGGTGCGTTCACGGGGGCCACCGTGACGGTCTTGGTGAACGGATCCGGCGGGAAGGGATGCACGACCGTCGCCGTCAACTCGTACTGGTCGTGCAGCTTGTCCGCCCCATCCGGCGGCCCATACACGGTCACGGCGCAACAATCGAAGTCGGACATCGGCGGCCCGTCGGACCAGTCGGCCGCGCAGCGGGTCACGGTGGACAAGACCCGCCCCGCCGCCCCGGTCGTGACCTTCCCGAAAGCCGGATCGCGCGTACTGCACCAGCCGATCACCTTCTCCGGCACCGGCGAGGCGATGAGCTTCCTCAACGTCTACGTCGACACGATTCCGGTGTGCGGCGGATCGAGCAACGCCGCCGGGGTGTGGACCTGCACTGCCTCCGGGATCGCCGACGGTGTGCACGCCATCCAGGCCATCCAGGCCGACCTGGCAGGCAACTACAGCGATCCGAGCGCGCCGATCCGGGTGTATTTCGGCCAGAAGGCGACCGTGGCCAGCTCGGCACCGCCGGTAACCCCGACCTCTCCTCCCCCGACCCCGCCGGCACCGCAGCCGACGCCATCCGTGCCAACGCAGCCATTCGTCCCCGGCTCGGGCGGCACGCCGCCGACGCTGCACGAGGCGCTCACCAACTGGGGAACGCCCACCCTGTTCGGCTCGTTCCTCCCCACCGTCGCCGACACCGTTTCGCACGGCAGCTGGGTGCGCGGCCCGCTCCTGGCCATCGCCTTCATCCTCCTGGTCGCCCTTCCGCTCCGGATGCTCGCCACCACGTTCCGAGGTCGATTCCACCGCCCGAGGACCCGCCTCACCGGCCGGAACCAGGTGATTCCTCGCACGGATGACACGGCCACGCGCCACCCGTGGCTGGTCGGAGTCGTCCCGCTCGCCGCCGCATCCGGGTTCATCCTCGTCTCGGTTGGATTCAACGGCGAAGTGCGGTTCGTGCGTCTGCTGGTCGCCGTCGGCGCCGGGCTCGCGATTCTGAACGTGCTGTGTGTCGCGGTCGTGACCCGCGCCACCTCGCACGCCGTGCGGGTGAGTGGTCGACTCAAGTTCTTGCCGATGATGCTCGTGGCGGCCGCGGTCAGTGCCATCCTCTCCCGATCGACCGGCCTCGAGCCTCCGGTGGTGGCCGGTGTGCTGATCGGCGTCGGCTTTGCCGGCATCATCCCGGCCAGGCATCGCGCGATCGTCAACCTCGCCGAGGTGGGGAGCATCACCGTGCTCGCCGTCCTCGCCTGGTTTGCGCACTCGGCACTCGGCACGGTCGACGGATTCTGGCTGACATTTTCGAGTGAGACCCTCGCCACCGTGTGTCTCGCGGGCCTCGGCTCCGCGCTGATCCTGATGCTTCCGGTGGCTACGCTGCCAGGGCGGGTCATCCTTGAATGGTCCCCGGTGGCCTGGCTGGTCGCGATCGCCGTCGTCGCGACGCTGACCTCGGTGATCGTCCTCGGCGGAAGCGGCACGCCGTTCCCGGTGGCCGGATCCCTCCTCGTCGCCGGCGGATTCGCCGCGCTCAGCCTGGCCGCCTGGTCGTGGGTGCGCTTCGTGGAGCCTGCGGTAGACCTCTAACTCAGGTCGGCGCGGCGCGACAACGCGACGCGGCTCGTCGCTCTGGCGTCGCTCGGCGCGTTGCCACCGCTCAACCGTGCGCCCGTTTGTTGTCAGTGCGGCGGTTACAACCGGCGCACGGATGACGAATCGGCGCACGGACGAACCAACGGTTTCCCGCGGCGCCGGAAACCGCGGCCACTCGCGTTGGGGCTGGTGCGTAACTCACGCAGAACACGGGCGGCGGCAGCGACATCCGCGTGCCAGCGCGTGGTTGGGCTGGTTTTGCCTGAGTTACGAACCAGCGCTGAGTTACGAACGGCGCAGATTGGCGCGCCGATGGAGGATGTGCGGAGCCGCCGCGAAGTACCCCCGGTGGGATTTGAACCCACACTTGGACGATTTTAAGTCGTCTGCCTCTGCCGAATGGGCTACGGGGGCAAACCGCAGGTTTGCCCCCAGAAGCGAAGCGACGGGGTATACAAGCGGGATGCCTAACAAGAGTATTCGCAATACCCAGTTTGCCCCCGCCCCGAAGCCACGGGGT
>JAODMG010000168.1 GCA_025464895.1 Microbacteriaceae bacterium | reverse complement strand
ATCGGTCAGGAGAACCTTTGGGCGCGCCTGGGCAGGAACATCAGCATCTTCGTACTTTCCCTTGCCGGCGCGGCCATGGCCATTGGGCTAACGACATAACTCGTCATCCCCAGCATGCGCGGCTGATACCGGCTGCGAGCCGATCGTGCTCGCCCGGGCTCTGAGTTCCGGCTGATAGACGACCTGCCGCGGCAATACATCGGGGTCGCTTGCCTCTTCGAGAAGGATCTTGACCGCGGTCTCTCCGATGAGCGCGCTGGGCTGGCGGATTGACGACAGGGGCACGACGGCCGCGCTGGCGAACGCAATATCGTCGTATCCGATCAGCGCAATATCGTCGGGGATGGATACGGCACCCTCCATCACCAGGGTCTGCAGCAGACCGGTCGCAATGAGGTCGTTCGCCGCGAAGATTGCGTCGGGTCGCTGATGTTTGTCGCGCGCGATGAGCCGAAGTCCGGCTTCGCGACCCTCGGCAACGGACAGTGCGGCAACCGGGATCACCTCGAGGGTTGCACCACCGTGGCTCTCGATTGCCCGTCGCGCTCCGTTCAGACGATCCGCCACCTGCCTGATTTCCAATGGACCGCCGACGAAGGCGATGCGAGTGCGCCCGATGTCGAGGAGGTGGTTTGCGGCCATCTCGCCGCCCGCCACGTCGTCTACCGAGACGGAGCTGAAGGAATTGTCCCAGCTCGTGCGGTCAACCACGACGGCCGGAATTCCGCGACTGCGCAGGCGGCGAAGGCGAGGCACGATGTCACCGAAGGGGGAGATGAGCACGCCGTGAACACGCTGCTCCTCAAACAGATCCAGGTATGCCGATTCGCGCTCGGCCTTCTCATCGCTGTTGCCCAGGATGATCGAAAAACCCATTTCGGCGGCGCTGTCCTCCGTTCCGCGCGCCAGGTCGGTGAAGAACGGGTTGCCAACGTCGAGAATCACGAGGCCGATGGCGCGGCTGCTTCCCGATCGGAGTTGTCGCGCTGCGTCGTTTCTCACGAAGCCGAGCTTCTCAATCGCGTCGTGCACCCGCTCGACGGTCGCGGGGGAGACCTTGTCCGGCCGATTCAGCACGTTGGACACGGTGCCGGTGGACACGCCGGCCAGCGCAGCGACGTCTCGCACACTCACCGATGACATCCGCATCCTTTCCGCGACTCTTCTCGGAGTGTACGGCAAATCGGCCAGGATATTGAAACGTTCATCCTGTTCCACTCATCGCGCGATCCGGGGGGCGCGCGACCGCCGAGAATCTCGTTTTGCTAACGGGTTATTGCGTGTCGGCGCCGTGCCTTGACACGATTCAGAGATCACCCTAGAGTTCACGAAGCTTCCAAATTAAAACGATTCACTCCACCCGCGGAGACAAGGTTCAGTCAATGTCGACCACCCAGACGATCAACGGTCCAGCCGTGCTCGAGCTTCATAATGTGGCGAAGAAGTTCGGTTCGGTCGTCGCTCTCACCTCGGCGACCCTGACCGTTCAGCCGAACTCGATTCACGCGCTGGTCGGCGAGAACGGTGCGGGTAAGTCGACGGTGGTGAAAATCGTCGCAGGCCTGTACCAGCGAGACGGTGGCGAGTTCTTGTTCCGCGGGGAATCAGTCGATTTCGGGTCGACCGCCGCGGCGAAGCAGGCCGGCATCGCCGTGATCTACCAGGAGCCCACCCTCTTCCCCGACCTATCGGTCACCGAGAACATCTTCATGGGGCGCCAGCCGACCGGCAGGTTTGGACGCATCGACCGCAAGGCGATGCGCGATGAGGCTAAGCAGATCTTCGCGCGTTTGGCGGTGCGCATCGATCCGGACCGTCCCGCCGACGGCCTGTCAATCGCCGACCAGCAGATCATCGAGATCGCGAAGGCCATATCGCTGGACGCGCGATTGCTGATCATGGACGAGCCGACTGCGGCGCTCAGCGGCGTGGAGGTCGAGCGTCTGTTCGCGGTGGCACGCAGCCTGCGCGATGAGGGACGCGGCCTCGTCTTCATTTCACACCGGTTCAACGAGGTGTTCGCGCTGTGCGACACGATCACGGTCATGCGGGACGGCGCATTCATCTCGACCGACCCGATCGACGCGGTTTCCGAGGACGAGATCGTGCGCCGAATGGTCGGCCGGGACGTCACGAACCTCTTCCCCAAGCAGGAGACGACCGTCGGCGATGAGCTGCTCTCTGTCGAGAACCTCACCGCAACGGGACTGTTCCACGACGTGAGCTTCACGGTGCGCGCCGGCGAGATCGTCGCGCTCGCCGGACTGGTCGGCGCGGGTAGGAGCGAGATCGCGCGAGCCGTCTTCGGCGTTGACAACTATGAAAGCGGAACGGTGCGGATCGGGGGCAAACGGGTGCCGAAACGAAATCCGGCCGCGGCGATGGCCCTGGGGCTCGCCCTGGTACCGGAGGACCGGCGCAAGCAAGGGCTCATCCTCGAATCCTCCGTATCTCGCAACGCGACGCTGGCGATTCGGAAGAAGCTCGCGAGCTTCGGGATCATCCGTAGTGCGAGCGAGAACCGTTCGGCTCGGATCTGGGCGGACAGGCTCCGGGTCAAGACCGCGTCCCTCGACACCCTCGCCGGGACCTTGAGCGGAGGCAACCAGCAGAAGGTTGTGCTCGGAAAGTGGCTTGCGACCGAGCCGCGGGTGCTCATCATTGACGAACCGACGCGCGGAATCGACGTTGGCACGAAGGCGGAAGTCCACCGGCTCACATCGGAACTCGCCGGTCGCGGCATGGGCATACTCATGATCTCGTCCGAGCTGCCGGAGGTGCTCGGCATGGCCGATCGCGTGCTCGTCGTGCGAGAGGGACGCATTACCGCGGAAATTTCGCGCGCGGAGGCCACGGCGGAGAACGTCATGTTCGCCGCAACCCATGCCGAGGGGGTCGCGCGATGACCGTCGTCCAGACCCCCGCGAGTGCGATTATCCGTGGCGTTCGCGCGTTCTTCGGAGCGCGGGAGACGGGCATCCTCGCGGCACTGATCCTGGTGATCGCGGTGACCACAATGGTGAATCCGACCTTCCTCTTCAGCCCGGACGGATTCCGCGACCTGCTTCTCACCCCGTCCATACTCGTACTCATCGCCGTCGGGCAGGCGATGGTCATCATCACCCGCAGCGTCGATCTCTCGGTCGGTTCGGTCGTCGGTCTGACCGCGTACCTGACCGGACGCCTGTTCATCGACGTCCATGGCATCCCGATCATCCTGGTGTTCGTCGCGGGAATCCTGGCAGGCGCCGTGCTCGGGCTCGTCAACGGCGCGCTCGTGGCATTCGGAAAAGTTCCGGCGCTTGTCATCACGCTCGGCACGCTTTATGCCTACCGCGGCATCAACGTGCTCTGGACGGGGAGCAACCGAGTCAATGCATCCGACATGCCGGCCGACTTCCTCGCCCTCGGTACCAACCAATTGCTGTTCATCCCGTATCTCACGATCATCGCGCTCATCGTCGTCCTGATTGCCGCCTGGTACCTCCGCAACAGGCGGGGCGGTCGGGAACTCTACGCGATCGGCTCCGACCCGGCCGCTGCCCAGCTGTACGGGCTCAAGGTGACGCAGCGTGTTCTTGTCGCATTCATCGTGTCGGGGGCGCTGGCCGGTCTTGCCGGAGTCCTCTTCGCCGCGCGCTACGGCACATCAAGCTCCCAGACCGGAACCGGCCTCGAGCTGCAGGCCGTCGGTGCCGCGGTGATCGGCGGGGTCGCCATCTTCGGTGGCAGCGGAACCGTCTACGGCGCGGCGATCGGCGCCGTGCTGCTTCTGACCATCAACCGCGCTCTCCCGATCCTCGGCATTCCGGACTTTTGGCAACAGGCCGTCGTCGGCGCGCTCATCCTCGGCGCCATCGTCCTTGACCGGATACTCGCGCTCCGGCTGTCGCGAAAGCTCATCGCGAAGCGTGAGGTCTCCCATGAATAGCGTCGAAACCGGCCTGGAGCCGAAACAAGCCGAACGCCGCGCGGTCGCCGACTATGGCAACCCCGTGTGGAGGCGGTGGCTCTTCTCCCGGGAGACAGCAGTGATAGCGGCGCTCGTCGTCGTCGTGATCGTGGCCTCCGCCGTCGTGCCGTACTTCGGCACGCCGACGACGCTCGCGTTCCTTCTCCTCGACGCCACGCCGATTCTCTTGATCGCGCTTCCCATGACGCTCGTGATCATCACCGGCGAGATCGACCTGTCCGTTGCGAGCACCCTCGGGCTCAGCAGCGTCATCCTCGGAGTTCTCACGAAGGCCGGGGTGCCGATCGAATTCGCCATGGTGATCTGCCTGCTCGTGGGACTCCTCGCGGGAGCAATCAACGGATTCCTCGTAACCGTCGTCGGTCTTCCGTCGCTCGCGGTTACCATCGGAACGCTTGCGCTGTTCCGAGGCATCGCGGTCGGATTGCTGGGAACGACAGCAATCACCAACTTCCCGGTCTTCTGGCAGACCCTCGTGCAGATGCGGCTGGGGACGACGGGAATTCCGGTCGTCATGGTGCTGGTCATCGTCCTCATCATCATCTTCGCGGTGGTGCTTCACTTCACACCGTTCGGCCGAGGTCTCGTCGCGCTGGGCCTGAGCCGGGATACGGCAGCCTTCTCCGGCGTCAACGTGAACCGAGCCAAGTTCATCGCATTCGTCCTCACCGGCGTCGTCTCTGCGCTCGCCGGAATCTATTGGACTCTTCGCTACGGGAGCGCACGTGGTGACAACGCTGTGGGTCTCGAACTCTCGGTGATCGCCGCCGTCCTCCTCGGAGGCGTGTCGATTTTCGGAGGAAAGGGCGCGCTGCACGGGGTCGTTGCCGGCGTCCTCCTCATCGGTGTCCTTCAAAGTGCTTTGCGGCTCGCAAACGTGAGCTCGGATGCCATCAACATCATCACGGGAGTGCTGCTGATCGTCTCAGTGCTGTCGCCAAGATTTCTCGCGTGGACGAAGGGATTGCGATCCCGGCCTCGCGCGGGAGAGCCCCACCCGCCTCTCTGAGGCACCGACCCCTGCACAGGGCTCAATCCGCAACACATCGCCGGCTCGGCCGAGTCCGGCTCAACTGAAAGGAACAACGATGTTGCTTCACTCATCCACCAGGCGCAAGGGCGTAACCCGCGCGCTCAGCATCGGTGTCGGCGTTGTCGCGATCGCACTCCTCGCGACCGCATGCTCCTCCGGCGGCAGCCCCGGAACCTCCTCGTCCGGTGACAAGAACTACAAGATCACTTTCCTGCCCAAGAACCTTGGCAACGCGTATTTCGACACGTCCGACAAGGGCGGCGCGGCGGCGATCAAGTCCTTCGGAGGCACCTACAGCGAGGTCGGTCCGGCGACTGCGACGGCCGACGCCCAGGTCAGCTACATCAACACCCTCACCCAGCAGGGTGTGGGCGCCATCGTGCTCTCCGCGAACGATCCGACAGCCTTGGGCAGCTCGCTCACCCAAGCCAAGAGTGCCGGCGTGAAGATCGTCACCTTCGACTCCGACACCGACCCGAAGTACCGCGACGTCTTCGTCAACCAGGCGACTGCTGAAGGAATCGCCAAGGTCGAGGTCGACTCCATCACGAAGCTGATCGGGGACACCGGAGAGATCGCGATCCTCTCCGCGGCGGCGAATGCGACGAACCAGAACGCCTGGATCGACCTGATGAAGAAGGACCTCGCCGCGAACCACCCGAACGTGAAACTGGATGCGGTTGTCTACGGTAACGACGACGACCAGACCTCGTTCGACAAGACAGCGGCCCTGTTGCAGACGTACCCGAACCTGAAGGGGATCGTCTCGCCGACCACGGTTGGTGTCGCGGCTGCGGCACGGTACCTCTCCACCTCCGCTTTTAAGGGAAAGGTTCAACTCACCGGGCTCGGAACTCCGAACCAGATGCGTAGTTATGTGAAGGACGGCACCGTCACCGGGTTCGCGCTGTGGAATCCAGAGGATCTCGGATACCTGGCGGCGTTCACCGCCAAGGCGCTGGTCGATGGAACGATCACCGGTAAGACAGGCGACACCTTCACCGCGGGAAAGCTCGGCAAGTTCACGGTCGGAGACAAGGCGACCGTTCTCCTCGGTGACCCGTTCGTCTTCAACAAGGACAACATCGACAAGTTCAACTTCTAGAAACGGTGGCTACCCGGTCGGCGGCGCGGTCGTCGCCTACCGGGTAGCACAGAAGGATCGCTATGCAACGCGCGTGTTTCCGGCTTCTTGAAGAGATCTTCCACCTCGAAGACCAGCTCGCTGCTTCGGGACAATCACGACACACAGATAAGCGAATGACATGACATCTCTCACCTCCATCGCATCCGCGCTCGCCGCACAGGCGATCGAGCTTCCATCGTGGGCGTTCGGCAACTCGGGCACCCGGTTCAAGGTGTTCGGTTCGCCGGGGACGGCGCGCGATCCGTTCGAGAAGATCTCGGATGCGGCACGGGTGCACAAGCACACCGGGCTCGCGCCTTCTGTCGCCCTGCATATACCGTGGGACCTCGTCGATTCCATCGCCGACCTCAAGAAGCATGCGGAAGACAACGGCGTGACGCTCGGCACGATCAACTCGAACACGTTCCAGGACGACGACTACAAGCTCGGATCGGTGACGCACTCCGATCCGAAGATCCGCCAGAAGGCGATCGATCACCACTTCGCCTGCATCGACGTGATGCACGAGACGGGCAGCCGCGACCTCAAGATCTGGCTCGCCGACGGCACCAACTACCCGGGCCAGGATGACATGCGCGCCCGCCAGGATCGCCTCACCGACTCCCTCGCGACGATCTATGAGCGAATCGGCACCGACCAGCGCCTCGTGCTCGAGTACAAGTTCTTCGAGCCTGCGTTCTATCACACGGATGTTCCGGACTGGGGTAGCGCGTACGCCCAGGTGAGCGCTCTCGGCGACCGGGCGATGGTCTGCCTCGACACCGGCCACCACGCGCCAGGCACCAACATCGAGTTCATCGTGATGCAGCTTCTGCGGCTCGGGAAGCTCGGCTCATTCGACTTCAACTCGCGGTTCTACGCCGACGACGACCTGATCGTCGGTGCCGCGGACCCGTTCCAGCTGTTCCGCATCCTCTCCGAGGTGATCCGCGGCGGCGGCTATGGCACCCCGGACATTGCGTTCATGCTCGACCAGTGCCACAACATCGAGAAGAAGATTCCAGGCCAGATCCGGTCGGTGCTCAACGTGCAGGAGATGACCGCCCGCGCGCTGCTCATCGACGGCGACGCGCTCGCGGCAGCGCAGGAGGACGGCGACGTGCTCGCGGCCAACGGCATTGTGATGGACGCCTTCTACACGGATGTGCGTCCCGCACTCGGGGCGTGGCGCGAGTCCAGGGGGCTGCCGGCCGACCCGATGGCCGCATACGCGGCATCCGGGTATCAGGAAAAAATCGAGGCAGAGCGCGTCGGCGGCACGCAGGCCGGATGGGGCGCCTGAAGCCATGTCCAATCCCGCAGCGTCCAATCCCGCAGCGTCCAATCCCGCAGCCGCCGAGCTGATCGCCCGATCCAACCGACTCGGCGCCGACCCTCGAAACACCAACTACGCGGGCGGCAACACCTCCGCAAAGGGCTCCGACATCGATCCGGTCACCGGCGAGCCGGTCGAACTGCTGTGGGTGAAGGGTTCGGGCGGTGACCTCGGCACTCTGACAGAATCCGGTCTCGCTGTGCTTCGGCTCGACCGCCTCCGCGCCCTCGTCAACGTCTATCCTGGCGTCGAGCGCGAAGACGAGATGGTCGCCGCGTTCGACTACACGCTGCACGGCAAGGGCGGCGCGGCTCCGTCGATCGACACGGCCATGCATGCCTTGGTGGATGCGGCGCACGTCGACCACCTGCATCCGGACTCCGGCATCGCGTTCGCGACCGCCGCCGACGGCGAGGAACTGACCGCAGCCGCGTTCGGTGAGAGGGTCGTGTGGGTGCCATGGCGCCGCCCCGGCTTCCAGCTCGGGCTCGACATCGCCGAGGTCAAACGGAAGAACCCGAGTGCGATCGGTGCGATCCTCGGTGGCCACGGCATTACCGCCTGGGGAGACACGAGTGACGAGGTCGAGGCGAACTCCATCTGGATCATCGAGACCGCAGCGGCGTACATCGACGAGCACGGCAGGGCAGACCCATTCGGCGCGCCACTCGAGGGGTTCGCGCCACTGCCGGAGAGCGAGCGTCGGGCCAGGGCGGCCGCGCTCGCACCGACGATCCGGGGGATTGCGTCCCAAAGCAAGCCCCAGGTCGGGCACTTCACGGATGCCGAGGTCGTGCTCGACTTCCTCGCGAGTTCCGAGCATCCGCGTCTCGCCGCTCTCGGCACGAGCTGCCCCGACCATTTCCTGCGCACCAAGGTCAGGCCGCTCGTGCTCGACCTGCCAGCCAACGCCTCGATCGAGGACTCCATTGCGCGGCTGAAGGAGTTGCACGAGAACTATCGCGCGGACTACCAGGCCTACTATGACCGCTACGCCACCGAGGACTCGCCGGCAATTCGCGGGGCCGACCCCGCGATAGTGCTCGTGCCAGGGGTCGGAATGTTCTCCTACGGCGCCAACAAGCAGACCGCGCGCGTGGCTGGCGAGTTCTTCGTCAACGCGATCAATGTGATGCGGGGCGCCGAGGCCCTCTCGACCTATTCACCGATCGGCGACGATGAGAAGTTCCGCATCGAATACTGGGCACTCGAAGAAGCGAAGCTTGCGCGGATGCCGAAGCCGAAGTCGCACGCGACACGGATCGCGTTCGTGACCGGTGCAGCATCCGGAATCGGCAAGGCGATCGTCACGAGACTCGCCGCCGACGGCGCTTGCGTCGTGATCGCCGACCTCGACCTCGAGAAGGCCCAGGCTGCGGCCGCCGAGATCGGCAACACGGATGTCGCTATCGGCGTTCGAGCGGACGTCACGAGCGAGGAAGACGTCGTCGCGGCGATCGAGGCAACGCTCCTCGCATTCGGCGGCGTCGACATCGTCGTGAACAACGCCGGACTATCGCTGTCGAAGTCGCTGCTCGAGACGACCGTCGCCGACTGGGACCTGCAGCATGACGTGATGGCGAAGGGCTCGTTCCTCGTATCGAAGGCCGCGGCGAAGGTGTTGATCGAGCAGGAGATGGGCGGAGACATCGTCTACATCTCGTCAAAGAACAGCGTCTTTGCCGGCCCGAACAACATCGCGTACTCGGCGACGAAAGCCGACCAGGCGCACCAGGTGCGGCTGCTCGCTGCCGAGCTCGGCGAATTCGGCGTGAAGGTCAACGGAATCAACCCGGATGGGGTCGTGCGCGGATCCGGGATCTTCGCCGGGGGCTGGGGCGCGAAGCGCGCCGCGGTCTACGGGGTGCCAGAGGAGGAGTTGGGCAAGTACTACGCACAGCGAACACTCCTGAAGCGCGAGGTGCTGCCGGAGAACGTGGCCAATGCCGTTGCCGTCATCACAGGAAGTGATCTCACCCACACCACCGGGCTGCACATTCCGGTCGACGCCGGCGTCGCGGCGGCCTTCCTTCGATGAGTGCTGTCGGCGCGGTCGCGGCGGTCGATCTCGGGGCGACGAGCGGCCGGGTGATGGTCGGCACCGTCGGCCCGAATGAGCTGCGGCTCGGCGAGGTTGCACGCTTTTCGAACACGCCGGTGCGCATCTGGGACGGCGATCGCGCCGGGCTGCATTGGAATGTGGTCGAGCTCTATCGTCAGGTGGTCGGCGGGCTCGCCGCCGCGTTTGCCGCTGAGCCCGGGTTGGCGAGCGTCGGCGTGGACTCGTGGGCGGTGGACTACGGTCTGATCCGT
>JAODMG010000186.1 GCA_025464895.1 Microbacteriaceae bacterium | reverse complement strand
TCCTCACTCCGGTCATCCGTGACGCGAGCTCGTTGGATATTGCCGGGCTCGCCGGGCAGATCGCCGACCTCGCCGCGCGCACCCGTGAGAACAAGCTGAAGCCAGACGAGCTGGCTGGAGGAACGTTCACGCTCACCAACACCGGTTCGCGCGGCGCGCTCTTCGATACGCCGATCGTCTTCCTGCCGCAGTCCGCAATCCTCGGAACTGGCATCGTCACGAAGAAACCGGTCGTGCTCACGAACAGCGGGGTCGACTCCATCGCCATCCGTTCCACTGTGTATCTCGCGCTGTCGTACGATCACCGGATCGTGGACGGGGCGGATGCCGCACGCTTCCTCGTCGCCGTGAAGAACCGCCTCGAAGCGGGCGACTTCGCTGGCAACTTGGGCGTCTGAGGAGACTTGGGCGCCTGAGGAGACTTGGGCGCCTGAGAAGAACTGAGCGCCTGAGAAGACCTCGGCTCTTGAAGGGCCTCGGCATCTGAAGAGACTGCGGCGCCTGGCAACCAGACCTCACTTGGTCAACCGCGAAACAGGTCCCTGATCCGCCAACCGGCCTCGCTCCTGATCAACAGGAGCGAGGTCGGTTTGCCGTTCTCCTCCACTGGTCCGGTCACGTCAGGGCCGACCGCATCCGGGACTGTCGTGGCGGTTATGGTCATGAGGGCGGAATCGCCCAGGCGTTGGGACAGCTCGACGGTCGCGTCGGCCAACGAGCGCTCGCGTGTCGCGGTCCCCTTCTCCTGGAGCGAACGGATGACCTGACGGTCACCGTCCAGTGCCGCCGAGCCCTCCTGGTCCACACCATCCAGGCAGATCACCGACAGCCTGCTCATGCACCGTTCTCGTGCCATGAGCAACGCGACGGTTGCGGCAATCGGATCATCTCCCGCGATCGACTTGTCGCTCTCTTTGCCGACGGACTCGGTTGCTCGGCCGCTCTGCTTCGGAGCCGTGCGCGTCGGGGCTGCGCGGGTCGGGGTTGCGCGGGTCGGCTGTGGCGAGCTTGTCCCCGCGGCACCTGGACGACCGACGTCCGTCGCCGCCGTCGACGGAAATACCACAACCGCGGAGACGACTGCCGCAAGCCCCAGCGTCCCGACGACCCAGAACGGCCGGCGCACCCGCTGCACGGCGACGCGAGCCTTGGTCGCGGTTCTGGCGAGCAGTCCGCGTCGCGCCTCGCTAGTCGGAACGGATATCGGCGACTTCGTCGTTCTGGCAGCTCGTCGCGCGAGCCCGAATGAACCGAGCGCAGGTGAACCTAGCGCAGGAGAAACGACGGCCGGAGAAACAACCGCCGGAGAGCCAAATCCGGGAAAGACGAGTGGTCGCACCGCGAGCTGGTGGCCGGTCTCATCCGTCGCCGTGAGGTCGACCGGCGTTCCATCGGCGAAGTCGAACAACCGATTGGAGAGTTCGGTCGGAAGTCGCTCGGCGAGAAGGTGCGGCTCATCACTCTCCAGCCAGGCCAGCAGATCGCGACCGGCCGCATGGGTCTGAGCATCGGCTACTCTCGCCAAGACCGACTCGGCGATCGATACCAGCCCGAGCAGGTCGTCCGCAACCCTGGAGTCCCCGGCGAGTTGCGCAGGCGTGGCAGGCGACGCAGCTCCATGCTGCGAATCGCCGTCGGCCAGGAGGCCGAATGTCGGCGAGTGTTGTCCTGAATCCGCAGGCTCGGCCGAGGCGACCCGGAGCCGCGATGATCGCCCGAAGCAGGCCAGCACCGGCGCTCCGGCATCATCGAAGAGCACCGACCCCGGACGCATCCCGCCGTGGACGACTCGTACCGAATGCAACTGTCCGATCGCCGTCGACAGCGGTACGAGTATCGTCACCGCCTCACCCGGATCGAGGCGATCTCGTTCGGCGAGCAGGCGGGCAAGAGTCGTCGGTCGAAGCCGCGGGAAGATCAGGCACGGCCGCCCATCCGCGCCGGTGGCGATGTCGCGCAACGACAGCAAGTGTCGCGAACGGGCCAGAGTCAGTGCCTCGATTTCATCGTCGATGCTGTGTCGCTCCAGGTCGGAACGGTACAGCTTGATGGCCGCATTTCGCCGGCCGGCCGCCTCCAGCTCCGGCCCGGCATGCCCCAGATACACTTCGGCGCGTGGTCCAGCGCCCAGCCGCCGTATGAGTTGATATCCACCTATCATGTCCACCGTTCGATCGTGAAGGACGGCCGCAACAGAGCGACCATCGTGGTCCCGAACTGTGGACGGGGACCCTCCTCGTGACATCGGGAGGAAGAGTTCATGCCTAGACTGTTCAGGTGGTCGACTTTGTCGTCGCGGGGCTAAGCGCCAACTCCGTGCCGTACTTGGAAGCTCTTGAGCTTCAGCGCGCAACCCATAGAGCCGTTGCATCTGGCACCAGCCCAGACACGGTCATCCTCCTCGAGCACCCGTCCGTGTACACGGCGGGCAAACGCACCGAGGCATCCGAACGCCCGGTCGACGGTACTCCAGTCATCGACGTGGACCGCGGTGGAAAGATCACCTGGCATGGGCCGGGCCAACTCGTCGGTTACCCCATCCTCCGTCTGGCCGAACCGATCGACGTCGTCGGTTACGTGCGTTGGCTCGAGGGCGTCCTGATCGACGTGTTGGCCGAACTCGGCGTCGATGCTGGGCGGGTGGAGGGCCGCTCCGGCGTGTGGATGCGCGGGAACGACAAGATCGCCGCCATCGGCATCCGGGTCGCCGAAGGCGTCACGATGCACGGTTTCGCCCTCAACTGCAGCAACGAGTTCGATGCGTATCGAACCATCGTGGCCTGTGGACTGGCGGATGCCGGCGTCACCTCGATCTCGCGGGAACTCGGTAGGACCGTGACTCCCGCGGATGTCGTTCCCCTTGTCCAAGCGCGTCTCGACGCAGAAATGGTTACCGCCCCATGACCCACCCACCCGAGGGGCGAAAGCTGCTCAGACTCGAGATTCGAAACGCCGAGACTCCGATCGAGCGGAAGCCTGACTGGATCAAGACCCGGGCGAAGATGGGGCCGGAATACCTGCAACTGCAGGAGCTGGTGAAGGGCGAGAACCTGCACACGGTGTGCCAGGAGGCTGGTTGCCCGAATATCTTCGAGTGCTGGGAAGACCGCGAGGCTACCTTCCTCATCGGCGGCTCGCAGTGCACGAGGCGGTGCGACTTCTGTCAGATCGATACAGGAAAGCCGGCGGAGTACGACACGGATGAGCCGCGCAGGGTTGCAGAATCCGTCGTCGCCATGAACCTGCGTTACGCCACCGTCACCGGGGTGGCCAGGGACGACCTGCCAGACGAGGGAGCCTGGCTACACGCCGAGACCGTACGCCAGATCCACGCCCAGTCCCCCGGTACCGGAGTCGAAATCCTCGCAACGGACTTCTCTGGCAACCCCGAGCTGCTCGGAGAGGTGTTCTCGTCCAGGCCCGAGGTCTTCGCGCATAACGTCGAGACGGTGCCGAGGATCTTCAAGCGCATCCGTCCCGCTTTCCGTTACGAGCGATCCCTCGACGTGCTGACCCAGGGCAGGAACGCAGGGCTGATCACGAAGTCCAACCTGATCCTCGGGATGGGCGAGGAGCGCGCGGAGATCAGCCAGGCCCTGCGCGACCTGCACGACGCCGGCACAGACATCATCACGATTACCCAGTACCTTCGCCCAAGCGCCCGCCACCTGCCCGTCGACCGCTGGGTGCGACCGGAAGAGTTCGTCGAGATCAAGACCGAGGCGGAAGAAATCGGATTCCTCGGAGTGCTCGCCGGCCCCCTGGTCCGTTCCTCCTATCGCGCCGGTCGGCTCTGGGCCCAGTCGATGCAGCGGAAGGGGCACACGGTTCCCGAGCACCTCCAACACCTGGCGGATGCTTCGCTAGGGTTCGCGCAGGCCGTATCCTAAGTACCATGGCACGCACCCCAAAGTCCTCGGCCACGCCGCCGAAAGAACCCGGCCGACTGAAGCAGATGTACCAGGTCTTCCAAATGACCCGGCGCAACGACTCCACCGCGATCTGGTGGCTCGCCCTCTCTTTTGTGGCCCCGATCATTCTCGGGTTGGTGGTCGGATACCTCCTCTCCGCCGACTCGGTCTTCGGCTTCGTCCTCTGGATCGTCTCCGGTGTGCTCCTCGGAGTCCTCCTGTTCCTGATCGTGCTCGGCCGACGGGCCGAAAAGGCGGCGTACTCGCAGATCAAAGGGCAGCCCGGAGCGGTCGGAGCGGTGCTGAAGAGTTCCCTCCGCCGCGGCTGGACCGCGAGCGAGATGCCGGTGGCCGTCAGCCCCAAGACCCAGGATGCGGTCTACCGCGCCGTCGGATACGGCGGAGTCGTCCTCATCGGCGAGGGCCCGGAGACGCGCACACAGAAAATGCTGGATGAGGAGCGTCGCCGAATCACTCGCGTACTTCCGAACGTCGTGATCACCTTCCTGCACGTCGGGCCGGATGCGGACTCGGTTCCCCTGCACAAGCTCGCCGGCAAGATGGCTCGCCTGAAGCGCACCCTCACGAAGGCGGAGGTCTACGCGGTGAGCAA
>JAODMG010000166.1 GCA_025464895.1 Microbacteriaceae bacterium | reverse complement strand
GATGCCGGTCACGCGTGGCGCCGAGTCAACGGGACAGGCTCCGCTTCCGCCTCCGCCTCGGGCTGCGGCCATGGCTTCGGCTTCGGCCGTTCCGGCTCCGGATCCGTCCCTGTCCCGGATACCGCCGCCGTCATCCTCGGCATCGCTGTCTCCGGCAGCCGGGTCTTCGGCAGCCAGGACACGATCATGACGCCGCCGACCGAGCCGAGCAGCATCCCGATGAAGAAGCCGCCGAGGTTCACGCCGATCAGCGAGTAGACCGACACGACGAGGGAGATCACGCCGTAGAAGACCCGGTGAACCGGCATGGTGATGGCGAACACCCCGAGGATCACCATCAGGATCGGGATGATCGTCGCCTGCAGGCCCTCTATGCCCACTTGGATGTGGATCTTCCCGACATCGAGTTGACCGGAGAAGAACATCTCCAGTCCGGCGAGCACGGTGAGTGCTCCGCCGACGAACGGCCGGCCTCGGTACCAGCCGGCGAACCCGGACCGGGTCGCGGCGAACCGGTTCATCAGAAGCACCCCTTGCTTCCGTCGGTGAGCTGCAAGTGCATGCCGGTGAGGGTGAACACGGATGCCTGGGTCGACCACGCGGTCTGCTGCAGGTTCAGGATTTTCAGCGAGTCGGCATCCTGGGCGAAGTCGCCCGCCGTGCCCTTCGCGCTGGTGTTCACGGTGGAGGCGTCCACTCCGATCCGGATGTTGTTGAAGGTCGAGTCACCCTTCAGGTCGGTCATCCCGATCTGCAGGTCGGTCGCCGATGCGGGCTTGCCGCCGCCTCCCGCGGTGATGAGCATCCCGACTTTGCCGAGCGGGGTGTCAGTGACCACCGACTGGCACAGGTCAGCCAGGGTTGCCGAGTTGATGTTCGCGATGGCGACCTGGTGCTGCTTGCCAGCCGTGTCCGGCGCCACACCGGCGTACTGCGAGAACCCGGTGCCGCTGAGCTCCGATGCGCTGATCTGGAACTGGCTGCCGGAGACCGCGAACGAAACCGGAACGGCACCCTGGGCCACTCCGGTCATCAGAACGGTGGCCGCGATGGCCACTGGCACAGCCGCGAGCACGATGCGTCCGGCGTGCGTACCCGTGAGTTTTCGAAACGTCATAGATCCTCCTTGATCCAGCCCATGCGGTGCGTCGGATCGCTCGGGGGAGCGTTCCTCATTTCACGCTACGCGCTACTGACGAGATGTCAATAGCGGGATCGGCGGCGGGGGACGCGGATAAGCTCGCTGCATGGACGCAGATCGGCGCACCCGATTGACCCCGGAGAAACGCCGCGCCCAGCTCGTCGCGCTCGGGGTGGCGACGCTGGTCGACCATCCGTTGGAGTCGCTCACCATCGACTCACTGTCGGCTCAGGCCGGTGTATCGCGCGGCCTTTTGTTCTACTATTTCGGATCGAAACAGGGCCTCCATCGGGAGGTGGTGCGCACCGCCAGGGACAGCATGCTTCACGCCACGGAGCCGTTGCCCGACCTCGCCCCGCTCGACCGGCTGCACGACACGCTGACCAGGATCGTCGGCTTCGTGCGGGATCATCGCGGAACGTTCTACTCCCTCGTCCGCGGTGTCGCGAGCGGTGACCTGGAGGTGCGGGAGGTGGTCGAGCAGGCCCGCGTGCTGCAGGCGGAGCGGGTGATCGAGGTCTTCCTCGAACTCGGGGCCGTCGACTCGGAGCTGCTGCGCATCGCCCTGCGATCCTGGGTCACGTTCGCCCAGGAGGTGCTGGTCGAGAGCACTGTCACCACCGAGATACCGTCCGAGGAGATCGTGTCGTTCCTGGAACGCAGCGCGCGGGCCGTCGCGGCGTCGGCCGAGCAGAGCGCACGGGAGGCCGACCCGGCCGAGTGATGCGTAGGGATGGGGGAAGATGGATCGATGAAGACATTTACTCCCCCACAGACGAATCTGGAAGCATCGAACGTCATCCTCGGACTGATGAGGATCGCGCAAATGGACGCGGAGGACATCCGCACCCTTGTCGGCACCGCACGGGACGCCGGGATCAACTTCTTCGACCACGCCGATGTCTACGGTGGAGCGCACGGCTGCGAGAAGCGGTTCGGTGACGCCGTCACCTTCAGCGCCGCCGAGCGCGAGTCGGTCATCATCCAGTCGAAGGTCGGCATCCGCAACGGCTTCTTCGACTTCTCGAAGGAGCACATCCTCCGCTCGGTCGACGAGTCACTCGCGGCGCTGAACACCGACTACATGGACATCCTGCTGCTGCACCGTCCGGACACCCTGGTCGAGCCGGAGGAGGTCGCCGCGGCGTTCGACGCACTGCACGCGGCAGGCAAGGTGCGGAACTTCGGCGTATCCAACCAGACGCCGGGGCTGGTCGAACTGCTGAAGCGGTCGGTCAACCAGCCGCTCGCCTTCAACCAGGTGCAGCTGAGCATCACCCACGCACCGCTCATCGCGCAAGGAATCGCCGCCAACATGGCGGGGCTCGACCAGTCGATCGACCGGGACAACGGCATCCTCGAGTACAGCAGGCTGAACGACATCACCCTGCAGGCGTGGTCGCCGTTCCAGAAGGGCTTCTTCGACGGGGTGTTCCTCGACGACCGGGAGAACTACGGACCGCTGAACGACGCGCTCGACGAGATCGCCGCGGCCCACGAGGTCACACCGATCGGGATCGCGGTCGCCTGGATCACCAGGCACCCGGCGAACATGCAGGTTGTGCTCGGAACCACCAACCCGAAGCGGGTGGTGGAATCGGCAGCGGGCTCCGACATCCCGCTCAGCCGTGAAGAGTGGTACCGCCTCTTCACGACCGCGGGGCACATCCTCCCGTAAGCGTAACTACCGGGCGACGTCGGCCAGGTAGCGGGCAATGGCTTCGGCCGCCGCTTCGTGGTCGACGACGTCCGGTTCCCCGGAGGTTCCGATCGACGCGACCAGTTCGCCGTCGACGAAGATCGGGATGACGCCGCCCCAGAACTTGTAGCTCTCGTCGAGGCCGTCGGCGATGGACGGGTCGGCTTCCTTCTTGAGACGGCCGAGCAGCGAGCTGTGGCCGAACTTCTTCGCGACCAGGATCTTGCCCTGGATGACATTCGCGTTTCCCTGCCCGGTGCTGCCGAGCTGCGCGCGGTAGGCAAGCTCGTCGCCGATGTGGATGTCGACGGCGAGGTTGCGATCCCATTCGCGGATGACGGCGACGGCGATCTCGCCGAGCTTCACCGCGTCGTCCCTGGTGAATGATGCGAGGTTCGCGACCGGCTCGTTTTCGAGCTGCTCGATCGTGTATGTGGGTTCTGGGCGGGCCATTGTCGTTCCTTTGATCGTGGGGGATTCATCGCAGTTTAGCGACCGGCAATCGTGACGAAGCTGAGTCGATCGCCCGCCGGTGCCGCGCACGCCGCATCCGGCCGAGACCGATCGCCGACGACTCCGGGCAAACGCTCGCGGAACCCGGGAATTCTCGGGCCGCGCATCCGATTCTCATAAGGGTGGCCTCTCCCGACGGGGCCTGATCGGAAGGAACATCCATGACTCAGAAGACCTGGTTCATCACCGGTACGTCGCGCGGCTTCGGTCGCGAATGGGCGATCGCCGCCCTCGAGCGAGGCGATCGGGTGGCCGCGACGGCACGAAACACCGACACTCTCAGCGACCTGGTCGAGCGGTTCGGGGATGCCGTGCTCCCGATCGAACTGGACGTCACCGACCGCGATGCCGACTTCGCCGCCGTCGCGAAGGCTCACGACTTCTTCGGTCGTCTCGACGTGATCGTCAACAACGCCGGCTACGGGCAGTTCGGCTTCCTGGAAGAGGTCAGCGAGGAGCAGGCCCGCGCGCAGATCGACACCAATGTGTTCGGCGCGATGTGGGTGACCCAAGCGGCCCTGCCGTACCTGCGCAAGCAGGGCAGCGGTCACATCGTGCAGGTGTCGTCGATCGGCGGGATTTCCGCATTCCCCGGCCTCGGTCTCTACCACGCGTCCAAGTGGGCGCTCGAGGGATTCTCGCAGTCACTCGCGGCCGAGGTCGCGCCGTTCGGCATTAACGTCACCCTGATCGAGCCCGGCGGTTTCGACACCGACTGGGGAGGAGCATCCGCCATCAAGGCCGAGCAGAACCCCGACTACGACGAGGTACGCGCCGCTGTCGCCGAGGCGCGCAAGACGCGACTCTCCGTTCCCGGCAGCCACGTCGCGAGCGCCAAGGCGCTGCTTACGGTCGTCGACGCCGAGCAGCCACCGCTGCGGGTCTTCTTCGGCCTGACGCCGCTGTCGATCGCCAAGGCGGACTACGCGAGCCGGATCGAGAACTGGGAGAAGTGGAACCACGTGGCGGTGGAGGCGCAGGGCTAGCAGCGCCGGTTCCGTCACATCCACACCCTCGCGGCGGGAGAAAGTGACTCGCGGAGGGAGCTATGACTCCCGCCGCGAGACGGTATCTCCCGCCGCGAGAAAGAAAAGCACGCTCGGGCAG
>JAODMG010000148.1 GCA_025464895.1 Microbacteriaceae bacterium | reverse complement strand
GTCCTGCAGAGGTCATCAAACTCGCCGATCTCGAAACCCGTGAGGTGCTGCTGGCCAAGCTGGCCGGCGCTTTCAAGGCCTCGCTCTTCGGCGCCGCATATCTGTTCAACGCTCCGCTGTCGAAGGCCGTTCGCACGGTCGACGCGCTGCGCGAGAAGCAGGATTCCGCGTCCTAACCTGGGACGTTTTTGATAGTTCCGTCGGAACGGGGCCGAAACGGCCACGTCGATGGAAGAGAAACACAAGGAGAGAAACATGGCAAAGCTGACAAGCGACCAGCTCATCGAGGCGTTCAAGGAACTCACCCTCATCGAGCTCAGCGAGTTCGTCAAGAAGTTCGAAGAGGTCTTCGAGGTCACCGCGGCGGCACCCGTTGCTGTTGCCGCAGCTGGCGGCGGAGCAGCTGCTCCCGTTGAAGAGGTCGAGGAGAAGGATTCCTTCGACGTCGTTCTCGAGAGCGCTGGCGAGAAGAAGATCCAGGTCATCAAGGAGGTTCGTGCGCTGACCAGCCTCGGACTTGGCGAGGCGAAGGCCGTCGTCGATGGCGCTCCGGGCAACGTGCTCGAGGGTGTCAACAAGGAGACCGCCGAGAAGGCAAAGGCCCAGCTCGAAGCAGCTGGCGCCACCGTCACCCTCAAGTAGTCGTACCCCGAGTCGACCCCGACCGGATGCCTGCATCCGGCTCGGAGACTCGCGTTCACAGGGCGTCGTTCCATCACGGGACGACGCCCTGTGGCGTTAACGAGCCGTTCCGTTTGCGACTCCGCGCAAACAGTAAGAAATACTTGCGAAGTTCTCGCCGTGTCCGCCATAATGGGGACGCAAACAGCGACGTGTTTTTTGTCGTGACGCAGTCACTCCGAGTCAGATCCCCGTGAAGGCGCGAGTTCTAGACAGTCTTACCCTCTGGCTAGCCCCCGGCCCATGCGTTGAATCGGGAGGCGTGACCTGTCCCCCCGCGCCGATTATTTCGGCGTTGCTCCACATTGCATGACATCGCGCCACCTGCGCGGTGATGAGCGGAATCCGTAAAGTACACAGCAATCAGCAAGAAATGAGCGTCCCTGTTCAAACAGGGACGCTCTCTTCTGTTAAGGCGCTCTGGCCGCTAACCCCGGTCTCGGGTCATTGCCCCGGCAGGGGGAGCCGTGGTGCTGGTTCGCACGGTAAGGCTCACCGGCATGGTCACCGCTCGATCGTTCGCATCCTCGCCGCCGTCGGCCATCCTGGCCACCAGCAGCTCGACCGCACGGGTGCCCTGCAGTGTCGGATTCTGCTCGAGCGTGGTCAGGCCGAACATCTCCGCGAGGTCGTGCCCGTCGATGCCGATCACCGACAGTTGCGCGGGAACCTGGATGCCGAGCTGCCTGGCCGCGACGATGACCCCGATGGCGATCTCGTCGCATCCGGCCACAATCGCGGTCGGGCGGGATCTCGGGTCCGCGAGCAGGCTCAACGCCGCGGAGTACCCGCCGGGGACAGTGAACTCGGCCGGATGGAGGAGGTCCGTCGCCGGGAGATCGGCATCGGCCATGGCCAGCATCACCCCATCCAGTCGCTGGGTATGCACACGGAAGTCCATCTGGTTGTCCGGCCGGCCGCCGAGGTGGACGATCCGGGTGTGACCGAGGCTCAGGAGATGCTCCGTCGCCCGCCTGGCCGTCTCGACGTCGTCGATGCTCACCGTCGGGATGCCCTCGATCTCGCCGCCGATTCCTACCAGTGGTTTGCCGAGCGAACGCAGCATGGTGATCTCCTGCGGGCTGAGCGCGATACCAACGGCTATCACCGCGTCCACTCGCTTGCGAACCAGGAAGTAGTCGAATACCCGGTGGCGCTGTGTCAGGTCTTCGCTCAGCCGGTACAGGGTGAGGTCGTACCCCGCCGCTATGAGCGACGACTCGATTCCTTCGAGCACCTGGGAGAAGAACCAGCGGGTGATGAACGGAGTGACGACGCCGACGTTCTTCGTGCGCCCGGTGACGAGGCTCGACGCGTTCGACGATACGACATATCCGATGAGGGATGCCGCGCTCTCGACTCGTGCGCGAGCATCCTCCGAAACATAGCCGTGCCCACTGAGCGCCCTGGACGCCGTCGACTTGGATACGCCGGCCAGCCTGGCGACGTCGGCAATCGCGCTCATCGGCCTCCTTCCAACCAGTGACCGCCATGGTGCGCAGCACAGCCTAACCACAAACAGCGGAAATGTGGAACCGGTTCCAGATACCGGCGTCGTAGCGACGGATCACGCTCCGAACGTCGGTCGGCCCGACCGCCGGGGTGTAACGAGAATGTTAGGTTCCGGTTCACGCTAAGCGCTTGCACTTCTCGTTGTGTGTGCCGTAGCTTGTCGAGTGGAACCGGTTCCCGACCTGCGCGAGCAGTTCGATTGCCGGACGCACCCGTCACGTCCGCGAACAGCAACGAACACTCGCGGGATGACCTCAACGAGGAGGAATAAATGAGCGGCACCATGCACAGACGCCTCATAACCGGAGTCGCGTTCGCCGCGATCGCCGGCCTGGCACTCGCCGGATGTTCAACGAGCGGTGGAGGCGGAGGCGGCACTTCCGCCAAGGGCCCGGGTGACGCCGGTAAGGCTGATGGCGTCGTCACGATCTACGGCACCATCGCGGACACAGAGGCTGCCCTTCTCCAGAAGTCCTGGGCGGACTGGGAGAAAAAGAACAACATCACGATCAAGTACGAATCCAGCAAAGAGTTCGAAGCTCAGATCGGCATCAGGGCCCAGGGCGGAAACGCTCCAGACCTGGCAATCTTCCCGCAGCCTGGCCTGCTCGGCGACCTCGCAAGTCGCGGGTTCATCCAGCCTGCCCCAGCCTCGGTCAAGGCAAACCTGACCAAGTACTGGTCGAAGGACTGGGCGGGTTACGCGACGACCGACGGCACCGTCTACGGCGCCCCGCTGATGGCCAGCGTCAAGGGCTTCATCTGGTATTCGCCTAAGAAGTTCGCCGACAACGGCTGGACCGTACCAAAGACCTGGCAAGAAATGCTCGACCTGACGAAGAAGATCCAGACGACCACCGGCAAACCGCCATGGTGTGTCGGTTTCGGTTCGGACGCGGCAACCGGCTGGCCCGGGACCGACTGGGTCGAAGACGTCCTGCTCCGCCAGGCCGGAGCGAAAACCTACGACAACTGGGTCAGTCACAAGACCAAGTTCACCGATCCTGCTGTGAAGAAGGCGTTGGACACCGTTGGGGAGATCGTCAAGAACCCGGCCTACGTGAACGCCGGCTGGGGAGATGTGAAGTCGATCAACACCACTGCGTTCGGTGATGTCGCGACGACACTCAACAACGGCAGCTGCACGCTGACTCACCAGGCGTCGTTCTTCGACGGATTCATCTCCGACCCGAAGAACGGTGGCGGGAAAGTTGGCCCGAACGCGGACATCTGGGCATTCATGACGCCTCCGATTGACGCATCAGCGGGCCCTGCTGTCACCGGTGGTGGTGAGATCGTCGGAGCATTCTCCAACGACGCCGACACCATCAAGGTGCAGAAGTACCTGTCGAGTCCTGAGTGGGCGAACAGCCGCGTGAAGCTCGGTGGTGTCATCAGTGCGAACAAGGGTCTCGACCCGGCAAGCGCCAGCAGCCCGATTCTCCAGGAGGCAATCAAGACCCTGCAGGACCCGGACACGACGTTCCGTTTCGATGCTTCAGACCTGATGCCTGGTGCGGTCGGTACTGCGGCGTTCTTCAAGGGAATGGTCGACTGGATCAACGGATCGTCATCTGACACTGTTTTGAAATCTATCGACGCTGCCTGGCCGACAAACTAGGCGCGCGTCTCGAGTGGGGGTTGACAGGTTCAGGCCTGTCGGCCCCCACCCTTCTCTTGCTACGGTGTGCATAGCCGCAGCGTCGCATCGCAGTTCCCAGAGTCCACCGTCGTACTCGAAAGGATCCCAATGTCAGCATTCATGACCTGGATCGCAGGTCTGCCCGCTCTCGCGCAGATTCCCCTGGTAATTCTCGCCTTCTTGATAGTGGTGGCGCTGATCCTCTTTTTCGTGGAGATTGCCCCTCGTCGCGGCACCCGTTACACGGTGATTCGACTCGTCGTCTGCATTGTCGCGCCGGCGGTTGTCTTCCTCGCGCTCGGGTCGATACCGATAGCCGCCATCGTCGCGGCAATCATCGGCGGGGTGTTTTTCATTCTCGACTTCCGCGCGAGGAAGGGTTCCGGATACCTGTTCCAGCTGGTCGGTTTCCTCGGCCCGGCCATCATCCTTCTCGGAGTCGGGCTGATCTATCCGACGATCAAGACCACGATCGACTCGTTCTACAGTGGCCGTGGTCGATTCATCGGCTTCGACAACTTCGTCTGGATCTTCACCCAGGAATCGGCCGTCCGCACCGTCCTGAACACGCTCGTCTGGGTGCTCATAGCGCCGGCGGTGTCCACGGCGATCGGACTCGCCTACGCGGTATTCATCGACAAGTCCCGGGGTGAGAAATTCTTCAAGGCGCTGGTGTTCATGCCGATGGCGATCTCATTCGTAGGTGCGAGCATCATTTGGAAGTTCGTGTATGCGGCGCGTCCGGCAGGCGGGGAGCAGATCGGAGTGCTCAACCAGCTGATCGTCTGGTTGGGCGGGCAGCCGCAGCAGTTCCTGCAGAACTCGCCGTGGAACACCTTCTTCCTGATCGTCATCCTCATCTGGATCGAGACCGGATTCGCCATGGTGATCCTGTCCGCTGCCATCAAGGGCGTGCCGATCGAGCAGATGGAGGCGGCGGAGCTCGACGGAACCAATGCCTGGCAGCGATTCGTCAATGTGACGGTGCCCGGCATCCGCCCGGCCCTCGTGGTGGTCTTGACGACCATCTCGATAGCGTCGCTGAAAGTGTTCGACATCGTTCGAACCCTGACCGCAGGGGCGAATGACACCAGCGTCATCGCCAACGAGATGTATACGCAGTTCAAGAGTTTCGAGACCGGCCGGTCTGCGGCTTTCGCCGTGATTCTGTTCCTCCTGGTACTGCCCATCGTCATCTACAACGCCCGCCAGATTAAGAAGCAGAGGGAGATCCGATGACCTCGACACCGATCGAGCTGCCGCTCGACGTAGCCACGAAAGCCCGTCTCGCCAGGGGCGAGCGCGCCGCAGAGCGCAGCGCGTCGAAAAATACCAAGCGAAGGCTGACCAGTCGCGGCGCCACCATTGCCGCACTCATCATCGCGGTGTTGTGGACGGTTCCCACCTTCGGACTGTTCATCTCCTCCGTGCGACCAGGCGTCCTGGTGCAGACGACCGGCTGGTGGACGATCTTCCAGAACTGGGGGTTCACCTTCCAGAATTACGGTGACGTCCTGAAGGCGGGCAACAGCCAGCTCAACCTGGCCGGAGCATTCATCAACTCCCTGGCCATCACCATCCCGGCAACGGCGTTCCCTCTCGTAATCGCGAGCCTCGCGGCGTACGCGTTTGCCTGGATCGACTTCAAGGGAAAGAGCTGGCTGTTCATCGCCGTTTTCGCCTTGCAGATCGTTCCACTGCAGATGGCGCTCGTTCCGTTGCTCAGCCTGTTCTCCCGCGGACTGAATGTCGGCGGAGTGCAGCTGTTCGGCAGTCTCGGATCCTCGGATGGCTCGTATGCCCAGGTCTGGATCGCGCACACGATCTTCGCGCTTCCGCTGGCCATCTTCCTGCTGCACAACTTCATCGCAGAGATCCCTAACGAGGTTATCGAAGCGGCGAGGGTGGATGGCGCGGGCCACGGGCAGATCTTTTTCAGGATCGTGTTGCCGCTGACGATGCCTGCCATCGCATCCTTCGCCATCTTCCAGTTCCTCTGGGTGTGGAACGATTTGCTGGTCGCGCTGATCTTCGCGAGCGGAGACGCCGCGCCGATGACCAAGCTGCTGGCGGAGATTACCGGCAGCCGCGGCCAGGACTGGAACCTGCTGACGGCCGGAGCGTTCATCTCGATCCTGGTGCCACTCGTGGTGTTCTTCGCTCTCCAGAGATTCTTCGTGCGCGGTCTGCTGGCGGGGAGCACCAAGGGCTGATTCGCTGTGAACGAGGTGCCCCGTGGCTCGACGTAGGGTTTAGGGGTGAGCGGGATGCATGGCGGAGGCGGTGGCGGACGCGGTGGCGGAGGCGGCCGAGGGTCACGCGTCAGCAGCGGCGACGTCCAGGCCCAGCGGGCCGCGAACGCCGCGGCTCCGAAGATTCCGGATCTGCTTCCTCGAATCGGCCGGCTCTTTGCTCCACACAAGAGAGCACTAGTCCTTACTGCCGCCCTGGTCATCATCAGCGCCGGCCTCTCGGTGTTGCCGCCGCTCCTCACCCAGCGGGCCTTCGACCTCGGACTCTTTCCGAAGGGCGGCCATCCGAATATGCCCGTCCTGATCGAGATCGTCTCGCTGATGGTGCTCATCTACATCGCCTCGGCAGCGCTCGGCGTGTGGCAGACCTGGCTGACGGCGACGGTGGGCAACAAGGTGATGGGTGCGCTCCGCATCCGACTGTTCAGTCACCTGCAGCGGATGGAGCTCGCGTTCTTCACCCGCACCAAGACCGGCATCATCCAGTCCCGCCTGCAGAACGATGTCGGCGGTGTCGCGAGCGTCTTGACCAACACGGTCTCGAGCATCCTCGGCAACACCGTCACGGTGATCGCAGCCCTCGTCGCCATGCTGGTGCTGTCCTGGCAGCTCACCCTGGTCGCCGTGATCCTGATGCCGATCCTCGTGATCGCCCAGCGGCGGGTCGGCCAGGTTCGGGCCAGGATCGCGACCAAGACGCAGGAGTCGCTCAGCGACATGACCGCGATCACCCAGGAGACGCTGTCCGTCTCCGGGATCCTGCTCGCCAAGAGCTTCAACCAGCAGCAGACCGAGGTGGGCCGGTACTCGGACGAGAACGCCAACCAGGTCGTGCTGCAGGTGCGCCAGCAGATGAGCGGCCAGTGGTTCTTCGCGGTCGTCCAGATCTTCCTGGCGATCATCCCCGCCGTCGTCTACCTCTTCGCCGCCTGGCTGATCCTCGGCAACGTGCCGGTGACGATCGGTGTGATCGTCGCGTTCACCACGGTGCAGGCGCGGCTCATCTTCCCGCTGCTGGGCCTGATGCGCGTCGCGCTCGACCTGCAGACGTCGCAGGCGCTGTTCGCCCGGATCTTCGAGTATCTCGACCTGCATCCGGCGATAGTGGACGCGGCGGATGCCCGTCCCGTGCGGGACGACGCACTCGGCAGCGTCAAATTCCAGGACGTCGTGTTCGCCTATCCGGATTCCGGACCGGACTCGCCGCCGACGCTCAGGGGAGTGTCCTTCGAGATCGAGCCCGGTCAATTCGCCGCATTCGTTGGACCATCCGGCGCGGGCAAGACCACGGTGTCGTACCTCATTCCGCGCTTCCACGAGGTCAGTGGCGGCCGCATCCTGTTCGCCGGCGATGACGTGCGAGAGCTCCGGCAGGACTCGCTGGTGTCGAACATCGGAATCGTGAGCCAGGAGACCTACCTGTTCCATGCCACGATCGCCGACAACCTGCGCTATGCGAAACCGGGGGCCACGATGGACGAGCTGGAGGAGGCGGCGAGGGCTGCC
>JAODMG010000079.1 GCA_025464895.1 Microbacteriaceae bacterium | reverse complement strand
TCGTGCACAAGCTGTGCCCGGCTCCCGAATTGGTACACCAGCGTGTATGTGCTCACTCCGAGGGCGGCGGCGAGCGTGCGAAACGACAGGGTGGCAAGCGGCTGGCCGAGCAGATGCTCGACGATCTGTCCCAACAGGATCGGTCGTCTCTGGGTGTCGATCGGGCGCGCCATCGAATAAACATAACGCATGTTTGCACTAACAAACGTGACTGTTATACGATTATTGCGCGCACTGTGCACCCACCGTGGACCGGCACCGGGCGCTCACGACGGCGTGGGAATGCACAAGCATTCCACGGTCAGACAGGGTCAGCGGGTCGGGTAACTCGCTGTCCCGCGTCCGGTATGGCGTGTTCACTGTGAAATTTCCAGCGAAACAACCATTCCGGGCTGGGTGCCCTCTCCATTCGGGTTGGGGAGGGCACCGCTCTTACTGCCCAGCCACACCGATCACGCCGGCATCGAACGGATCGCTCTCGGCCTCTCGAATCTCATTCTGCAACTCGCGCAATGTACCGCGCAATGCCCGCTCAGCGTCCAGTCCGGCCGACTTCGCCGACGACACGATGGCGAGCAGAAGGGCACCGAGATCGGCCTCCGATGTCATCGGGACCGAGGGTGCGGCATCCGGATCCAGCAGCCCGACCTTCTGCGCGCGCCCGAGCACCTTGTCGGCGAGCGCCAACGCCGGCATGCTCTGCGGGATGCCGTCCAGGACGCTCGTGCGACCCGGCTTCTCGACCGCCTTGAGCTCGTCCCAGACTGCCATCACGTCGTCCGCGGTCTCCGCGGTCGCGTCCCCGAACACGTGCGGATGCCTGCCGATCATCTTCGCGGTCATGTTTGCCGCGACATCCTCCAGGGTGAATCCCTCGCCCGGCGTGTGCGCGGCGATATCCGAGTGGAAGACGACCTGGTAGAGCACGTCGCCGAGCTCCTCGATGAGCTCCTCCCGATTGCCGGTCTCGATCGCGTCGACCAGTTCGTAGGTCTCCTCGACCAGGTACTGCACGAGCGACTCGTGGGTCTGCTCGCGATCCCACGCGCAGCCGCCTGGCGCACGCAGCCGCTCGAGCACCGCGATCAATTCTTCGAGTTTCGGATGCGTCTCAGCCATGTCTCCATCCTCGCATCCGAGCGTTGAGAGAATTGGGGATGCTCTCCCCCGATTCCCTCCTCAGTCGGGTGATCATGTACGCCCTGCTCGCGGCGCTTCTCGCGCTCCTGATCTGGCGTGCGGTGCGCAAAGATCGGCGCGAATACCAGCACTTCAAGGCGTTGCGGGACACCACCAGCCGACAGCGGATCCTGCGCAAATGGGTGCTCGAATCCCTCCTCTTCTTCGGGGGCTCTGCCGCGGTCATCCTGGTGCTGGTCTGGCAGTTCGTGCCGCGGATGCTGGCGCAGGTCGAGGGGTACCCGGCCGCCCTGGCCTTCCGCCAGTTCGTCGCCGACAGCAACGGAGTGTTCGTGGCAGTCGTCATCGGGGTTGTCGTCGCCGCGATCGCCGGCGGCGTTCTGTTCGTGGTTCTGCTCCGCAACTCCACCGAGATCCCGACCATCGGCGACATCGGCGCACTGCTCCCCCGCAACCGGCAAGAACTCGGCTACGGCGTCGCCCTCTCGCTCAACGCCGGGGTGGTGGAGGAACTGCTGTTCCGTCTCGCGGTGCCGGCCCTGGTGTTCGGGATCACCGGCAACGCGGCCGTCGCGATCGTCGGGAGCATTCTGCTGTTCGCCGCGCTGCACCTCTACCAGGGGGCCGCCGGCATCGTGGGCGCACTCGCGATCGGCACCCTGCTGATGCTGATCTACCTGGCGACCGGCAGCATCCTCTGGCCGATCCTCGCGCACGCGCTGATCGACCTGCGCTCCCTCGTGCTGATCCCGATGGTCATCTACCGGGTGCATCGCGTGAGCGGGCTCGAGGATGTCGACGGCGACCTGCCGGTCGACGATGGCGGCGACCCTCCGTCGAGGAGCTGACGGAAACGCCAAGCTGAGCCGCGCAGCGTTGTCGTGGTCGGAGCAGCTGGGTAGCGGGCAACCGGTCTGGTGCCAGCCGCCTGGGAGATGTCGGGCGTTGCGTCGCGTCGCGTCGCGTCGCGTCATGCTGTCTGTTTGCGGACGTGGTCGTGGAGGGCGGGGCTCTTGGATGGCATAGGGCGGGCGGTCTGGTCCGGGTCGATTCCGGGTGGTGGGATCAGCCAATAGTCGACATCACGCTTGGTGATTTCCCAATGGTTGTCGTGAAGCAGTAGGTGGTGGTGTCGGCAGAGGAGGATGCCGTTGTCGATGCTGGTTTCTCCGTGGTCGCGTTGCCAGTGGTTGACGTGGTGGGCTTCGGTCCAGGCGGGCGGTCTTGGACAGTCTGGCCAGCGGCATCCGCCGTCCCTGACACTTAGGCCTATTCGCTGCCGTCGGGTGAAGAGTCTCTGTTCCCGGCCCACGTCGACCGCTTGGCCGTGTGCGTCGAAGTGGATGGGGATGATGCCGTTGGTGCAGGCGATGCGTTCGACGGTGTCGATGGAGATCGGGTCGGGGTGGCCTTCGATGTGCCCGTGACCGGTGCGGCTGGTCAGGTTTCCCGCGGCCAGGTGCTCCGCGCTGACGAGGACCCGGACGGCCGG
>JAODMG010000067.1 GCA_025464895.1 Microbacteriaceae bacterium | reverse complement strand
CCAAAACAACGACGCGGCGGGCTCGGTCGGTAAATCTCTCAAACATGTCTAACTCCTCAGGCACCGCGCAGTGTGGATGCCGTTACAAAGAGAGTAACTACGCGAGGTGGGTAAAGGTGGTCCTGTTCGCCGTAGGCGTGACGGGTGCCGACAGCGCCGTTTGTTTTCCCGGGCGGCGGCGCACCGTTGGGCAATCTCGGCCCCCGTTTAGCGAATGCAATGGAAAAGCTTGGTTAACGTAAAGCAAACGTGATTGCCGATCGGCGTCGGCGGACCCATTGCGACACAACGACGTCATAACTTGGGTTTTGACCCCCCGTTCGGGGCCATCACCCTTTGCGCCGAAAGCACTCCGATGTCTCTCCCCGTCCCGTCACAGACGCAGCGCCTGTTGGCGTTGTTCGCGGTGATCGGAGTCATCATCGCGGCCGGGATCACCGGCACTGTGCTGTCGCGGGCGCAGCCCCAGGCATCCTCCCGCGGGGTGATCCGGGTCGAATCGGGCACCGAGACCTGCGGGCAGGGCTGGACCGACTCGCACGGCGGCCTGCTCAACTTCGCCGTTCACAACACCACCATTGCTGGCGAAGAGGTGTACCTGCAGGGGGCGAAGAGCGGCCTGCTCTACGGGGAGCTCGAGGGCCTCGGAGCCGGCGCGACCCACAACCTCAGCGTCATCCTGGGCGACGGGAGCTATCGCTTCGTCTGCCTTCCGTCGGACCTCAGCGTCCAGCTCGGGCCGACGGTCACCGTTTCCGGCGCGGGCCAGCCGGCCGACAGGACGCCCGGGATCGCGATCGTCACGAACGCGGACCTGATCGAACCGAGCAAGCAATACCACGCCTGGATCGACGGCAGACTGCCGATCCTCGCGGCGGACGTGCAGGCGCTAGAGGATGCCGTGGCGTCCGGCAATGTGACGGTCGCGAAGTCGGCATGGCTGACCGCGCACCTCGAATACGAGTCCCTCGGTGCGGCCTACGGCGCGTTCGGCGAGAGCAACGGCGCGATCAATGGGTCACCCGCGTCCGGAACCACCGCGCTGAACGACCCTAATCTCACCGGCTTCCATCGCATCGAGGCCCAGCTGTGGAGCGGGGTGCCTCCCCCGCAGATCCTGCCGTACGCAAGCCAGCTCGTCCGAGACGTCACCACCCTTCGCACCACATTCACCACCGCACAGATTCCCACACTGGATGTCGGCCTCCGCGCCCACGAGATCCTCGAAAACGCCATCCAGTTCGAGCTCACCGCATCCACGGATGCCGGCTCCGGAACCAACATCGCGACCATCAGCGCGAACCTCGTCGGCACCCGCGAGGCGCTCGCGCCACTCCTGCCGCTGCTGAAGACCCGCTTCCCCGGGCTCTCCTCGACGGAGCAGTGGCTGGACCGGTCGACAGCGCTCGTGGCCGGCTATCACCACGCCGACGGCTCCTGGAGCCCGGTGGAGCGGCTCAGCACCACCGAGCGGCAGACGCTCAACTCCACGCTCGACCAGACCGTCGAGCTGCTCGCCTCCGTGGCGACCATCACCGATCCGAGGACGCCGGAACAATGACCACCGAACAGGATCCGGCGTACGAGCCGACGAACCGCAAGCCGACGATAGGGCGACGATCGTTCGTGTCCGGCCTGATCGGGGCCGGAGTCGCCGCTCCCCTCGCGGCCGTCGCCGCGGCGAGCCCGGCGCATGCGGCAGCGCCGGCATCCGCATCCGTCCAGTCCGCCCCAGCCGTGGCCGCGAGCCACCCATTCGAGGGCAGGCACCAGCAGGGCATCCTGACTCCGGCGCAGGCGTCAGCAGCCTTCGTCGCGTTCGACGTCACCGCGGCGAACCGGAACGAACTCGCCCAGCTGTTCAAGACCATCACCGAGCGCGCCCGCTTCCTGACCACCGGCGGGACACCAGCCCCGGTCGGCATCTCGGCGCCCGCTGCCGACTCCGGCGTGCTCGGCCCGGTGGTGGTCCCGGATGGCCTCACCGTCACGGCATCCGTCGGCGCCTCCCTGTTCGACGACCGGTACGGGCTGGCCGCCCTCAAGCCGGCGAAGCTGCGGACGATGGAGGATTTCGTCAACGACTCGCTTCGGCGCGAGGTCTGCGACGGCGACCTGCTGCTGCAGATCCGGGCGAACAACACCGACACGGTCACCCATGCGTTGCGGGAGATCATGCGGAAGACCCGCGGGGGCATGCAGGTGCGGTGGCGCACAGACGGTTTCATCTCGCCGCCCAGGCCGACCGGCACCCCGCGAAATCTCCTCGGGTTCAAGGATGGAATCGCCAACCCCGATGTGGCGAACGCGAAAGAGATGAGCGACCTCGTCTGGGCGGCGACCGACGGAACGGAGCCGGCCTGGGCCGCCGGGGGCAGCTACCACGTTGTGCGGGCGATCCGCATGCTGGTCGAATTCTGGGACCGGGTCTCGCTGCGTGAACAGGAGAACATCATCGGTCGGGAGCGGGACAGCGGTGCCCCGCAGAGCGGCACAAAGGAGACCGATATTCCGGACTATCCCGACGACCCGACTGGCGACACGATCCAGCTGGGCGCTCACATCCGCCTCGCCAATCCGCGAACACCGGAAACCGCGTCATCCCGGATGCTGCGGCGCGGGTACAACTACAACTCCGGCCTCGACTCCAACGGCAACCTCGACATGGGCCTCATCTTCACGACCTTCAACCAGGACCTCGAACGGCAGTTCGCCACCGTGCAGAAGCGGCTCGCGAACGAGGCGCTGGTCGACTACATCTCCCCGTTCGGCGGCGGCTACTACTTCGCGCTTCCCGGCGTCCGGGACTCCTCCGACTGGCTCGGCCGCGGCCTGTTGGCCTGACACGACTTTCTCGACTCCAGCACCAATTCACAACCGACAAAGGAGAAACCGCAAATGTCTCGTAACAACCGCATGCGCAGGGGATGGGCCGCATCCGCAGCCGTCGCCCTCGCCCTCGCCGGAGTTGCCTATATGGGGGTGAACGCCCCTGGGGCGTTGGCCGACAAACCGGTAAACAACTCCAGTAAAACCACGACTCCGATCAAGCACGTCGTCGTCATCTTCAACGAGAACGAGTCGTTCGACCACTACTTCGGCACCTACCCCAACGCCACGAACGCTGACGGCACGCCTTTCACTGCGGCCGCGAACACTCCGGTACCGAACAACTACGTCTCCAACCCGACGTTGCTGACGGCGAACCCGAACGCGTACTCGCCCCAGCGGCTCGCCTCGAGCCAGGCGCTCACCTGCTCGCAGAACCATGCCTACACTCCGGAGCAGCTGGCGGAGAACGGCGGGGCGATGGACCTGTTCGTCCAGAACACCCAGGCCGGATCAACCTGCAACGCCGGAACCACCGCGACCAACTTTCCCGGCATCATCATGGACTACTTCGACGGCAACACCGTGACCGGCGAGTGGAACTACGCACAGAACTACGCAATGAGCGACAACAGCTGGGACGCGACATTCGGACCATCGACACCGGGCGCGCTCAACCTGGTCTCCGGCCAGACCCACGGTGGTCTTCCGGTGAACTCGAACACCGGCGCCCCGCTTCTCGGCACCAGCACCGTCGGGTCTCCCAACGCGACCGGCGTCGGGACGGTAACCGGCGATCCTGACCCGTACTACGACAACTGTGCAGACAACAACCACACCAGCACCTCGGCGCTCGTGCAGATGCAGGGCAAGAACATCGGCGACCTGCTGAACGCGAAAGGCGTCACCTGGGGTTGGTTCCAGGGGGGATTCAAGCCGACCGTCACCGCCGCCGCCAGCTCGAGCGGCTACGCGGTCTGTGGCGCGAAGCAGGCGAACATCGGCGGCGCCCAGGTGACGTCGTACTCCCCGCACCACAACCCGTTCGCGTACTACGCTTCCACCTCGAACCCTCAGCACCTGCCGCCGACCTCGGTCGCGGCAATCGGTCACACCGACCAGGCCAACCACAACTACGACATGACCGACTTCGATGCCGCTCTTGCGGCGAACAACCTGCCGGCCGTCTCGTACCTGAAGGCACCGGCCGCTCAGGATGGTCACCCTGGCAACTCCGACCCGATCGACGAGCAGGCCTTCCTGGTCAAGGAGATCAACGCGATCCAGAAGTCCCCGGACTGGTCGAGCACCGCGATCGTGCTCGCCTACGACGACTCGGACGGCTGGTATGACCACGTCGCACCGACGATCCTGAACGGGTCGAAGGACACCCCGCTCAACAGCACGATCTGCACCACGGCGACCGCACCGGCCGCTGGCGGATACGCCGACCGCTGCGGGCCGAGCCAGCGTCTTCCGCTCCTGGTGATCTCGCCATTCTCGAAGCAGAACTACGTCGACCACACCGTGACGACGCAGGCATCCGTCCTGCAGTTCATCGAGAACAACTGGAAGACCGGTCGGATCGGCGACTCGTCGTTCGACAAGACCGCCGGCAGCATCACGTCGATGTTCAACTTCAAGGCTCCCCAGCAGCGCGAAGTCCTGCTCGCGACGAACGGCTCGGTCGCCTCGGTGGTGCCAACCAGCGTTACGACTCACAAGAAGTAGCGGAAACCGCGGTAGCAGTAGCCGCAGAACGGCCCGTCCCTGCCGGGGCGGGCCGTTCTCCGCCGGCTGCCGCGGTGGTTGGGCCTCCGGGGTTGTGCTTCGGGCGCCGCGACGTTTCCCTCGAACCGTGCGCCGGTTTGTCATCGGTGCGCCGGTTAGAAACGGCGCATTGATGACGAACCGGCGCACGAACAAGCCCAGCACCTCGCGAACGCATACTCTCCAGGCCCCGTGCGGTTGACCGGCTTCGCGTCGGGCTATCTGCGCGTAACTCAGGCAGAACGCGCGCGGTGGCCGCGACATCCGCCCGCCAACAGGGGACGCAACACCCCACGCTCCGCATTCTGCCTGAGTTGCGAACGGATGGCGCCGATGGCGCGTCCCTAACGGATGGCTGAACAAGCCCAGCAGCGAACGCAACGACGTAGCGTGGTGTTCGGCACTCGCTAGCGTCCGTGCGCCGCCCGCCTGCACATTCGTCTGGAATCGTCGGCGACACGAAGCTAGGCTCCCGGCATGAGCAATCTCGAGACCGAGCCGGCCGAGGTGGACTGCGTCGACGCGGAGACACCGGGCGGGGCATCCGGTGCCGTCGAGGTCCTGGAACCGCGGGACGTTCCACTCGGCGGGCCACGGGCGATGGACGTGAGACGCACCCTTCCGCAGCGCAAGCGATCGCTGATAGGTGCATGGTGCTTCGTCGATCACTATGGGCCGGATGAC
>JAODMG010000058.1 GCA_025464895.1 Microbacteriaceae bacterium | reverse complement strand
CTCACAGTGAGTCGCGCGGCAAGATCGGTCTGCGTCACGGGCTGGTACGCACTCACATGGCTTAGCGCCTCGAATTGAGCGACCGTGAGGCCCGACTGGGACAAGTACTCAGTCGAAATGTGGTTGCTGCGCTGGACGAAGCGCGCAATGCGCAACCAGATCATCAGCCCCAACGGACGTTCCTGCATGATTCGTTTCCTCTCCGTGTACACGTATCACTTTACCACGCAAATGAGAGACCTGGGTAGCAAGTGACCGACGCTGACATACGAATGGGCGAACGCCGTTCGACCAGCTCGGATGGGCTACAACTCGGTACCTGGGGTGTCGAACGAATGGCCCGATTTGTGATGGCGCTGAGTATCGGCACATCTGCTTGAGTTGGCTCCTGATGCTGTGCAGGATCGAAGCATGACTGATTACCTGAGCGACCGCTTGGCGATCGCGGACCTCGAGACCGGCTGGATTCGGCGTGACCTCGCCCAGTGGGATGCGCTCCGCGACCTCTTTCATCCCGACGGGGTCATTGAGATCACTTGGTTCGAGGGCTTGTTCTCGGACTTCGTCGACGCGTCCGCCCGGATGGGCGCGTCCGACTTTCGCACCAAGCACGTGATTACAGCACCTGTGGTGACCTTCGATGAGTCCCGCACGCGAGCCGTCGCCGAGACCAATGCGATCATCGTTGGCGAGAACATCTCCCTCGGCCTGGGGTGCAACGGTCACAACCGCTTCATCGACCGCATCGAGAAGCGTGACGGTCTTTGGAAGATCGTCGACCGCAAGAGCGTCTATGACATGGGCACCTTCACCTTCCCGACGGGCATCGTCGACATCGACCTCGCCGCGGTCGCACGGTACCCTCGCGAGTACGCGGCTCTCGCCTATCTGCTCGAGAAGAGCGGCTTCCCCGTCACGCGGGTGTTCGCCACGAAAGGCAGCGACCTGGAGAAGGAGATCAAGGAATCGGCGACCGCGTGGCTGACAGGACGGGATGTCAATCGGGCGTCGACATAGCAAAACCCCGAACTCATACTTTCGATATAGCAGCGGTCATACTTTTGATATGGCAACAGAAGGTGACGGTGACGGCGAGCACCAATCGGGTTCTTCCGAAGTCGGAGTACTCAGTCGATGGGTGCTTCCGCTAATTTGCTCCGCACAGTTGCTGCTGCAACTCGACTTCAGCATCGTGAACGTTGCACTTCCGACGATGCAGGCTGAGCTTGGCTTCACAGCCGCGGGGCTCCAGTGGGTCGTCACCGGGTATGCACTCGCCTTCGGCTCACTGCTGCTCCTCGGCGGCCGCATCGGCGACATCGTCGGACACCGTCGGGCGATGATCATCGGCCTCACTTTGTTCGCACTATCTTCGCTGTCGGGTGGTTTGGCAATCAGTCCGGTCATGCTCGTGGTATCTCGAATCGTCCAAGGAGGTAGCGCCGCCCTTGTTGCACCGGCGGCATTGGCGATTCTTGTCGGCTCCTACCTCTCCGATAGGGGTCGGGCCCGCGCACTCGGTATTTTTCAGGCCGCGACAGCAGGCGGGGCGACCGCTGGCATTGTCCTTGGGGGCATCCTCGTTCAGTTCATCGGCTGGCGCGCGGTGCTGCTCGTCAACCCTCCCGTCATCGTCATCCTGATCGGCCTCATGCTTTGGCGACTGCCATCCGTCGCGCCTCGCCCCGGCAACCGAAAGCTAGACATTGGTGGCGCCGTGTTGGTCACAGGTAGTGTAGCGGCGCTGGTCTATGGAATGAGTTCGGGGCAGGAGAACGGGTTCGGCTCGCCCATCACGATCCTGGCACTCGCCCTCACGGTCGTCCTCGCGGTGGCCTTTGTGTTCACCGAGGTGCGCGTCAAGCAGCCGATGCTGCCTCTCGCGATCTTTCAGGACCGCGCACGTCGCGGTTCGCTGATCGTCATTGCCCTGGCAGGCATGATAATCGTGAGCTACGTGTACTTCACGTCCCTTTATCTGCAAACTGTGTTGAAGCTCGATGCGCTCATTACGGGAATCGCGATGATTCCGGCTACCGCAACCGTCATGACAGTCTCGATTCTCGTTAGTCGGCGGCTGTTGCCCCGACTTGGAGTTCGCGGGATGCTCGCGCTGGGACTTCCCGTCATGGCCGTCGGCCAGTTATGGCTCTCACAGGTGACGGCCCATGAAAACTACGTGGCCGGCGTTCTGCCCGGTCTCGTACTCACGGCAGCTGGCATGGGAATCGCGATTCCCGCAGCAGCATTCGGCGCCAACTCCGGAGTGCTGCCTGCACTTCGCGGAGTAGCAGGTGGTCTCTTCGTCATGGCGCAGCAGGTGGGCGCAGCCGTAGGTCTTGCAACGCTGGCAACGATTGCTGCCGCAAGGGCAGCCTCTTCGGGGGCATCGCTTCTTGATGGATACCGGCTGGCCTATTTGATCCAAGCTGGAATCGCGGTGCTTGCCGCCGTACTGGCACTCGTAATCATCAGGAAGCGGACGCTCGCAAGCGATGCTTCTGCCGCCATCCCCGTAGTCAAAGAATCCCCGTAGTCAAAGAATAGAGTCGCAGCGCGAGACGAAATCGGCGCCTGAGAACCCTCAGGCGCGCCGATTCCGTGTCATTCAGGGCTGCGGAAGCATCGGGAGGTTATTCCTGAACCGGTCGCGAATCTACATCGCGCCCTCCGGCTATTTTCGAGCACGAATCCCGCTGACCGCGGTTTGCGGCGACCCTAAGCCGTTGCTTGCCCGGTGAACCCGAGCTGACTCGACACGGCCGCTGCGGTCGCGCGCATCGACTGCGCCATGTCGTCCAATCGAGGCCCATGCAGTGTCTCAAGCGCGGCCACTATTGCGACCGTCGCGACAATCGCGCTCGTACTGCCGAACACCGCGGCCGCGATCGCGCCGACACCCGGAACAACGGTGCCACTGAAGGAGTAACCGCGCTTCCGGGTCTCGTCGATGCCCGCCAGCACCGAGTCGCGCTTGTGCGGGGCGGTACGCAGTGCCCGAGCCGTTGTCGCTTCGTCGTCGAGGTAGGTGAGAAAGCAGATTCCTTGGGCGGAGTCGACGAGAAGCGCGGAGCCGATGCGAACGGTCATATTAACCGGCCTGCCGGGCGGCTCTTTGCAGAGCAACGCAATCGCGTTCGCGCCGGTCCAGATGCCGAGCACTGCCGTCTCGCCGCTCGCCTCTGCGAGTTGGGCGAGAAACGGTTCGGCCGTCTCGATCAGACGGGTACTCGAGAGCATGGTCGCACCGAGGCCAACGAGGAGCGGTCCCAGGCGATATGAGCCGTCACCCACCTGGTGGAGGAATCCCTCCGCTGCCATCGATTGAAGGTAGCGATGAGCCGAGGTGCGCCCGATCTGCAATTCTTCGGCGACGTCGCTGATCCGCAGGTCCGGCTTTTCAGCATCGAACATTCTGAGGATGTGCGCGGTTCGAGCGACCACCTGCAGCCTCTCCCCGTTCTCGGGGCGAGGCGCGGATTCGGTCATGAGGCTCAGCCTACTTGTCGCCATGCCAGCCTCCGTGGGGCCGCCATCAGGACGACGAGGCGACTCGGGTGGGCCGCGAGGCCGAGGTCGTTCCGGCCGAGCTTCCACCGACGATGTCATCCGCGTCCGCGCCGAGATCCACATCCCTGGTTTCCGGGCTCCAGAGACCGCCGACGATCAGCAGGATCGCACCAATCCCGAGCAGCACGGTCGGTGCGTACTTCATTGGCATGATCGCCGAGAGCCCAGCCGTGTAGAACGCATAAAACGAGGGAATGATGAGCGCCAGCGAGTATCCGATGCCATATCCGGTTGCCCGAATCGAGATGGGGAAGCGCTCCGCCATGTAGGCGCCAATGGCGCCGAAGGCTGGCACGCCCAGGAGCGCAACCGTCGCGATAACCGCGGTGACCGCCCAGAATCCCCTGACCGCGCCGGAAGCGAAGAGGAGATAGAACGGAATTGTCACGATGGATCCAATACCGCACCAGGCGAAGAACGCGCGCCGCCCGATCCGCTGCGAGAGCATCCCGAAGAGGGGATATGCCACGCATACAACCAGAAACGCCAGGACCAGGGCGAGCGACGTGTCGACGGCAGTCAGGCCGGATGTCGCCGCGACGGTCGATGGCAGGATGACGATCGACGCGTTCGATGAGAACCACACGCCCGTCATCAGGATGAATGCCTGCAACAGCGACGCACGGTGCTTGCCCGTGAGCAATTCCTTGATCGGGTTGGGCTTTTTCCGCGCGCCGCCGGGGAGGGTGATTGCCGCGGTTTTCTGCCACTCAGGCGACTCGTGAACGGTTTTCGAGTAGTAGATGGCGAACGCAATCGAGATGAGCGCGCCGAAGCCGAAAGCGATCCGCCACCCCCATTGTGAGTATGTCGATAGAGGGTCGCCCGCAGGGGCGAACTGCAGTACTAGGAGAGTCAGGAGCGAGATGATGACGTACGCGGCGGGAAAGCCGAATGCGATGAGTCCGGCATTTCGCCCACGGTGCGAGCGTGCGGAGTGTTCCATTGCGAGAGGGACCGCGCCGGTGTACTCACCGCCGAGGAACACGCCATCGATGAAGCGCAAGATGATCAACAGCACGACCGAGAGGATGCCCAGCTGCTCATAGCCGGGCAACAGTGCGATGATGCCTGTGCCCACCCCGGCTCCGCCGACAGCGATGACCGTCGCCTTCTTCCGGCCGATGCGGTCGCCCAGATGCCCGAAGATGATTGAACCGATCGGCCTGGCTATGAGCGTGGCCGCAAAGATCAGGCCTGCGAGAATCGCCTTTACCGCGGGGTTCATCGATTCAGGCATGAAATAGGCCAGCGCCGGTGCCAGTGCTATGACCGGCAGGTAGATGTCGAACATGTCGATGAAGAACCCGAGGCTCGCGCCGAAGACTGAGCGTCGCTCCTCTTTCGATGCCTTCCGGTAGATGACGGCAGAGCCCGTCGCGGCGCTCATGAGGTCACGCCAATCGTGAGCGCCTGCCCGCTGACCAGTTGCTCCACCCATGTCGTCAGGTGGGCGTAGTCGCTGCGCGGCGGAACGAAGATATCGATGTTGATGCAGGGCCCGCTCGTCACCTCGATGTAGTGCTCGGCACCACGGGGGACGAGCATCACATCCCGCGGTTTCATTGCGTGCGGTTCGCCAGCGACGTAGTAATTCGCCTTGCCTTCGAGAATGAAGACGAGCTGGTCGAAGTCATCGTGCGCGTGCGGACGAACCTCAAGGCCGGACTCGACAGTGTTCCAAACGATCATGACCTGGTCGGACGCGTACGCCTTGCGTGTAATGCCGCGCCTGGCAACCTCATCGGGAATCTCGTCGAAACTGACGACCCGCGCGTACAGCTGCTCGTTGAGCGCCATTGGATCTCCTTTGATCTGTGTTCCGTATAACGGAATGAGTTGTGCGCTATACAGAATGGAGCGTAGCATGACCCACACCATTCACGTCAAGCCCGGCATCTGCCAGGACGAGAGGAGCGGCGATGACGCTGCAGCCCGCCAACCATGAGAGCATCGCCATCGACGACGCGGAGGTCGCCGAATTATTGGTCGGGGCGGTCGATCTTCACGTGCACCCCAGCCCCTCCCCGTTTCCGCGCCGGTTGTCGATCGCCGAGGCGGCCTGGCAAGCGCACGAGGCCGGATTCCGCGCCATCCTCACCAAGAGCCACCACCATTCGATGGTCACCGACATCCAAGCCACGTCAGAGGCGCTCGGGGGGCTCCCCATTCCCGTGTTCTCAGGAGTAGCGCTCAACAACTATGTGGGCGGGCTCAACCCGTATGCCGCGGAGCTCGCTCTCGCACAGGGCGGAAAAATGGTGTGGTTTCCCACGATCTCCAGCCACGCACACATCCATGTTCACGAGGCAGAAGGCGAGAACCTTAAATTCCCGACCAATAATCTGGGGCTCCGCCACACAAGCGAGATCAGCATCATCGACGCCGAAGGAGTGCTAAAGCCCGAGGTGCTTGACATCCTCGAGGTCATTAAAACGTATGACGCGATCATGTCCTGCGGACACCTCGACCCAGACCAGATCGACGTCCTCGTCGCCAAGGCTTCAAGCATGGGCATCGATCGCATCCTGGTGAACCACCCCAACTTCGTGATCCAGGCCGAACCGGAGCGGGTGAGGCGCTGGGTCGAGCTTGGCGCTCGCATTGAGCACTCGATTTGCCAGTACGACGACCGTTCGTCCTTCTACCAGTGGGGCCTCGACGTGCTCATCACCTACATCACCGCCGCAGGTATCGATAACACTCTGCTCGGCAGCGACCTGGGCCAGGCGAACAATCCTTACCCGATCGACGCCTACTCGCGAATCGTGCGCGGCTTGCTCGACGTTGGACTCCCGAAGGCCGATGTGCGCAAACTCATCAACGACAACCCAGCCGAACTGCTGGGCATCTGATGACCCTCCGTACCCTGATGGCCGAGCGTGCCGTCACCGGCACGTTCCTCAAGATCCCTCGCTTCGAAGTGGTGGACATGCTGGCCATCAGCGGCTTCGACTTCGTGGTGTGCGACTACGAGCATGCGCAGATGTCGGTGCACGACGCGTGCGACATCGTGCGAGCCGGAATCGGTCGCGGAATGCCCGTGCTGGTGCGAACGCCGACACTCGACCGCGGCGAGATCAATCGACTGCTGGAGGCCGGCGCATCCGGAATCCAGTTGGCTCGTGGCTCGGGAGATGCCGCCATCGGTCTGCGTCAACTCGTGTCGTATCCTCCCATCGGGACGCGCTCTGTTTCGATGGCGCAGGCCGCGGCGGGCTACGGCGTGGGAGTGGACCTGACCGCGCATCTTGAGAGATCGAACTCGGAGGTCTTAGCAGTCGGGCAGTTCGAAACGGCCGATTTCGCTCACAACATTGACGCGGCCATGGCGTCGCTCGACGTGGCATTCATCGGGCCGGTCGACCTGTCAGTCGATCTGGGCACCCCCGGCGATTCCGGCTCCGAGCCCATGCAGCAGGCCGTCTCGGTAATCGAAGCTGCCGCCGAGCGACATAACGTGCCGATGGGCATTTTTGCCGCTTCGGCAGAGAGCGCCGAGTCTGCTCGTGCGAAGGGATACCGGTACGTCGTCGTCGGCTCAGATCTGACGATGCTCTCCACGGGTGCGGCCGCGCTGCTTGGGAGGTAATCGCCGGGCATCGCCTTTGCGGCCACACAGCCCCGGTCACCGACCGCGGATGATCGCGATGCCGCCAACAATGACGACCGCGGTGATGAATGCGGCGAACCACAGTAGCGTGATCGCCAGGGGAACAAACAATGTGGCAATCCCGACGCCGAGGACTGGGACCACGAGCCCGACATAGCTGAACAGGAACAATCCCGCGAGTGCTTCACCTCGGAATTGTGGCTCGGCAAGCCCTGAACCCACCAGGAGTCCGTTCTTGAACAGCACGCCGGCACCACCACCGGCCAGGATTCCCCCGATGATGAAGAGGGCCAGGGACGACGACCATACCCCGAAAGTCAAACTTGCCAGCCCGAGTCCCATCATGATGATGCCGGTCGCTACTTGTGTCGCCAGCTTGGATGATCGAATGAGGAGTTGTGTTGCGACGGCCGACCCGAACGTCAGGAAGACCACGAGGCCTCCGATGGCTTTTGAGGTAACCCCCAGATCGCCGGCGACGAAGGCGGGAGCCAGCGAGGTAGCCAGCCCGAACAGAGAGAACCCGCCAAAGGCGATGGCTGCTGCGGCGAAGTACTTTCCGCGTGCAGTTCGGGGTACCCGGATACGTTGGGGGCGGTACGGGGTGCGCCCCGTCGACGTCTTCACTGTCTCAGGGACGAATGCGATGCCGATTGCCGCAAGCACCAGCAGCACGATGAACACGACGAAAGGGGTCACCAGGGGATGGCTAACGAATTGCGCCAGGATGCCGGAGACTACCGCTCCGACAGCGAATCCACCGAGATTTGCCGCCGTGGACACGATGTCCGAGCGCGTGCGTTCCTGCTCTGGACGTGCGTGACGGTGTAATTCGAAAATGAACGCGGTCGCGGTCGCGGTGATCATCCCAATGCCGAGCCCCGCGATGACCCTGTCGACGATGAGACCAGCAAGAGTGTTCCATACGATGAAGAGAACAGCGGCTATCACCTCGAGGACGATCGCGGGAAGAAGGATGACGCGCCGACCTACCCGGTCGCTGAGATGGCCCGCCAGGAAGAGGCTCACTAGTACCCCCACCGCATATGCGGCAAACGCGACGGTGATGGCGAATGTCGAAAAGGCGTCGCGTGCTTGATACAGGGTCCAGAGGGGGGTTGGGACAACCGAAAACGCCATCGCGATGAGGAACGCGCCGGCGACGACCCAGAATCCTGACCTGTGGGTAAAGCCGCGTCGTGATGGGCGTGCGGCTTGCGGGGCCGCGGAGTGCAGTGTGTGTGTCATGACTCCAGTGTGCGAGCGGTAAAGGATCGTGTCCAACGGTTTGTTTCGATGAGACCAATCGCCATGTGCGATGATTCGAGGATGGAAGTTCGACACCTGGCTGTGTTCCTCGCTGTTGCCGAAGAGCGCAACTTCACGCGCGCATCGACTCGCTTGCACACGACACAATCCGCAGTCTCTGCAACGATCCAGTCCCTTGAGGCCGAGCTTGGCGCGGAGCTCTTTGATCGATCGGCCAGGCAGATTCAAGTGACCGTGGCAGGGCTCGCACTTATTCCGAAGGCCCGGGCTGTTCTCGACGCGGTTGTTGAGGCTCGGGACTGCGTGGATGCGGTAAACGGAGGTGTCACAGGCACGGTATCCGTCGGCTTCATGACCTCTGTCACACTCGTTGACATTCCGCGTTTGTTGGGCGAATTTGCGGAGGCCAATCCAGATGTGCGCGTTGTGCTCCGTTCATCGGAGCGCGGCTCGAGCGGGCTTACCGACATGCTCTCCTCGGGTGAACTCGATATTGCTTTTGTCGCCAACTCGGCACAACCGCCGGCCGATGTTCGTTTGATAGAGCTTGACTCGACGCCGTTGCTACTGACAGTCACGAGCGCACACCGGTTTGCCTCGCGAGGTTCGATTGGGCTTCGTGAGTTGGCCGGGGAGAGGTTCATCGATTTCCCGCTTGGGTATGGGAATCGTTCGATCATCGACCGAGCGTTCGCCGACGTCGGCCTTGACCGCGACGTCCGATTTGAAACCGCGGACATCGCCCATGCCTCCGCCCTGGTGAAAAACGGGCTCGGCGTGGCTTTCCTGCCAGCATTTCTGGTTGCATCAGAGCCAAGCCTTCGCACGCTGACGGTGCAGGGGGAGGACCTGAGACTGACAGTGTCGGTCGCGATCTCCGACTCGCGTCGCCCATCTCGCGCTGCCCGATTGTTGTGGGATCTTGCACAGAACGCTCGCGCTGGAAGAAATCATCCGACGCTGCGTTGACTTCAGTGTGGATCTGGACGTGAAACGCGCGACCGCGGTTGTTATCGGTGCCGGACAGGCGGGACTGTCCGCTGCGTATCACCTCTTCCGACAAGGCTTCGTGTCGGCTGAGGACGAGCCACGGGGGCAGCGCACTTTTGTTGTGCTGGACGGGGAGAAGGCATCGGGCGGTGCGTGGCAGCACCGGTGGGAGTCTCTTCGAATGGCAACGGTGAACGGCATCTTCGATCTGCCGGGCTACCCGAAACCACCGATCGACGAACGAGAACCCAGCCGCGAAGCAGTGCCAAACTATTTCTCCGCGTTCGAGAAGAAGTTTCAGTTCCCTATCGAGCGGCCCGTGCACGTGAGTGCGGTTCGACGGACGGATGATGACCCGGATGGGGACCTGCTCGTGGAGACCGATAACGGCCAGTGGCTTACTCGTGCGGTCATCAACGCCACCGGGACTTGGACCAATCCGGTTCTGCCGAAGTACCCCGGTGCTGATTCATTCCTGGGGCGACAGCTACACACCAAGCAGTATGTGAGTGCCGACGAGTTCGGGGGCTTACGTGTTGCCGTGGTCGGCGGGGGCATTTCGGCCGTGCAGCAGCTCGAAGAGATCTCGCGGTTCGCGACGACCTATTGGTACACGCGGCGAGACCCGGTCTTCATCACGGAGGATTTCCTGCCAGAGACCCTGGGAAAAGCAGTGGTGGAGAAGGTCGCTGCAGACGTTCAAGCTGGACGCCCTTCCGGCAGTGTTGTCTCCTATACCGGGCTCCCCTGGAATTCCTACACTTTGGCGGCGAAGGAGCGCGGGGTACTGGTGCGTCGGCCGATGTTCACTCGCATAGAACCGCACGGCGTTCGCGAATCCGACGGCACCTTCACAACGGTCGACGTCATTCTCTGGGCAACCGGCTTCAAAGCCGCTCTCAATCACCTGGACCCACTGCACCTCCGCAACGAACTCGGAGGCATCACGATGCGCGGCACCGAAGTTGCCAAAGAGCCGCGGGTGAACCTCGTCGGATTCGGGCCATCTCAATCAACGATCGGCGCCAATCGGGACGGACGGATCGCCGTGCGAGAAACTGTCGCGCGACTCCAGCTCCTCCCCGATGCATCGGCGAGGAGCCGACTGAGCGCTTAGCTGTTCGACATGCCAGATTGAACCTGCTCGGATGTGGGGTCAACCGTCATTGAAAGCAGACTCGACCTGACCGACTTTCGGCCAATGGGTTCGCACGTACTGGGGTGGCCAATAGCCAACATCTACGCCCAATTCATGTGCCGCTCTCAGCGGGAAGTGCGGGTCCCTGCTGATTTCGCGGCCCATCATGACCGCATCCGCCTTGCCGGAATCAACAATCTCGGCCGCCTGTGCCGATGTGGTTATGAGTCCGACCGAGGTGGTGATTACATGGGCACTTTCTTTCACGAATGCAGCGAGCGGCACCTGATATCCAGGCGCTACCGGAATTGGCACTCCCGACACGATCCCCCCGCTTGAGATGTCGAAAACATCTGCGCCGACCTCGGCTGCCCATTCAGCCACCGTAGCTGTCTGGATCTCGTCCCAGCCATTATCGAGGTAATCGGTTGCTGAGAGCCTCACGACAAGCGGTGTACCTTCGCCGATGGCGCCACGAATGCCCGCGACAATTTGCAGGAGCAGTCGTGCCCTGTTTTCCAGGGATCCGCCGTAGGCGTCGGTGCGATCGTTTGATATCGGCGACAAGAATTGGTGAACCAGGTAGCCGTGAGCTGCGTGAATTTCGATCACGTCAAATCCTGCACGAACGGCCCGCTCCGCCGCAGCAATGAATTCGTCGACTATCTTGTGTATCCCTGCGACATCAAGAGCCGTTGGAACGGCGTGACCGGGGTAACTCAAACCGGAGGGACCGACGGTTGGCCATCCGCCTTCTTCCTTCACCATTGTGCCTTGACGCCCATCGTGCCCCCAATCGGGAAACGTCGATGCTTTGCGCCCCGCATGTGCGAGCTGAATTCCCATAGCGGCGCCTTGAGTATGGGCGAAATCGACGACACGTTTCCACCCCTCGAGTTGATCGGTATTCCAGATGCCGGTGTCAGCTGGTGATATTCGTCCTTCCGGTGAGACAGCACTTGCTTCTGCAATGATGAGCCCGGCTCCGCCCGCGGCCATGGCTCCCAAATGCACCAGGTGCCACTCCCGAGGAACTCCGTCCCACTCCAGAATCGTGTATTGACACATGGGGGCTACCCAAAGGCGATTTCGAATCACGACATCGCGGATGACGATCGGATCAAATAGGGAAGTCATTCGTGAAGGCTCCTTGTGTTCGTCTCATGTCATCACTCCGAAATGCGTTGTTTCGTCGACAGCACAACACTGCGAAAACCCAGAGGCCGGTGCAACCAGGCGTACCGATCAATGGAACGATCGCCGTTAGTGTCGCGGCCGTTTCGGCACGGCGGTGAGGACTTTCCGATTGAAGTGCATCCCGGCGTCGCGGCCAGGAGGAGCCGACGACACGGTCTGGATCGCGGTGATCAAGCAGGTGTCTGGCCTGAAATCAACGGAGGGCGCCAGATTGTTTGTGTAAAAGGTGGCGGCCTGGTCTGAGAGGACTATTACTGATGCATGAGAGACGAAGACGAGAGGAGAGCGTCGCCGCAATCGGCGGCTGACGCGATCGACGAGCTTTGCGCGGCCGGTGCGTTATGTGCCTTGTTCGCGAAGGTCGATGCCGGCGAGGTAAAACTCACAAACGGGCCGTCGACCGCATCTTTCGGCACGGCTTCCAACGTTCTGGAGGTGACAATCAAGTCTGAAAAGTGCACCACCACCTGGACGTCAGCCCCATTCCGTTGAGCGGAACGCATTGCGCTAGGCCTCCCTGTTGTCTTGCACCATGAGATAGGACGCGGAATTCGTCGATGAACACTGATCGCCTGACCAGTCCTTCGAGCCGCCACCCTCTATCTAGAAAACCAAAAGAACAGGATGACAAAGATGTCACACACAGCTAGCTCTGTTCGCGCGTTGCGACTTGGCGTAGTCGCCGTCGCGACGGTAGCCGCCTTAGCCGCGTGCTCGTCCACGGGGGGCGGAAGCGGCAGCACTTCCCATTACACGACAACCGTGCAGGGAGACGTCACCAGCCTGAGCGGCGCGAACCCTCACGCCCTCGGAAAGGGCCTCACAATCAAGATGGGCCTTGATCTCGCGATCACTGGCCAAGGTGCTTTCTACGGCAAGGTCATGCAACAGGGTGCCCAACTTGCCGCAAACCAGATCGAAGCGGCGGGAGGCCCGCACATTGACTTTGTGATCAAGGATCACAAATCCGGTGATGCGAGCGCAGGTGTGCAGACGACCCGAGAGCTCGGCCAAGACGACGTTCACATGGCGATGTACTCCTATATCGGTGTCTTAGGATCCGCTTTTCAAGGTATAAAGCAGTACAAAATCTTGTCGCTGGACGGAGGCGGTGGTACGTCGACCTTCGGGACCGGAAAACCGTACTTCTACGGTTCCCGGGCAAACGCGCCGCACGACACGTACGCCGGGGTCGCGAAACATATCGCGGCGTCGATGCCAGACGCAAAGAAGGTGGCGGTCATCATCCAGGATGCCGGTGCTGGGTATGCGTCGAGCGCCAAAGACATCCTCAGCACCGAACTGCCCAAGAATGGTTTGACTCTTGCAGATTTCGAGGTCGCCCCAGTCGGCGCCACCGACGTCTCAGGAGCGATCACCAAGATCCTTGCAGACAAACCGGACGTCATCCTGGACAACCAATTCGGTACGGACCCCGGATACTTCCTCAAGCAGCTTCGCGCCACCGGATCGACCGTGCCGGTAATCGGGTCTGACTACCAGCCCGACTTGGCCCAGATCGTTGGGTCTGGGATCAACGGCTACACGTTCGCCAACGATTTCTTCCCGGCGACTGCCCCCGCAAACGATTGGGCGAAGTATTTCGTCGACACGTACAAAGAGGCATACCCCGCCGACGGCAATCCATCGTTCTATTCAGCGAACTACTACGAAGACACCTTCATCCTCTGGCAGGTCATCCAGCGCGTCATAGCCAAAGGAGGCGACGTCAACAATCCCGATACGCTTCTCGCCGCGTTCACCGCGGACCCCTCGTATCCCTCGCTCTATGGGCCCGGAGATGGAAAGCCTTACGGCAACATTTCGTTCGACCCGACCACCCATTCGGTAGCTGGTCGCGGCATGGGCGTCTACCAGTATCAAACGGCCAGCCATTCCTTCAAAACACTGTCGGAGTTTGGGCTAGGCGGTTCGGACTTCAAGCTCGATCAGTGATGAAGCACCTGTGGTTGTGGGGCGGCGATACGCCCGCCCCACAACCCTCACGGAGAGGCGCAACAAACTCGTGGACCTAACTCTGCTGCCCCAGCTTCTCATTACGGGGCTTGCGGCCGGGGCACCTCTGGCCGTACTCGGCCTGGGAATATCGTTCATCTTGAACGTAGCCAACCGATTTCATTTCGCCTATGCCGTCACAATAACGCTCGGCGGGTTCGTATCCGCGGTCCTCACCGAGAACCTCGGAGTGCCGCCGGTCCTCAGCCTGTTAGCGGCCGCACTAGTCACAGGACTTTTCGGTGTCGCCACGGAAGTCTTCATCTATCGACCACTTGCAAAGCGGCCGGGCAACGCAGCCTTGCTTTCTATTTTCATCAGCGCGTTGGGGCTGACGCTGGCCCTCGAAGCCGCGATCCAGGTCTTGTTCGCCCGCCAAGCGTCCGCAATCGGCTTCCCTCTCGTTCAGGACAACCCCATCCCATTGGGTCTTGGCTTGAGGACGAGCACACTCGACGTGATCAGCGTCGTGGTCTTCGGGGGCCTGTCAGCAATCGCCGTGATCGTGCTTCGCTATACGCGAATCGGTCAGATCGTGCGTGGAGTGCGCGGTAACCCGATGATGGCGCGAGCGGTGGGAATTCGACCCGACACGGTTTACGTGTGGATCTTTCTCATCGCATCGGCCGCTGCCGGTCTGGTCGGCGGCTTTATGGCTGCGCGTTATGCCGCAACCCCCGGAATGGGATACAACCTGCTTTTTTCATCGTTCGTCGTGGCCTTCCTGGCTGGAACCCGAGCACCAGCATTGCGCATCGTCATCGTCGGCTTGGGACTCGGCGTCGTCCAGGTGGTCAGCACACTGTTCATTCCACCGAATCTGACGAACCTCGTGGTCTTCGGAATACTTTTCGTCTACCTGGTACTAAAAGGCTTGGGTCTCTTCAGAATGCTCGGCGCGGCCGGAAGGGCTTGAAATGGAATATTGGTTCACCTATCTCGACGAGGCGCTCATCTATAGCATGCTCGCCGTGTCGCTCAACATTCTGCTTGGCTTTTCCGGAATATCGTCGGTGGGATCTGCAGCCTTTGCCGCGATTGGTGGTTACACCACCGCGATACTGACGTTGAATGCCGGATGGGACCCGATTCCTGCGCTGTGCTTCTCGATAGCGGCAGGCGCGGTCGCCGGAATTGTTGTCAGCGCGCCAATTCTCGCTTTGGCAGACGAATATGTCATGTTGCTGACGATGTCGCTTTCCATCCTCGTCATCACTATCACCTCTGGCACGAACGAACTTGGAGGTACGCAAGGGATTGTCGGCTTGCCCTTCCCGACTATTGCAGGCCGAGAGCTGTTCAAACCGTCAGACTTCGTTCCGTTTCTGATCGGGATTGCGATCATTGTCGCCCTCATTTGTTGGCGTATCGGCGAATCGCCATTCGGTCGAGTGTTACGCGCTACCAGGGACGACGAACTCGGGGTGCAGTCACTCGGCAAATCCACCTTCCCGACGAAGATGTTCGTCTTCTCGGCGATGTGCGCGCTAACTGCTCTCGCCGGTTCACTGCTTGTACTTTTCAACGGAATCGCATCGCCCTCCCTGTTTTCACTCAACCAAACGCTCCTCATTTTTGCGATGGTCATAGTGGGCGGACTGTCGTCGATCCCCGGATCAGTTGTAGGCGCCTTCCTCATCATCGCTGTCTCCCCGATCCTCGAAACCACGCTGAATTTGTCGGCGGATGACTCCGCTCGAATTCGCCCCATCGTCTTCGGCGTCGTGCTGATACTGATTGTGCGATTCCGCCCCCAGGGAATTGTCAAAGAACGCCACCGGGTGCCAAGGACTGTGCCGGGTGGCGCTATGACTCTCGCTCAGCTTGGCGTCTCCGACAGAGTTCGGGTGCCGCTTGACGCCGCAGAATCGCAATCCGCAGCCGAGAGACCACCAGTTGTGCTGCAGGTGAGTTCCCTCTCGAAGCGTTTCGGAGGCGTCGTCGCGGTTGACGGTCTGACACTTCAGCTTCGTCAAGGCGAAATCACCGCACTGGTCGGAGCCAATGGCGCCGGAAAGAGCACCGTGTTCAACCTCATCACAGGAGCTATTCGGCCCGACGCGGGCGAAGTGCTCCTGGGCGGTGAGGACATCACCTATCAGAGCCCTCCCGCCGTAGCTCGAAAGGGGATGGTGAGGTCATTCCAGGATCTCCGCATCTTCCCGGAACTCACTCCTCTTGAAAATGTGATGCTCGCTGGCCGAAACCGAGCAGGTGAAAACCCCGTGGCGCTGTTTCTCGCGCCTCGAAGCGTTTCCAAGCGTGATCGCCAGTTGGCAAGTGAGGGATTGGCGTGGCTTGAGTTCGTGGGCATCGAGCCCACGTCGAAAGTCAACGCTGGCTCTCTGGCGTTTGCCCAACAAAAGCAAGTGGCATTCGCGCGAGTCCTAGCCACAAAAGCGAACATTTTCCTGCTCGACGAACCGTTGTCGGGAATTGAGGGGAGCGCTGTCGACGAAATGTTGTCGCTAATCGAAAAGATACGAGAATCCGGACGCACAATTTGTGTCGTCGAGCACAGCATTCAAGCGATCAGCCGGCTAGCGGATTGGGCCTACTTCATGGAAACAGGAAAAGTCACAGCAGAGGGCACCATTCATGAACTATTGGCGGACCAACGATTGACGGAGGCCTATTTTGGTAGCGCAAACTGATCCGCGGAGCATTTCGCACGATGCAACTGATGGGCATGCGCCCCGTTTGGAACTTGCGGGACTTGGCTCTGGCTATGGGAACAAAAAGGTCGTGTTCGATGTCTCGCTGGCAGTAGCGAGGTCGAAAATAGTGGCCCTGCTCGGTCACAACGGTGCCGGAAAGACCACGACCATGGCTGCGACAGTGGGCTTGGCTGGGCTGAAGACCGGGCGGGTGAAGATCGACGGTCGTGACATGTCCACCGCGACAGCGCGCCAGCGAGTCGAAGCAGGCCTCGCGTACGTTCCGTCCGACAACTTCGTCTTTGGCGACCTTACTGTGGCTGAGAACCTGTCCCTTGGAGGTCTTACCGAACGAAACGCTGTAACCAGGAAGAGGCGCCAAGAGTGGATCTTCAACCGATGGAGCATTTTGGCCGAACGTTCGAGCCAGCTGGCAGGCACAATGTCTGGCGGCCAAAGACGGATGCTCAGTCTCGGAATTGCCTTGATGTCGTCTCCAACGCTCTTGTTGCTCGACGAACCTTCGCTCGGGTTGGCTCCTAATATCGTCGACCAACTGTTTCAAGACCTACGAAACCTTGCAGACGAGGACGGCGTCGCCGTGTTCATCGTCGAGCAAAGCGTCGCAAAGGTCCTGGCAATCGCTGACGAGGCGTACGTGATGCGATCCGGACACATCATCGCTCACGAGAACGCCAGAGATTTAGCAGCTCGTGAATCTCTGTGGGACCTGTTCTAGGGGAAGCCTTTCAGGAGTCGAAAGTTGAGGGCCATTCGGGCCGCGAGGAGGACAATTTGAACGGCAAGACAGTCATCGTCACAGGTGCCGGCGGTGGTCTCGGCAAAGGCATCGCACGTCGGCTGGCGCAAGACGGCTTCAGCGTTGCCGTCACTGACCTGGATCCGATCGCCGCAGAGGCGGCGGCATCGGGCATCCGTGATTCTGGCTACCATGCAAGCGCGTACGCTCTCGACGTGTCAGACGCCGCCAGCGCCGCCGAGGTGGTCGCAGAGATCGCTGCAACTGAAGCGCCACTGTACGGGCTCGTAAATAACGCCGGAATCGGGCGAGCGACCCCATTTCTGGAAATTCAGTTGAAAGATTGGGAGCGAGTATTCGCCGTCAATTCGACCGGCGCATTCCTGATGAGTCAGGCGGTACTCCCGCACCTGTTGGATCGTGGCGATGGCGCGATTCTCAACATATCTTCCATCGCCGGCAAGGATGGGTTTCCTTTGTGGGTGCATTACACGGCCACGAAGCACGCAATCATTGGGCTCACACGAGGTCTCGCGCGCGAATTCGGCCCGCACGGTATCCGCGTAAATGCGCTCTGTCCAGGAGCCATAAAGACGGCGATCTGGGGCCCCGAAGCTCAGGCAACCGACGATCCGGACACTGTTTTTGATCTTCTGGCATCCAAGACGGCCCTGGGGCGTGGACAAAGCGTTGAGGACATCGCCTCGGCCGCGTCTTTCCTTCTGGGACCGGAATCATCGAACATCACCGGCGTTGCACTCAGCGTCGACAGCGGCCTCAACTTTTCCTGAGGACTGATCATGAACATGGATTCCACCTCGTTGTGGCGAAGCTATTCGCCTATTCCCATGTGTTCCTGTCGCCGGGACTACAATCAGTTCAAACCCGGCGGCCTCGCTGTTGCAAACACATCTATTCGAGCTTCATCAGGCCTTCGGAATTGGCACGACAACATACGGGTTCGACGCTCGAGACATCCTCGTGAAAGTGGGAAATCGAAGCTCATCGGCGGCCAAGCGGACATGATCACTGATGTCGCGCTTGAACTACAGAACCGAATCAGGGAGGAATCTCCGTGACGTATCGAAGCATTTGGAGCGATCTGGCCCAAGTCGAATTCTCTCAGGGGTTCCTTGACGCCAAGGGTTACCGTACTCGCTACCTTCACTCGGGAAACGAGAGCTTGCCGCCGCTCCTCTTGCTGCACGGCATCTCCGGTCACGCAGAAGCGTACGTCCGCAACCTCGCAAGTCACGGCGAACATTTCGACACCTGGGCGATCGACTTCATTGGCCATGGTTATAGCGCCAAGCCGACGCATCCGTTGGAAATCAAGCATTACGTGGACCACGTGCTTCGCTTCTTGGACACCATTGGTGCAGAGAAGGCCGCTATATCCGGAGAGTCGCTCGGCGGTTGGGTTACAGCACGATTGGCCATAGATCATCCCGATAGGGTCGCGCGAATCGCGCTCAACACAATGGGGGGCACCATGGCCAACCCGAAAGTTATGGAGCGGCTGTACACCCTGTCGATGGAGGCAGCGGAAAACCCGACTTGGGAGCGCGTGCGGGCCCGACTCGAGTGGTTGATGGCTGATCCCACCATGGTGAATGATGATCTCATCCGCACCCGGCAGGCGATCTTCCAACAACCGGAATGGCTTATCGCCTGCCAAATGAACATGGCTCTTCAAAACCCCGAAATTCGCGCGCGCAATATGCTCAGCGACGCAGAACTAGCCTCGATTCAGGCCGAAGCCTTGGTGATCTGGACGACGAAAGATCCGTCCGGCCCGGTCGACGAAGGAAAGCGGATTGCCAGCCTCATTCCTCATTCCACGCTCGCGGTCATGGAGAACTGCGGTCATTGGCCACAATTCGAAGACGCGGCCACGTTTGACCGCATCCACCTTGGATTTCTCCTTGGGCGCGTCGGAAAAGAGTCATCATGACCGTCGCCGTGCTTGCCATGTCCCACAGTCCTCTACTCGAGTTCACTGACCCGTCTCCTGAAGTCAAGGAGTCGGTTGAGGTGGCTTTCGACACAGCTCGATCTTTCGTGTCTGAGTACAATCCTGACCTCATTGTCAACTTCGCGCCGGACCACTACAACGGATTCTTTTACGACATCATGCCCCCGTTCTGTATCGGTTTCCAGGCTGACAGCGTCGGCGATTATGGTAGCCAAGCCGGCCCACTCGATGTGCCTGCAGATCTTGCGCGTGAGCTGGCAGAATTCGTGCTCGGCAAGGGTATCGACCTCACCATTTCGTTGCGGATGGAGGTGGATCACGGTGCGGTCCAGCCCATCCAGCTCATGTTCGGCGATCTTGCAGCTCGGCCGCTGATTCCCGTGTTTGTCAATTCGGCCGCACCTCCGTTCTGCCCGGTTTCTCGTATTCGACGCTTGGGCGAGGCCGTCGGCCAGTTTTTCGGTGATTCAGACAAGCGTGTTCTGTTCATTGCTTCGGGGGGTCTTTCGCATGATCCTCCTATTCCGCAAATCGCTACCGCCACCGCCGAGCAACGTACGTTGCTTCTAGGTGGGGGAAGGCACCTCACGGCAGAGGCTCGCGATGCGCGCCAGAGGCGGATCATCGACGCTGCTCGATCGTTCGCTGCGGGGACGGCCGAGTTTCAGGATCTCGCGCCAGAGTGGGACGCGACCTTCCTTGACATCATTGAACGCGGGGAGCTGTCGACTTTCGACGGGTGGGAACCAGCGTGGATGACCCAAGTAGCCGGGAACTCGTCGCACGAGGTACGCACCTGGATCGCAGCATATTCCGCGCTTGCGGCACACGGCGACTACGAGGTGACATACCGGTATTACCGGCCCATTAGGGAGTACATCGCAGGGTTTGCGGTGACAACTGCCGTGTCACTCGGGTAGCCTCGTGCCGCTGTTGCCCAGCTGATCAGCTCGGGCCAGGAGGCACTCGTACAGGGTATTCATGGGCGCGTCGGCCGTTGCTACTCCGAGCTGCTGGGCTATGAATGCTCCATCAACCGTCGCCAACATCATGGCTGCAAATTCCCTCGAGTGTCGTTCAGCCTCGACAATCCCCAGTTCTCTGAGCCACGGCAGGAAAGCAAGGGTTAGACGTTCAAGAGCGAGCGCGCGCACGCTGAGGCTGATGTCGCGCGCTGAGCTCTCAGCCTCGTCGAGCAGAGAGAGACTCAGATGCAGGCGGAGGAAGTCGGGTCGATCTGCGATCATGCCCGTGTTGGAATCAAACCATTGCTTGAATCGTTCGGCTGAACTTCCTTTGAATGAGTCCAAGCCCGGCAGCCGGTCAAAGTTTTGTTCAGCCCCCCGATTCATGACTGCCGCAATTAGACCCGCCTTGCTTCCATAGTGCCAGTAGACCGACCCGACAGGCAGCCCGGATACGCGACAGATGT
>JAODMG010000047.1 GCA_025464895.1 Microbacteriaceae bacterium | reverse complement strand
ACTATTGCCACCCAGCCGTGGGCCTCGTCGACGACCGGCTACCAGCCGACTGCGATCACCATGCAGGGCAACCACCTGCTGGTTTCACTCGGCCGCGCCAACGCCATCGCGGTGTCCACGGTCAACGCGAAGGACGCGCGCGACCCGGCCAGCTACATCGGCCTCCTACCGACGGACTACTTCCCGGAGAACGTCAGCACGGTGAACGGCCAGATCGTGGTCACCAACACGCGCGGAATCGACGCGCGCGGTCCGGCGCTGACCTACAACAAGGGGCAGGGCACAACACCGGCGACGGGCCACGGCACCCACTCGACCACCGCCTCGCTCACCCGGTTCACCCTGCCGAGCGACAAGCAGATCCAGAAGTACACCGCGGCGGTATTCACCCAGAACGGCTGGGACGCCAGCTCGGTCAAGCAGGCCCAGGGCGACCAGCCGGTCGTCGCCATCCCGAAGCGCATCGGGGACCCGTCTGCGATCAAGCACGTGTTCCTCATAGTCAAGGAGAACCGCAGCTACGACCAGCTCTACGGCGACATGAAGCAAGGCAACGGCGATCCGTCGCTCACGCAGTTCGGTCAGAAGGTCACCCCGAACCAGCACGCGCTTGCGACCCAGTTCGGCCTGTACGACAACATCTACGACATCGGGACGAACTCGGCTGAGGGCCACAACTGGCTCATGCAGGGCGACAACCCGGCGTACACCGAGACCAGCGCGGGCGAGTACACCCGCTCATACGACACGGAGGAGGACGTGCTGGGCCACCAGCGCTCCGGCTTCCTCTGGACCTCAGTCCAGGCAGCCGGCAAGACCGCGAAGAACTTCGGTGAGTTCGAGTACGGCGAGAACAAGCCGGCCGGTGCGACCTGGCAGCAGTACTACTGCACGGCGAAGGACGTCATGGCGGGCGGCGACCCAGCCCAGCTGTTCTCCCCGTCGCTCCAGCTGCACGCCAGCTCCGCCATCCCGTCGCTCAACGCAATCACGGACCCGAACGCCGCGCCGTTCGACACCGCGATACCGGACACCTACCGCTACGAGACCTGGAAGCAGAACTTCGAGAAGAACGGCCCGTCCAACCTCAACATGGTGTGGCTGTCGAGCGACCACACGGGCGGCACAGCCGACCCGGAGGCCCAGGTCGCCGACAATGACCTCGCGGTCGGAAAGATCGTCGACGAGATCTCGCACTCGCAGTACTGGAAGGACTCGGCGATCTTCATCACCGAAGACGACACCCAGGACGGCGCCGACCACGTCGACGGCCACCGCGCTCCGGTCCAGGTGATCAGCCCGTACGCGGTGCACGGCAAGACGGTCAGCACGTTCTACTCGCAGATCAACATGGTCCGCACCATCGAGCAGATCCTCGGCGCCCAGCCGCTGAACCAGAAGATCGCAGCGGCGACCCCGATGACCGAGGCGTTCACCAACAAGGCCGACCTGACGCCGTACAACGCGGTGGCCAACCAGGTGCCGCTGACCGAGGGCGTGGTGACCGCGCCGGCCTGCGGCTACGACACACTCGGCGCGACCGGCGCCGCGGCGGACGCGGTGAACGCCGCCGCCGCCAAGGCCGCCGAGATTCCGCAATCAGAGCAGGCCGTCGCCGCTCAATGGCAGAAGTGGTCGGAGAAGCAGCGCTTCACCGGAACGGCCAAGCAGGATGCGGTGCCCGATGTCGACAACCCGGAGCTGATGAACCGCTGGACGTGGTACCAGGCCCATCGCTGGACATCCCCGTACCCGGGGGACACGAAGATCTACGGGCCTGACAACGTCCCCGGCATTCCGGCGGGCTCGACCAGCCACAACGACGGCTGATCAAACCGATCGGCGTACACCCGATCGCTGATCGCCTGCACGCGCCGGGCTCGACGGGACACCCCGCCGGGCCCGGCGCTCGCGTTGGCGCATTCGACAGTCTTGGTGTCCGCTTTCAACGCGGCGACAGTCAAGCACCCTCTGTGGCGGACTTGCGTGCCTCGGCGAGCTCCGCGCGGATCGCCTGGCTGTGCTCGCCGAGCGAAGGAATCGGGTCCATTCGCGGCTCGACTCCGTCGATGGAGATCGCCGGAAGGAGCGCCTCGATCGGGCCGACCGGCGTCTGAATCGGCACCCATCGGTGGCGTTCTATGAGCTGCGGATGAGTGATTACCTCAGCCACTTGTCGGAGGCGTGCGTGGGCGGTCTTGGCTCGCCCGAGCCGCGTTCCGAACTCTTCGCCGGTGATCGGCCGTAGTCGGTCAGCGATCACCGTGTGGAGCTCGTCCCGATTGGTCACCCGAAGACTGCCGCTCGCGAATCGCGGGTCCGTCGCCACCGTCGCATCGCCGAGCACGACCTCGCAGAATGCGACCCATTCCCGCTCATTCTGAATTGACAGAACGTATTCGGTTCCATCCCCCGCGGCGAAGGTTCCGTACGGCGCGATGGCGGCGTGGCTGGTGCCGGTTCGCTGCGGCGCGGTTCCTCCGTAGCGGGTGTAATAGATCGGATATCCCATCCACTCGATCAGGGAGTCGAATAGGTTCACGTTGAGAACGGCGCCGTCACCCGTGCGTTCCCTGCTGTACAGCGCGGCGAGTATGCCGGAGAACGCATACATTCCGGCGGCGATGTCGGCGTTCGGGATGCCTGACTTTGCCGGCTCGTCCGGCGTGCCGGTGATGGAGACGAGTCCCGCCTCGGACTGGATGAGCAGATCGTACGCTTTCGCGTCGCGCATCGGCCCGTCGGTACCGTAGCCGGAGATGTTGCAGACGATGAGCCGAGGATTCAGCTCGCGGAGTCGCCCTGGGTTGAACCCGAGTCGATCGATCGCGCCGGGGGCGAGATTCTGGACGAAGACGTCGGCGGTGGCCAGCAGCTCGGTCAGGATCCCCTGGTCCTCGGGGTCTTTGAGGTCGAGGGTGAGACTCTCTTTTGAGCGGTTGAGCCAGACGAAGTGGCTCGAGAGCCCGTTGACCGTCTCGTCGTATGCCCTGGCGAAATCCCCAGAACCGGGGCGTTCGATCTTGATCACGCGAGCGCCGAGGTCGGCCAGCTGTCGAGTCGCCATTGGCGCTGCGACGGCCTGCTCGCAGGCGATGATGGTGATTCCTTCGAGCGGTCTCATGTCAGGTCGATCTATCTCTGGTGGCGCTCAACGGCAACCTCCGCATTGACTGGTGCATGCTTGCGTTAGTGGTACCGTCACATTATGCATGACTCTGACGATCACGCATACTTCTCCTAGATTATGGATGGAACCCATGCGAGAGATTTCTGTCGGCACTGTTGCCGATGAGGTTCGTCGCCTGTGTGTGCAGGCTAACCACGAGATCCGCGAGGACCAGATTGCCGCGCTCGAACGCGGCCTGGCCGAGGAGAGGTCCCCCATCGGCTGCCAGGTGCTCTCGCAGCTGCTCGAGAATGCCGACGTTGCCGCGCGGGAGCGGGTCGCGTTCTGCCAGGACACCGGCTACGCGGTCATCTTCCTCACGGTCGGCCAGGACGTGCACTTCACCGGCGGCAGTCTCGACGACGCGATCAACCAGGGCGTTCGGGACGGCTACCGCGAAGGCTATCTGCGGGCCTCCCTCGTCAAGAGCCCGATCGATCGCAGGAACACCGGGGAC
>JAODMG010000150.1 GCA_025464895.1 Microbacteriaceae bacterium | reverse complement strand
GGGCGTCAGGGAGAGCCGAACCGTGATCGCCAAGGCATTCCCGATCTCGATCGACGCCCGCACTTTCGAGGAGCTCGCTCGCGACCCTGAGATCAGGGCGAGGGCGCGCCAGATCCGTGAGGATCTCGGCAATCCGAAGACGATCATGCTCGGTGTCGACCGTCTCGACTACACGAAGGGCATCACCCACCGGCTGCAGGCGTTCGGCGAACTCCTGGCGGAAGGCAAGCTGCAGGTCGAGGATGTCACCCTGGTGCAGGTCGCGAACCCCAGCCGGGAGCGGGTCAAGGCGTACATGTCCCTCCGCGACGAGATCGAGCTCACGGTCGGCCGAATCAACGGCGACTTCGCGACGATCAGCCACACGGCGATCAGCTACCACCACCACGGCTACCCCCGCGAGGAGATGGTCGCCCTCTACCTTGCGGCGGATATCATGCTCGTGACGGCGCTGAGGGACGGCATGAACCTGGTCGCGAAGGAGTACGTCGCCTGCCGGTTCGATGACGACGGCGTGCTGATCCTGAGCGAGTTCACCGGGGCATCCGACGAGCTGAAGCGCGCACTCCTGATCAACCCGCACGACATCGACGGGTTGAAAGACACGATCCTCCGCGCCATCGCGATGCCGAGCACAGAGCGGGTCGCCAGGATGCGGTCGCTCCGCAAACGCGTGCTCGAGAATGACGTCGCGAAGTGGTCGTCGCAGTTCTTGCAGGAGCTCACCAACAGCAAGCAGCTTCGATCGACGGATCGCCAGCCGCCCAGATGACGCGGACTCTCAGATGACACCGCCCCTGCCCCCGCCGCTCGTGGACGCCCTTCTGGAATTGGCGCACACCAGGCGCCTGCTCGTCGCACTCGACTTCGACGGCACCCTCGCGCCCGAGGTGGACGATCCGGAGTTGGCCAGGGCAATCCCCGAGGCGCGGGCCGCGGTGCTCCGGCTCCTCGCCATTCCGAACACCCGCGTCGCGCTGGTGTCCGGGCGGGCGCTGGCGAGCCTCGAGCAGGTCGCGGATCTGCCGGACTCCACGCTGCTGATCGGATCGCACGGAATCGAGTTCCGGCTGGACACCCCGGACATCCGACTCTCCCTTGACACGGCAGAACTGAAACAGGTTGACGTGCTCGGTGGTGTCCTCGGCGAGGTGGCCGACTCGATCGACGAGGTCTGGCTCGAACACAAGCCAGCCGGATTCGCGCTGCACACGAGGCTCGCGACGGAAAGCAACAGTCGGATCGCCCACCTGGTCGCCCTGAGCGAAACGGTCGCGGAACTGCCGGATGTGACGGTGCGAAACGGTAAGAACGTGCTCGAGTTCTCGGTGCGCTCCACCACAAAGGGTGAAGCGATTGAGCACCTGCGCGAGTACACCGGTGCGACCGCGGTCTTCTATGCAGGCGATGATGTCACGGACGAGGATGCGTTCGCCGCGCTCGGCGAAGGAGATCTCGGGCTGAAGAGTGGCAATGGGGAGACGATCGCCGCCTTCCGCGTTCCCGGTCCGATCGATATCGCGCAGGCGCTGCACGTGCTGGCCGAGCTGCGAGATCGGTGATGGATCGCGGCGGCCGCCATCTCCCCATCCATCTGAACTGGCGCTACCTCGCGATTGTCTTCGCCGGTGGCGCGGTCGGGACCGCCGCGCGCGAAGGCCTCGCGCTCGTGATCCCCAGCGTGGACGGCATTCCGCTGGCCGTCTTCGTCATCAACGTCGTCGGCGCTTTTCTTCTCGGCGCGCTCCTCGAAGGGCTGTCTCGGGGAGGGCAGGACGAGGGGCGTCGACGCGGCATCCGCCTTCTCATCGGCACCGGATTTCTCGGCGGCTTCACGACCTACAGCACGCTCGCGACCGATACCAGCGTGCTCGCGGCGCACGGCAGCAGCGGGCTCGCCATCGCCTATTCGATTGGCACTATCGTGATCGGAGCACTGGCGAGCTGGGGCGGGATTGCCATCGGCGCGAGCATCCATCGACGCAGGGAGACCTGATGAGCGTCATCGTCTTTCTCCTGCTTTCGCTGGCCGGTGGCCTGGGAGCTGCCTGCAGGCTGCTCGTCGACGGCGTTGTTCGTTCGCGAGTGAAGGCCTCGTATCCGATCGGCACAACGCTCATCAATGTCACCGGGTCGCTGCTGCTCGGCCTGCTGACCGGACTCGCCATCGGCGGACTGGTCGCGGAAGAGTGGCGCATGGTGCTCGGCACCGGTTTCCTGGGCGGCTACACGACCTTCAGCACGGCGAGTTTCGAAACCGTCCGGCTGATCGGGGAACGCCGTTTCGCCGCCGCGCTGTCGAACGGCCTGGGGATGCTCATCCTCTCGACGCTCGCGGCCGGCCTCGGTCTCTGGATCGGGACGTCCGTCTAGCGTCGAGTTGAGCAGCTTCGATGGTGCGGGGTTGCCATCGCGTCGCTCCGCGGTCGGATGTCACTGGCCCCTTTCGGCGCGGGGCCGCCTCTGACAGACTCGAGGAAACATCGCCGCGCGACGACGCTAGCCGGACAGGAGACGACATGAACGCCTCGAATTCGCCAGGGTCTGATTCGCCAGCGTCTGATTCGGCAGGGTCTGGACGGGGGAGCGGCGCCGTTGTCGTGGTCGGCGTCACACCGGGGCAGCCGGAAACCGTCGTCCTCCAGGCCGCGAATTTCGCAGCGCACTTCGGCGCGGAACTCGTCTGCGTTCACGTCGACGCGACGCGGTACATGGTCGAGGCCCTCGCAGACGGCACTATCGCGGCGTTCCCGCTTGACCCGGAGATCCCGGACCTGATGCCGGAGGTCTTCGACCCGGAGTTCGAACTCCACCTCGAGCACGTGCTGTCCGGTGCCACGGTCGCCGTCGACTGGAGCGTTCGAGAGGTCGCGGGAGAGCCGGCCCAGGAGATCTCGCGAGTCGCCGAGGAACGCAACGCAGCCCTCATCGTCGTCGGGGCGCGCCAGCCAGGGCTGCGGGCCGGGATGCGCGAATTCTTCGCTGGGTCGGTCGCCGTCCACCTGGCCCATCGCCAGACCCGGCCGGTCGTGGTCATTCCTACCTCGCCGGTTCCGCAGGGAGCGGCGCTCCCCTGGGAACTGGCATAGGTGCGGCACGCACGATGAGAATCCGCCAAGCCGGGAAGTTCTAGACTCGTTCCATGCCTGAAGCCGCCTCTGAAACGCCCGACATCAAGCCACGCTCGCGCGTCGTCACCGACGGGATCGAAGCAACGACTTCCCGCGGAATGCTGCGCGCAGTCGGAATGGGCGACGCCGACTGGGACAAGCCCCAGATCGGTATCGCCAGCTCCTGGAACGAGATCACCCCGTGCAACCTTTCCCTCGAGCGTCTCGCGCAGGCGTCAAAGGAGGGTGTGCATGCGGGCGGGGGATACCCATTGCAGTTCGGCACCATCTCCGTCTCCGACGGCATCTCGATGGGCCACGTCGGCATGCATTTCTCGCTCGTGAGTCGCGAGGTCATCGCCGACTCGGTCGAGGTCGTCATGGAGGCGGAGCGGCTCGACGGCTCGGTGCTGCTTGCCGGGTGTGACAAGTCCCTGCCCGGCATGCTGATGGCGGCCGCACGATTGAACCTGGCATCCGTGTTCCTCTACGCCGGGTCGACCGCACCCGGCTGGGTCAAGCTCAGCGACGGTACGGAGAAAGACGTCACGATCATCGACTCCTTCGAAGCGGTCGGCGGCGTTCTTGCCGGCACGGTGAGCGAAGAAGACCGTTATGCGATCGAGTGTGCGATCGTTCCTGGCGAAGGTGCCTGTGGCGGCATGTATACCGCAAACACCATGGCGAGCGTCGCCGAGGCGCTCGGGATGGCGCTGCCGGGCTCCACGAGTCCCGGTGCGGCCGACCGTCGTCGTGACTACTTCGCGCACCGCAGCGGCGAGGCCGTCGTCAACATGCTGAGGCTTGGGATCACGACCCGCGACATCCTCACCAAAGACGCGTTCGAGAACGCGATCACCGTGGCGATGGCCCTCGGCGGGTCGACCAACGTGATCCTGCACCTGCTCGCGATCGCTCATGAGGCCGAGGTTCCGCTGACCATCGACGACTTCAACCGCATCGGCGACAACGTGCCGCACCTCGCCGACATGAAGCCGTTCGGTAAGTACGTGATGAACGACCTGGATCGTCGCGGCGGTGTACCCGTTCTCATGAAGGCTCTGCTCGAGGCGGGCCTCCTGCACGGGGACGCACTCACCGTGACCGGCAAGACGATCGCGGAGAACCTCGCGGAGATGACGATCCCGGCGCTCGACGGTGAAGTCCTCCGCACAATGGACAACCCCATCCACAAGACCGGCGGCCTGACGGTTCTCAAGGGATCTCTCGCGCCGGATGGCGCTGTCGTCAAGACGGCCGGTTTCGACGCCGAGGTGTTCGAGGGTCCCGCCAGGGTGTTCGAACGCGAGCGCGGCGCCATGGATGCGCTCACCGATGGCACGATCAGCAAGGGCGACATCGTCGTCATCCGGTACGAGGGGCCGAAGGGTGGCCCTGGCATGCGCGAAATGCTCTCCATCACCGCCGCCATCAAGGGCGCGGGTCTCGGCAAGGATGTACTACTCTTGACAGACGGACGATTCTCAGGCGGCACAACCGGACTGTGTATCGGCCACATAGCACCCGAAGCAGTGGACGCAGGTCCCATTGCCTTCGTGCGCGATGGTGATCTAATACGGGTCGATATCGCAGCTCGCTCGCTTGACCTACTGGTCGACCCAGCAGAGCTTGCAGCTCGCCGAAACGGCTGGGCTCCACTTCCCCCGCGCTACACCCGTGGCGTCCTCGCGAAGTACTCGAAGCTCGTGCACTCCGCCGCGGAGGGCGCGGTCACCGGGTAGTTTTGCGCCCCGCCACTCGCGCCTCATCAACCCAAGGAAATATTTGATGCCCACCGAATCGAATCCGGTGCCTGGATCCGCCAACCCCGGCGCGTCCACAACCACGGCGCACAAGACGCCAGCCCCATCCAGCGCCCAACCAGAAATGCTCACCGGCTCAGGCGCGATCCTCCGCTCACTCGAAAAGCTCGGCGTCAAAGACGTCTTCGGCCTGCCGGGGGGTGCGATCATGCCGTTCTACGACGAGCTGATGTCCTCGACGTCGATCCGTCACATCCTGGTCAGGCACGAGCAGGGTGCCGGTCACGCTGCCGAGGGCTACGCGTCATCCGGGAGCACGATCGGGGTGTGCATAGCCACCTCAGGACCCGGCGCGACCAACCTGGTCACGGCCATTGCCGACGCCCACATGGACTCAGTGCCGCTGCTCGCGATCACCGGCCAGGTCTTCTCGACGTCGATGGGCACGGATGCGTTCCAGGAGGTCGACATCGTCGGCATCACGATGCCGATCACCAAGCACTCCTTCCTCGTGACGAAGCCGGAGGATGTTCCCGCGACCATCGCCGCGGCCTACCTCATCGCCACGACCGGGCGCCCGGGACCGGTACTCGTCGACGTGACCAAGGATGCGCAACAGAATTACGCGCCATTCGTCTGGCCGCCGAAGCTCGACCTCCCGGGTTACCACCCGGTGACCAAGGCGCACGGAAAGCAGATCCAGGCCGCCGCCCAGTTGCTGGCAGAAGCCAAGAGGCCGGTGTTCTACGTCGGTGGCGGCGTCGTCCGTGCCGGTGCGTCCCAGGTGTTGCTCGAGCTTGCCGAGAAGACCGGTGTTCCGGTGGTCACGACACTCATGGCCCGTGGTGCATTCCCGGATTCGCATAAACAGCACCTCGGCATGCCGGGGATGCACGGTACCGTCCCCGCCGTGCTCGCCATCCAGGAGTCCGACCTGCTCATCTCGCTCGGAGCACGGTTCGATGACCGTGTCACCGGCAAGCCGAGCGAGTTCGCGCCGAATGCGAAAGTTGTCCACGTCGACATCGACCCCGCGGAGATCTCCAAGATCCGCGTCGCCGACGTTCCAATCGTCGGCGATGCCAAGGACGTCATCGCCGATCTGACCACCGCATATCTCGCGGCGATCAAGAAGACCAGCCCCGACATCTCGGAGTGGTGGACGAGGCTGAACTACCTGATGAAGGAGTTCCCCCTCGGCTACGACGACCCGGAGGACGGTCTTCTCGCGCCGCAGTACGTCATCGAGCGGATCGGCGAGATCACCGGTCCTGAAGGCATTTACGCGGCCGGCGTCGGGCAGCACCAGATGTGGGCGGCCCAGTTCATCAAGTACGAGCGGCCGAACTCCTTCCTGAACTCCGGCGGGGCCGGAACCATGGGCTACGGGGTACCGGCGGCGATGGGCGCGAAGGTCGCGCAGCCGGACCGCACGGTCTGGGCGATCGATGGCGACGGCTGCTTCCAGATGACCAACCAGGAACTCGCCACCTGCGCGATCAACAAGATCCCGATCAAGGTCGCGATCATCAACAATTCGTCGCTCGGGATGGTGCGCCAATGGCAGACACTGTTCTACGACGGCCGGCACTCCTTCACCGATCTGAACACCGGCCACGACACGGTCATGATCCCCGACTTCGTCAAGTTGGCAGAGGCATACGGCTGCCTCGCCATCAGGGTGACCAAGAAGGACGAGGTGGATGCCGCGATCAAGCTGGCCAACGAGACGAACGACCGCCCGGTCGTCATCGACTTCGTCGTGAGCCGCGATTCGATGGTCTGGCCGATGGTGCCGCAGGGCGTCGGCAACTCCGCCGTCCAATACGCGAGAGACCACGCGCCAGAGTGGGAGGAGGAGTAGCCATGAGCCACGTTCTGTCACTTCTGGTCGAAGACAAACCCGGCCTGCTCACCCGCGTCGCCGGCCTGTTCGCTCGTCGCGGATTCAACATCGAGAGCCTCGCCGTCGGCAAGAGCGAGATCGCGGGCTTGTCCCGGATCACGGTCGTCGTCGATGTCGAGGAACTCCCGCTCGAGCAGGTCACCAAGCAGCTGAACAAGCTGATCAACGTCATCAAGATCGTCGAACTCGACCCGTCCCAGACTGTTGAGCGGGAGCACATGCTGATCAAGGTGAGAGCGGACAACTCCACTCGCAGCCAGATCCTCGAGGCGGCCAGCCTGTTCCGGGCCCGCGTCGTCGACGTCGCAACGGATGCGCTGGTCATCGAGGTCACCGGCGACACCGCGAAGACTCAGGCACTGCTGCGCGTTCTCGAACCGTATGGGATCAAAGAGATCGCGCAATCCGGACTTCTCGCCATCGGGCGAGGGTCCAAATCGATCACTGAACGAGTGTTCAAAAACTAACCAACGGGTCGTCGCGCCAAGCGGCACCGGCAAGCACAACCCTGTTGGTCACGCACGGCGTGATCACGGAACGTAAACACACAACAAGGAGAAGCAAAACGTGACTGAAATCTTTTACGACAAGGACGCCGACCTGTCGCTCATCCAGGGCAAGAAGGTTGCCGTCATCGGTTACGGCTCGCAGGGTCACGCCCACGCGTTGAACCTCCGCGACTCCGGTGTCGAGGTCGTCGTCGGCCTCAAGGCCGACTCGAAGTCGAAGCCGAAGGCCGAAGAGGCCGGCTTCACGGTGCTCACCGCCGCGGAGGCTGCGGCCTGGGCGGATGTCGTGGTGATCCTCGCTCCCGACCAGCACCAGCGTCACCTGTACGCCGACGACATCGCGGCCAACCTGTCTGAGGGCAATGCCCTCGTCTTCGGTCACGGCTTCAACATCCGGTTCGGCTACATCACCGCGCCGGCCGGCGTCGACGTGCTGCTCGTCGCACCGAAGGGTCCCGGCCACACGGTTCGCCGCGAGTACGAAGCCGGCCGTGG